>JBDTWH010000215.1:0-46504 GCA_040006795.1 Actinomycetota bacterium | reverse complement strand
TGCTCGGCTCGGCCAAGACCTCCGCGATGATCATGTTCATCATCGCCAACGGGATCCTGTTCACCTTCGTCCTCACCTCCGAGCGCATCCCGGGTCAGGTGACCGCAGCGATGCTCGGGATGGACCTGAACAAGTACACCTTCCTGCTCATCGTCAACGTGCTGCTGCTTCTCGTGGGCGCTTTCATGGAGACCTCGAGCGCTATCCTCATCATCGCCCCGATCCTGTTGCCGATCGGGCTGACCCTAGGGGTGAACCCGGTCCACCTCGGCATCATCATGATCATGAACCTCGAGATCGGCATGGTGACCCCGCCGCTCGGTCTCAACCTGTTCGTGGCCAGCGGCCTGTCCAAGATGAGTGTTCTGCAGGTGGCAAGGGCCGCGTTCCCGAGCGCACTGGTCCTGCTGTCAGCTCTGGCTCTGGTGACCTACCTGCCCGTCATCTCTCTCGCCCTGGTCGGCGGCGGGTAGTCCTTTGCGGCCTGGCGCCAGTCCAGATTCGCAGCTTGCCGGGAGGTCGTGACGATGCGTGGTGTGAAGCTTCCGGGGGTCGTGCTCACGATGTCCGCGGCCAGCGCCATGACCACCCTTGGCGCGGTTCCGGTCTTCCTGCTCAGTTCCCAGTCCGTGTTCATCCGGCGTGACCTGGAGTTCGACGAGTCGCGTTTCGGGCTCGCGGTGAGCTGCTTCTTCGCGGCCGCTGCCACGACCGCCCTTCTGGGGGGCGGCCTCGTGGACCGGCTCGGTCGGCGCCGGAGCACTGTGCTCGCAGGCACCATCGCGGTCCTCGGTGGCGCTGGACTGGCCTGGGGCGCTCACTCGTATGCCGTCCTGGTGGTCGCCCTGATCGTCCTGGGCATGGCCAACGCGGCCATGCAGGTCACCTCCAACCTGTCGCTGTCCAAGTCGATCCCGCGGCATCGACAGGGCTTGGCATTCGGGGTCAAGCAGTCAGCCATCCCGTTCGCCATCGTCCTGGGGGGGCTGGCCGTGCCGTCGGTGGGGGTTGTCATCGGATGGCGCTGGACCTTCGGGATTACCGCGATGCTGGCGATCCTGGTCATCGTCGGTGGCCTGTTCCTGCCGCCGGACGCCGTGATCAGGGCTACGGCACGGGGGTCGGTGGAGAAGGCGCCGATGCCGGCCCTGGCGCTGACCGCCGCCGCGATGGCGCTGGGCAGTGCCGCTGTCAACTCGTTGGCTGCCTTCCTGGCCTCGTGGGGGTTTCAGATCGGGATGACCCCGTCGCAGACCGGGTTCCTGCTGGCCACCGGCAGCGGCCTGGCCATTGGAACCCGAATCCTGACCGGCCACCGTGCCGACCGCCGCGGCGGCCGCCACCTCCCGGTGGTGGCCGTGCAGATGCTCTTCGGGGCAGCGTGCCTGGCGCTGATCTCCATCCAGAGCGTCCCGATGCTCTGGGTCTCGGCGACGTTCGCTTTCGCGATCGGGTGGGGGTGGACCGGCCTGATGCTGTTCGCGGTGGTCCGGGTCGGGCGAGAGGCACCTGGTGCGGCTTCGGGTGCAGTTCAGGCCGGAGCTTTTCTCGGTGGGGCTTCGGGACCCGCGCTGTTTGGCCTCCTGGTCACCCATATGGACTATCCGTTCGCCTGGCGGGTCGCCTCGGTCACCTTGCTGATCGCGGCGGGGATGGTCCTCCTGGCACGGCGCATGTTCCAGCGCGACCTTCATGCACGCCCCTTGGCAGCGGTTGACATGCTGTCCGCACACAGGGGGAGCCGATGACCATCGTCACACCCGAGGCGCTTAAGCGTCGAGGCCGTGCGGCTGCTGTCACGCATCTGGCTCGGAGGGCGGCTGTGCGGGCCTCTTTGAGATCTTTGACAGGCTGGCGACGCCTTGATCTCGGCGATGCCGTAATACGGTATGCCCATCATATGATGATAGATATATGTGAGAAGAAGGGGTTGTAACGTGACGTCACCCACCGGGAAGGTCCTGCGGTCGAAGAGAGTGGCTGCGCCGCTCCGGCACCAGGTCAGCGAGTCGCTGCGCCAGGCCATTGCCTCGGGGGTGTTCGCTCCGGGGGAGCGGCTGACCGAACGTGATCTGTGCCAGCGCTACGAGGTGAGTCGCACGGTCATCCGTGAGGCTCTACGGCAGGTCGAGGCCGACGGGCTGGTCACCATGGTGGCTCACAGAGGGCCCGAGGTGACCGTGATGAGCAGGGCGGATGTGGCCGCTCTGTACGAGGTGCGCGCCGTCCTGGAGGCCCTCGCCGGTCAGCTGTTCGCCGAGCGGGCAAGTGATGCTGTCAAGCTCCAGCTTGCCGAGGCCATGCACCATGTGGAAGCCGCGATGGCCGGGGGCGACCTGGTGGAGATCATGGCTTATGAGGACGCGTTCCACGCAACGCTGCTCGACGGGTCAGGGAACGCGATCATCGCCACGATGCTGCGCACGCTGTATGCCAGGATCCAGATGATGCGTAGCCTGACCCTTTCCGTGCCCGGCCGCGGGCCGGAGGTGCTGCGTGAGCTGCGAGAGGTGCTGGCCGCGGTGCAGGCCTCCGACGGCCCGCGTGCCTGGAAGGCCTGCCAGGAGCACGTAGAGACCGCCGCCTCGCTGGTGCTGCTTCAGATGGACGATACCGCTGCTGTCACCTGAGGGGTCGCCGACTGCCTCCTTGACGGAAGATTGGATCCAGTATCCGCTATGGTTCAGGTGTGAGCACCTCGGGACCTCTTGAAGGCGTTGTGGTCGCGGACTTCAGCCGGGTGCTGGCCGGCCCGTACGCCACGATGCTGCTCGGCGACCTCGGGGCAACCGTGATCAAGGTCGAGTCCCCAGGCGGCGACGACACCCGGCACTGGGGGCCACCGTGGACTCCTGAGGGGGAGAGCACCTACTTCCTCTCGATCAACCGCAACAAGCGAAGCATCGCGCTGGACCTGGCCAGTCCCGAAGGCAGGCGCCGCGGTCTCACGCTGGCTTCCCGCGCCGACGTGATGATCGAGAACTTCCGTGGCGCGAGCATGGCGCGTCTGGGCTTCGACTACGACTCGGTCCGGCATCTCAACCCAGGCCTTGTCTACTGCTCGATCACCGGCTTCGGCACCGGCGCTGGCGCTGAGCTGCCTGGCTACGACCTGGTCGTGCAGGCAGTCTCGGGACTGATGAGCCTTACCGGACCGGACCCTGATACCCCGTCCAAGAACGGCATCGCCACGGCAGACGTCATCACCGGCCTGCACGCGGCAGTCGGCATCCTCGCGGCGTTGCATCACCGGGAGCGCACCGGGCAGGGACAGCGCGTGGAGCTCAACCTCATGTCCTCGATGCTCTCGGGGCTGGTCAACTTCGGCGGGGCCTTCGCCCTCACCGGCGATGTCGCCCATGGGACGGGGATCCGGCACCCGAGCATCTGCCCTTACGAGCAGTTCCCCACGGCAGACCGTCTGATGGTCATCGCTGCCGGCAACGACCGGCAGTTCCGGGCACTATGCGACTGCCTCGGCCTTGCCCAGCTGGCAGATGACCCACGCTTCGAGACCAACGGCGCCAGGGTGGACCACCGTGAGCCGCTGGTCCGCGAGCTGGCCACGGTGCTGCTCACCCGCGGCGCCGAGGACTGGTTCGCGACCCTGACCGGCGCCGGGATCCCCTGCGGGCCGATCAACGACGTCGCTCAGGGTGTGCGCTTCGCCGAGTCGCTCGGGCTCCAGCCGATCATCGATGTCGATGGGTCGGCCCAGGTCGCGAACCCGTTGCGGCTGTCCGCGACAGGGGTCTCCTATCGCCATCGCCCGCCAGCCCTGGGGGAAGACGAGAAGGAGGTCTTCGCCTGGCTGGACAGCCCTGACAGGCCGGACAGCCCCCACGGGCTCGACGGCTTCGAGGATGCCGGGATGGTCCGGTGATGGCGGTGTTCCAGCGGCCGCCGACCGCGCAGGAGGCGATTCTTGCGGAGCTGAGGCGCTTCATCGTCACCGGTGTGCTGCGCCCCGGCCAGAAGATCGTCCAGGACTCCCTGGCTGCCGGGCTCGGCGTCAGCCGGGTCCCCCTGCGCGAGGCGCTGAAGATTCTCGAGGGGGAGGGGCAGGTCACGTACTGCGCCCATCGTGGCTACTTCGTCACCGAGCTCTCCCTGTCCGACCTGGTGGAGGTCTACCGGATCCGCGAGATCCTCGAGGCCGAGGCGGTCACCGTTGCGGTGCCCCAGCTGACTCCCGAGGACATCTCACGGTTCGAAGAGGCTGAGCGTGATGTCCAGGCCGCGGCCGACAACGCTGATGTGATCGCCATGACAACCGCCAACCGGCGCTTCCACTTCGCGCTCATCGACGCCTGCGCCCTTCCCCGGCTTATGTGGCTGATCGGGCTGTTGTGGGACGCGACGGAGGTGTATCGGGCGGTCTACTACAACGAGCAGCACCATCGCGAGCTCGTGGCGGCTGAGCACCGGGCGCTGGTTGTCGCAGTCAGGGCCGGCGACGCACCGACTGCCATCAAGGTGCTCGCCGAGCACCGACGGCACGCTGTTGAGGGCCTCCGCCCCGTGATGGAACCGGCTGGGGACGGCACGGCGGCGACGCTCAGCTGAAGGCGCTCAACCCGGTCAGGGCCTGGCCGACGACCAGGGTGTGCATCTCGGCCGTGCCCTCATAGGTCAGCACCGACTCCAGGTTGTTGGCATGCCGCAGCACCGAGTAGTCCAGCGTGATGCCGTTGGCGCCGAGAATGGTGCGGCACTGGCGCGCGATGGCGATCGCCTCACGTGCGTTGTTGAGCTTGCCGAGACTGATCTGGCGCGGCTCGAGGGTTCCGGAGTCCTTGAGCCGCCCGAGGTGCAGCGCGAGCAGGAACCCTTTCTGGAGCTCCAGGGCCATATCGGTCAGCTTCTGCTGGGTCAGCTGGTAGCCGCCGATCGGGCGGTTGAACACCTCCCGGCTGCGGGAGTAGTCAAGGGCGATCTCCAGACAGTCACGGGCGGCGCCCAGAGCTCCGAAGACGATGCCGAAGCGTGCCTCGTCCAGGCACGACAGCGGTCCGCGCAGGGACTGTACGCCGGGCAGCACGGCGTCAGCGGGCAGCCGTACACCCTGCAGCACCAGCTCTGAGGTGACCGACGCGCGCAGTGAGAGCTTGCCGGGAATCTTGTTCGCGGTGAAGCCCGGGCTGTCGGTCGGGACGATGAAGCCCTGGATGCCGGCGGCGGTGCGTGCCCACACCACCGCGATGTCTGCGATGGAGCCGTTGGTGATCCATGTCTTGGTGCCGTTGAGCACCCAGTCGTTGCCGTCGCGTCGGGCATTGGTCCGCATGCCGGCCGGGTCGGAACCGAAGTCGGGCTCGGTAAGGCCGAAGCAGCCGATGACCTCGCCCTGCGCCATCCGCGGCAGCCACTCCTGCTTCTGCTCCTCCGAACCCCAGCGGTGGATGGCGAACATGGCCAGTGAACCCTGGACCGAGACGAAGCTACGTGCCCCCGAGTCCCCGGCCTCCAGCTCCATGCAGGCCAGACCGTAGTCGACGGCGCTCATCCCGGCGCAACCGTAGCCCTGCAGGTGCATGCCGAGCAGCCCGAGCTTGCCGAACGTCAGGGCCATCTCGGCCGGGAACGTCCCCGTTTCGTACCACTGAGCGATGTTGGGCCGGATGGTGTCGTCCACCAGCCGCCTGACACTCAGCTGGACTGCGCGTTCCTCGTCAGTGAGCAGATGTTCGATCTTGAGAAGCTCGAGCGGTCCGACCGGAACCGGTGTCATGGCAGTCCTCCAGAGATGAAGCGGGCGGGCGGGCATAAAGCCACGTTCGTCAGAGTGTATCCAATATTCAATACCGCGGCACCCCGTCGGTCCGAGCGCTAGCTGAGGATGTCCTTCTCCTGGAACCGCCACCAGGCGAGGGCGAAGAACACCGCGGAGTAGACCAGGACGACGCCGGTGCCGCGCATCATGTCGTCCCAGACGATGTTCGGCCCCAGCGCGTCCAGCCACGAGTACTGGAAGTGGGTGGGCAGGAAGCGCCGGTAGGGGTCCAGCGAGGTGATCGAGTCCAGGATGTTGGACACCACCACCAGCATCGTGGCGCCACCAACAGCCCCCAGGGGCGCATCGGTCAGGACGCTGAGCAGGAACGCGAGCGCTGCCACCAGCAGGGACTGGATGCAGGAGTAGCCGACGACGATGAGCAGTCTCTGCAGTGCGGTCCCGGTGGTGAAGGTCCCGCCCAGCGGCGACTGCCCGGGGGCCCAGCCGAAGAACGCACCCCCGACAAGGTAGGCCCAGGCGGGGAGCAGCAGGTTCGCGCCAAAGCTGAGGCTCAGGGCCACGATCAGCTTCTGTCGCAGCAGCCGGGAGCGGGGCACGGGGATCGCGAGCAGGTAGCGCAGGGACGACCAGCTGGCCTCGCTGGCGACGGTGTCGCCGCAGAACAGCGCCACGATGACCACCAGCAGGAAACCTGCCGAGGCGAACTCGGTGAAGAGCGCGAAGTTGGTTGCACCCGTGGTTGCCAGGTTGACCAGCGCCGGAGCACCCGCTCGCCCAGAGCCGCCCTGCGAAGTGGCCCCCGATGAGCCTGTGTCCGAGCTGATCTTGAAGGCCAGCGCGATGATGACCGGCAGGACGAGCAGGACCAGAACGGTCAGCTGGGTGCGTCGCCGGCGCAGCTGCCGGGTGAACTCCACCCGCACACGCAGGGTTCGGCCGAGCCGGAAGCCGTTGTCGTGCACCGCCTCAAGCTGCATCAGCCTGTCGTGGACGCCGCGACGGGTTGGCGCGGGGTGGCCCGCCGGGCCAGGAGCGCTGGCCAGGGGTTCAGTCATGATCTGCACCAACCATCTCGATGAAGATGTCCTCCAGTGACCGACGTGCCGGTACCGTCTGCGAGTCCACGCCTGCGGCGGCCAGAATCTCCTGTGCCTGCTGGGGGTTCTTCACTGACAGCTGCACTCCGCCGGTGCGGGCGATCTCTGCTACCGACCCCACCGCGACGAGCTTGCCGTTGTGCATCACGACGACGTGGCTGCAGGTCTGCTCGACCTCGGCCAGCAGATGGCTGGAGATGACGACGGTCCGGCCGGTTTCGGCATACCGTCGGAGCACTTCGCGCATCTCGGCGATCTGCAGCGGGTCCAGGCCGTTGGTGGGTTCGTCCAGCACCAGCAGCTCGGGAAGCCCGAGCATCGCCTGGGCGATAGCGAGGCGCTGTCTCATTCCCTGGCTGAAGGTCTTGACCCGACGGTCGACAGATGCTCCGAGGCCTGCGATCTCCAGCGCCGTGTCGAGCTCCGCATCCCCGGGCGGGCGACCGGTCGCGGCCCAGAACAGTCGCAGGTTATCGCGTCCGGACAGGTGGGGGAGCAGGCCCGGTCCCTCGATGAACGATCCGATCCGCGACAGCACCGGGGCACCCGCCTCGACCAGCTCGCCGAACACGTGGACCCTGCCTGACGTCGGCCGGATCAGGCCCATCAGGACCCGCAGGACGGTGGTCTTGCCGGCGCCGTTGGGCCCGAGCAGCCCGACAACCTGCCCGCGCTCGACGCGAAAGCTCACCCCGTCCACGGCTCGGTAGCCATCGCCGTAGTCCTTGACCAGGCCCTGGATCGACACCGGAATGCTTGCCAGCTCGGCGTCCACGCTCCGACGACGGCGGCGCCGGGCCGCAGCCACCAGAGCGCCGAGGATCAGGGCCGCCAGCGCGGCCAGGCCCGCCACGAGCCACAGCCAGGGCCGGCCGGTGCGCAGGATGCGTCCTTCGATGGTGGCCACAGAGACGGCCGCATCGGGGACGGCGATCGTGTAGCTGCGGGGCGTGGTGGGCAGCTGGTACGCGAGGTCGGTGGTTGCGACAGTCAGGGCCAGACGTTCCCCTGCGGGCAGGTTGCTCACGACGGCTGGAAGCGTCACGGTCACGCTCCGGGGGACCCCGGGGGTGAGCCCGGTGAGCCGGATCGGGGCGACCAGCCCCGCGGGGAGGGTGTCGGCGCCGTCAGCGGTGACGTGGTGTACCGAGGCGAACAGGGTCGCGTCGGTGGACCCGTGAGCCGTGACCTCGAGTCTGACGGTGGAGGACCCCGCCAGGAGCAGGCTCTTGGGAAGTGGCTGCGACGGGAAGATGGCCACCTGGCCCGGCAGCGCGTTCAGGCCCCGTGCACCGGGGACCGCGGAGGCGGCGCCGAGCAGGCTGCCGAGGCCGGGGAGGGAGGTGACGGCAGCGGGGCTTCCCCCAGCCGGCGCATAGATCGTCTGGGCGGCGCCGATGACACCCACCGGCTGCGTCCGACCAATGGTGAAGCCGGGATCGACCTTGAGGCTCTGGGAGACGGTCCGTCCGGTTGCCGACGAGATGCCGGAACCTGGCACCGTGATGTCGAAGGAGGTGCTCACCTGCCCGTGCTTCAACAGAACCGGGTCGAACCAGCCCTGCAGGTAGCCCACCAGATCCGAGGTGGCCGTCTCGCCGTCGTGTCCGCCGGAACGCCAGATCACTTTGACGGGGGTGCCGTTTGCAGCGATTCCCCTGGCGTTGGCTCCTGCCTGCCCCAGGGGGAAGAGTGAGTCCTGCTCGCCCTGGCTGAGCAGGGTTGGGGCGCCGATCCGGCTAAGCACGCTGGAGGGGCTTGAGGCCTTCAGCAGCGTCAGGATCGAGGCGTTGGACTCGCCCGAGCTGGCGGCCTGCTGGTAGGCGGCGCAGAGGTCCGGGGCGAATCTGCCGCACGGTCCCCCCCTGCGCTGCGAGGCGGAGGAGAAGAGCTGACCAGCCCACACCTTCTTGAAGACCCCGGGCTGTCCACCTGTGGCGTTGGGGAAGAGCGCCTGCGAGAGGTCGTTCCAGGTGATGTCCGCGCCCACTGCGTCAACACGCTTGTCGTAGGCGCTCAGCAGCAGCGCAAGCCCGCCGCCGTAGGAGGAACCTGCCACCCCGATGCGGGGGTTGCCGGGGCGCTCCTTGAGCACCTCAGGCAGCGTCGCGAGGTAGGAGACGAGCCTGCTGGCATCAGCGACCTCGTAGGCGGGCGAGTCCAGGTGGATGAGACCGCCCGACCGGCCGAAACCCCGCGCTGTGTAGGCCATCACGACGTAACCGTGCTCGGCCAGCGCGCGCGCCTCGGAGTCCAGGTCGCTCTTCGACCCGCCGAACCCGTGCGCCAGCAGGATGGCAGGGGCCGGGGTCTTCGCCGGCAGATAGACGCTCACGTCGAGCCCGACGGGAGAACCTGCCTCAGGTGTGCCTGCCACGAATCGTGCGCTGGTCACGATGGAGGGACTCGATCCCGCCACTGCCGCAACCCCGACACCGGCAGCGAGCACGAGCACGGCCACGGCACCCGCCATCCAGCGAGTCATGATGCGCCGAGGTCGTCTCACGTCGACAGGGCGGGACGGTATGTCGAACGCCGCCCCGGGGCACGCTCCGACCAGGCACCCTGCGACAAGGCACGCGGCGTCACCTCACAACGCCGTGCAGCTGTCCCCATCTGCGCGACTATACCGATCGGAGATGCAGGTCAGCCTCCCTCGCCCGCGACCGGTGTGGCGCAGGCAGGGGAGAGGGTCACGAAGTGAAGGTTGTCCCCTGCGGCCAGCGAGAAGTCCTCGGGCTCACCCTCGGCGACATCCAGCAGGAACACGTCCTGGTGCCATGCCTCATCCAGGCGCTTGTCGATGTAGAAGGGGGATCCGTCGATGTCGCCGAGCAGCACGTCGACATCGCCGAGGATGAACTCGCCCATGGGAAAGCACATCGGGGTGCTACCGGCGCAGCAGCCGCCGGACTGCACGAACATCACGGGGCCCCCCCGGGCGGCGTGGAGGCGAGTGATCGCCTCGCGCGCCGCCGGGGTGGCCGTGATCCGTGCCGAGATGACGGACTCGGACATCACAAGCCTTTTAGAAGAAGCCGAGCGGCTTGGTGCTGTAGCTGACCAGCAGGTTCTTCGTCTGGCTGTAGTGGTCGAGCATCATCGCGTGGTTCTCCCGGCCGACGCCGGAGATCTTGTAACCGCCGAAGGCCGCACCCGCCGGATAGGCGTGGTAGCAGTTCGTCCAGACCCGGCCGGCCTTGATCTTGCGGCCCATCTTGTAGGCACGGTTCCCGTCGCGGGTCCACACGCCGGCGCCCAGGCCGTAGAGGGTGTCGTTGGCGATGGCCAGCGCCTCCTCGTCGTCCTTGAAGGTGGTGACCGCCAGCACCGGGCCGAAGATCTCCTCCTGGAACACCCGCATCTTGTTGTCGCCCTTGAGCACCGTGGGCTCGTAGAAGTAGCCGGTGGCGAACTCTCCTTCCATGGTGGCGCGGTGGCCGCCGATGAGCACCTCGGCTCCCTCAGCCTTCCCGATGTCGACATACGAGGAGATCTTGTCGATCTGCTGCTTGGAGACCTGCGGCCCCATCATGGTCTCGGTGTCCAGCGGGTCGCCCTGCTTGATGGCTGCGATCCGAGTCAGGCAGCGCGCCATGAACTCGTCGTAGATGTCCTCGTGGATGAGTGCCCGGGACGGAGCGGTGCAGACCTCGCCCTTGTTGAAGGCGTACAGCACCAGACCCTCGATCGCCTTGTCCAGGAACTCGTCGTCGTGGTCCATCACGTCGGCGAAGAAGATGTTCGGCGACTTGCCGCCCAGCTCGGTGGTGGACGGGATCAGGTTCTGCGCGGCGTACTGCATGATCAGCCGCCCGGTCACCGTCTCACCGGTGAACGCGATCTTGGCGATCCGCGGGTTCGCCGCAAGCGCCTTCCCGATCTCTGCGCCGGGGCCGGTCACGACGTTGATCACCCCAGGCGGGCAGACGTCCTCGATGACCTCCATCAGCTTCAGGATCGACCACGGGGTCGGCGACGCGGGCTTGAGCACCGAGCAGTTGCCCGCCGCAAGAGCAGGTGCGAGCTTCCATGCAGCCATCAGCAACGGGAAGTTGAACGGGACGATCTGCCCGACCACACCCAGCGGCTCACGGAAGTGGTACGCGACAAGATCCTTGTCGATCTCGGTCGAGGAGCCCTCCTCCGATCGGGCCGCGGCGGCGAAGTAGCGGAAGTGGTCGACCATCAGCGGGATGTCGGCGTTGAGGGTCTCCCGGACCGGCTTGCCGTTCTCCCAGCTCTCGGCGACCGCCAGCATCTCCGCGTTCGCCTCGATCACGTCGGCGATGGCGTTGAGCACCGCGGCGCGCTCGGTCGCGGATGCCTCACCCCAGGCGTCCTTGGCCGCGTGTGCGGCATCCAGGGCGAGCTCGACATCCTCTGGTGTGGACTCGGCCACCTCGGTGATGGGTCCGGCCGTCGCCGGGGTCAGGTCGGCTCGGTACTTACCCATGGTCGGCGCCAGCCACTTGCCGCCGATGAAGTTCTCATACCTTGGTGCTACTGAGACGATGCTCCCGGGCTGGCCGGGTGGGACGTACTTCATATCGTTGCTCCTTAGGAATTGAACGGTCGCAGCAGCCACTGCTGGAGGGGTCGAGAGTCGGTACCTGGCTGACTATTATCACAGGACCTAATGTCGACTGAACACCCGCTCGTCGCATACGTCAATGGGGGTCTGGCAATAAGACCTGTCGCCGGTACCGCGAGACTGAGGAGGTCTTCGTCCGCAATACTGGGGCGGCGGTTCCCGCACGTCATTCATCTGGAGGTTCGGTGGCACAAGAAGGACAGACTGCGGGGCACGGAACCCTTCATGTCGAGTCGGAGGTCGGCCAGCTGCGCCGGGTGATCGTCCACCGGCCTGACTTCGAGCTCAAACGGCTGACTCCGAGCAACAAGGACGAGCTGCTCTTCGATGAGGTTCTGTGGGTTGAGCGCGCGAAGGAGGAGCACGACAAGTTCACCCAGACGCTGGCGGAGCTCAACGTCGACGTGATCCATTTCGATGACCTGCTGCGCGAGACGGTCCAGATTCCCGAGGCGCGTGACTACATCCTGGATCACATCTTTGACAAGCGGGTCTACGGACCCATCGCGCTCGACCCGGTCCGGGCGGCGCTCGCCTCGCTCGACTCCAAGGTGCTCACCGAGACGCTTGTCGGGGGGCTGACCAAGCGTGAGGTGCTCGAGTGGATCGACGAGCCGCCATCGCTGTTCTTCCACGCCATGCAGGACGACAGCTTCCTGCTCTACCCGCTGACCAATCATCTGTTCACCCGCGATACGTCCTGCTGGATCTATGACGGCGTGGCGATCAACGCGATGCGCAAGAACGCCCGGATGCTCGAGTCGCTGCACTATGAGGCGATCTACAAGTGGCACCCGCTGTTCGCCAGCGCCAGCCATCGCACCTGGTCGGAGGGAAGCTCGGGGGGCGCGGCCACCATGGAAGGTGGCGACGTGCTGGTCATCGGTAACGGTGCCGTCCTGGTCGGGATGAGCGAACGAACCACGCCACAGGCTGTTGAGCGGCTGGCGATCAGGCTCTTCGCCGCGGGCTCCGCGCGCCGCATCGTTGCCGTGACGTTGCCGCAGCACCGGGCCTTCATGCACCTGGACACGGTGATGACCATGGTGGACGGCGAGACCTTCACCAAGTACGAGGGTCTGAGCATGCTGGCATCGTTCACCGTCGAGCCGGGTGATACCGACCTGGAGCTTCGGATCACCCAGCATCCACCGGAGGACATGCACAAGGTCATCGCCTCGGCGCTCGGGCTGGACTCCATCCGGGTGCTCACCCCGATCCAGGATGTGCACTCCGCGGAGCGGGAGCAGTGGGATGACGGCTGCAACGTGCTGACGGTCAGGCCGGGTCTGGTCATCGCCTACGAACGCAACGTCACCAGCAACACGCACATGCGCAAGAACGGGGTCGAGGTGGTGACCGTGTCCGGCAGCGAGCTGGGCCGGGGCCGCGGCGGGCCACGCTGCATGACCTGTCCTATCGAGCGGGAGGCTACCTAGCATGTCGAACAACCTGAGCGGCCGGAACTTCCTGAAGGAGCTCGACTTCTCTCCCGACGAGTGGAGAGGCCTGCTCACCCTGTCGGCATCGCTGAAGGCTGACAAGGCCGCCGGGCGCGAGCTGCAACATCTCAGCGGCAAGAACATCGCGCTCATCTTCGAGAAGACCTCGACACGCACGCGCTGTGCGTTCGAGGTTGCCGCGTTCGACCAGGGGGCTCACGTCACCTATCTCGACTCGAGCGGCAGCCAGATCGGGCACAAGGAGTCGATGAAGGACACCGCACGAGTGCTGGGCCGGATGTATGACGGCATCCAGTACCGCGGGTCGCGCCAGGAGCTGGTAGAGACCCTGGGGGAGTTCGCGGGCGTTCCGGTGTTCAACGGCCTGACCGACGAGTGGCATCCGACCCAGTCCTTGTGCGACATCCTCACCATGCGCGAGGCGTGCCCCAAGCCGGACGGCGAGATCGCCTTCGCGTACTGCGGCGACGCCCGCAACAACGTGGGCAACTCGCTGCTGCTGGGCGGCGCCCTGATGGGGATGGACGTCCGGATGGTCGCCCCCCGCCAGCTATGGAACACCGATGAGGTCATCGCGGCGGCCCTGGCGATCGCCGAGACCACCGGCGCACGGATCACCCACACCGAGGACGTCGGCGAGGGTGTTGCCGGTGTCGACTTCGTCTACACCGATGTCTGGGTCTCGATGGGGGAGCCCAAGGAGAAGTGGGCAGAACGCATCGAGCTGCTGCATCCGTACCAGGTCAACGCCGATCTCATGAAGCGGACGGGGAACCCCGACGTCCGGTTCATGCATTGTCTGCCCGCCTTTCACGACCGGAATACGACTGTGGGCGAGCAGCTTTTCCAGGCGACCGGGCGGGACGCCCTCGAGGTCACCGATGAGGTCTTCGAGTCCGATGCGTCCATCGTGTTCGACCAGGCGGAGAACCGGATGCACAGCATCAAGGCCATCCTCGTCGCGACGATGGGCGGCTGAGGTCATGTGCCGCGCGGCCATCTGCCGCTCCGCCATCTGTACGGAAGTCTGACGTGCGCATCGTCGTCGCGCTCGGAGGCAATGCGCTGCTCAAGCGCGGAGAGCGGCCGGATGCCTCCAACCAGATCGCCAATGTGGCGCTGGCCGTGGAGGCGCTGGCGCCGCTGGCCCGCGAGCACGAGCTCGTGGTCACCCACGGCAACGGCCCACAGATCGGGGTGCTCGCGGTGGAGAGTGCGTCCGATCCCAGGCTGTCGGCGCCCTACCCGCTGGACGTGCTGGGCGCCCAGACCCAGGGGATGATCGGCTACTGGCTGCTGCAGGCCTTCCAGAACGCGCTGCCGGGGCGTCAGGTCGCGAGCATGCTCAACCAGACTCTCGTCCTCGCGCACGATCCGGCGCTCGAGAACCCGACCAAGTTCGTGGGCGAGGTGTACGAGGAGGAGGAGGCCAAGCGGCTGGCCGGTGAGCGGGACTGGACGGTCCGCCAGGACGGCAACGGCTGGCGCCGGGTTGTCGGCTCGCCCAAGCCTCAGCGCGTCGTCGAGACCAGGATGATCCGGTTGCTGCTGCTCAGCGGCGCGGTGGTCGTCTGCGCGGGCGGCGGCGGGGTGCCTGTCGTGCGGAACGAGCGTGGCAAGCTGCGCGGCCTCGAGGCGGTCATCGACAAGGACCTGACTGCGGCAGTGCTCGCCGAGGCCCTTGACGCAGACGTGCTGATGGTGCTGACCGACGTGCCGAATGTGGTGCGCAACTTCGGGACGCCCACGGCTGAGCCGATAACCCGGATCACCCCGGGCGCCCTGCGCCGGGAGATCTTCCCGGCCGGGTCGATGGGCCCCAAGGTTGATGCGGTATGCCGGTTCGTCGAACTGACCGGTGACATGGCGGCGATCGGCCGACTGCAGGACGCGGTTGCGATCATGGCCGGCGATGCCGGGACGGTCATCACGCCGGGCGGCAACTACGGCGGGCCCGACGACCTGGTGCACTGACCACGATGGCGCAGCGGACGGCAGGCGGCTCGGGATCAGGCGGCTCGGTACCGGCTCGGCGGATCGAGGTTGACCCGGAGCGAATCCTTAAGTGGGTCAACGGTTTTGTTGACCGCCACGGTGAGCTTGTCGGTTTTTCCGGGAGGTCGGCCTGGACCGCGGCCCAGGGATCGGTGACTCTGGCTGCTGCCGACGGCGCCACCGCCGGACTGGAGCCCTTTGTGTCACGGGGCGACCCAGACGAGCGGGACGACAGGGCACCGGGGGTGGGTGGCGCGTCGCCGGCCGCCCTGGACGTTGAGGGGCTGGGCGAGCTCGAGGGGCTTGCTGCCTGGGCGGCGCCGCCGGTGGCGATCGGGCTGATCCTGGTCCGGCGAGGCGGCTATGCCGTGGGCCTGGGTCGAGGTCCGGAGCTCGTCTCCCACAAGGTCGGCACCCGCTACGTGCAGTCCCGCACTGCCGCGGGTGGCTGGTCCCAGCACCGTTTCGCCCGGCGCCGGGACAACCAGGCGGATGCGCTCGTCGTCTCCGTCATCGAGCACGCCCGGCGGGTTGTGCTGGCCTCACCCACCGGTGCCCTGATCGTCGGCGGCGACAAGTCCCTGGTCCGCGACGTGCTCGCAGACCCACGCCTGGCCGGGCTTGCGAAGCTTCCCCGAAGGGAGCTTTTTGACCTCCCCGACCCCAGGCTCGTTGTTCTCAAGCAAGCTCTACGTCGTGGCCGAGCCGTGAGAGTCTCGCTCTCCGAACCTGAGGTGACGGTTACCGAACCTGAGGTGACGGTCACCGAACCTTAGTCACGGCAGCAGTGGGCGCTGAGCCTCTCAGCTCCTGGGTCCCGTGGCTGGCAACCGTGCAGGTCAGTGAGGGCTGACCAGCTCGCCGATCCCGAATGCCAGCACCAATGCCGACCCGGCTCTGAGGAACCATGTACATAGCGCATCTCCTTGAGTGACCTCACACCGTTGCTGGCGAGGCTTTTGGCGGGGCAGGGTGTGCGGTGGGCCGCCCTTCGAACAGGACCGACAGCAGATAGAGCAGTCCGGTCAGGGCTTCGGGTGCGGTCGCGGCGGCCAGCGAGCCGCCCAGCGCCGCGGACGGCGGGGCGCCCGAGCCCAGCATGTGGAAGACCATCGGCAGGATCGCGGAGACCAGCAGCAGCAAGGCTGCCGGCAACGGCCGGTGCCAGCCGAGCACCGCGAGCGCGACACACACGACGAACAGTGCGATGGCGTCAACCGGTCCCTCGAAGCTCTGGAGAGCGCGGAAGGCATCCCACCCCGACGCAGCCCCGGCCGGGTAGCCGACGGCAGCGGCAAGCAGCACGCCGAGCACCGGCAGGGCCCGCTGTGGACGGGACCAGGCGAGCCACGACAGCGCGACCAGAGGCAACATCCAGCTGGCGGTGAGCAGGAGCGCAGCCCAGCCGCCCGGGTCGTCCGCGGTATCACCGATGACGAAAGCGCCGAATGTGAAGGTGTAGAGGCCCATCCAGCCCAGACCGGCCCGACGCAGGGCGAGCGCCCGTCCCACCCGGTCACGGTGCAGGAAGAGGGGCACCACCGCGAGGAGTACGACTATCGGGACCAAGATCGTGAGCATGTCCCTCACCTCTGATCTCAGGGTCGCCCGCATCGTGGGCCGCCCACCAGGGTCAGAGGTCCCGTGGGATCTTGCCGGCCCGGCCGCCACCTTCGACGCACGGGCATCAGTCTTACGGGCTCATTTCAGGACCGGTGCGAGGGCGTCGAGCAGGGTCGGCGAGTCCGGCAGCACCTCCAGGTCGTACCGGACGCGGACTGCGGGCTTGCTGATCTTGATCACGGCGCGCAGGTCGATGGGGGTGCCGATCACCACGACGTCGACGTCCGCCGCATCGATGATCTGCGCCATCTCGGCGAGCTGACCCTCCGAGTAGCCCATCGCCGGCAGTACCGGCCCGACGTCGTACTTGAGGAACGTCTCCGCGATCGTGCCGATGGCCCAGGGCCGCGGATCGATGATCTCGGTCGCTCCATGTGCCCGGGCCGCGACAACCCCGGCGCCGAACTTCATCTCGCCATGCGTCAGGGTCGGACCGTCCTCGACCACCAGGACGCGCTTGCCCCTGATCGCGCCCGGGTCGTCCACGGTCACCCGGCTGTTCGCTTTGACGACCATCGCTGCGGGGTTCGTCTGGTGGATCGTGTCCATCACTGCCGCGACCTGCTCTGGCGACGCCGAGTCCATCTTGTTGATCACGATCACGTCGGCCATCCGGAGGTTGACCTCGCCCGGGTAGTAGCTCGTCTCGTGACCTGCGCGGAGCGGGTCGGCGACAACGATGTGGATGTCTGGCTTGTAGAAGGGCAGGTCGTTGTTCCCTCCGTCCCACAGCAGCACGTCGCACTCCGCCTGCGCTTGTCTGAGGATGTCGCCATAGTCGACACCCGCGTAGATGATCGTGCCCGAGGTGATGTGGGGCTCGTACTCCTCGCGCTCCTCGATCGTGGTGTCGTACCGGCCGAGGTCTTCGAGCGTCGCGTACCGCTGCACACGCTGCGCCTCGAGGTTCCCGTACGGCATCGGGTGTCGAACGGCCACAACGCGCTTGCCGGCTCCCTTCAGAGTGTCGGCGATGGCTCGCGTCGTCTGGCTCTTGCCCGCACCTGTGCGGACGGCGCAGATCGAGACCACGGGGACGGTTGACGTCAACATGGTCTCGCGGGCGCCGAGCAGCACGAAGTTCGCGCCGTCAGCCAGCACCTGGCTGGCCTTGTGCATCACGTTCGTGTGGCTGATATCCGAGTAGCTGAAGATGACGTCGTCGATCTTCAGCTCCTTGATGAGCTGGGTGAGCATGCTCTCGTCATGAATCGGGATGCCGTCCGGATAAGCCTCGCCGGCGAGGCTCGCCGGGTAGGTCCGGTTGTCGATGAACGGGATCTGAGTCGCGGTGAAGGCGACAACCTCGACGCGGGGATCACCCCGATAGACGACGTTGAAGTTGTGGAAGTCGCGCCCGGCGGCGCCCATGATGAGAACTCGACGCCGCATCCCGGAATCCTCTCGGAGGTTGATGCAGGAACGTTCGGCCGGGCACCGCCCTTGGAGCTGAACTATCGAGTGCCCCCTTTGAACATACTGACATGAAACGGTCATGGAATGGCGGGACCAACGGGCGCATCTGGTGCCTGGATGAGCCCGAGCTCCGATAATGCGGACGGACGGACCGAGCTCCATGATCGTCGGCCCCGTCGTGTGACGCACGCCACTCGATTGGGACGTTCTCCCCGGCCTGCAATGGGCGTACACATGGTGTTACCAGGGCAATGGCGCCTTACCTGAAGTTCGTTCTAGGGACGGACGAGAAATGAGCAGTCACCACGAAAACCCACCCTCCTCGATCACTTCTCCCGAGGATCCGGCAGCGAGAACCGCAGCCCGGTCCGGCGCGCAGGCCACAACGGAGAAGAGCTCCGCAAAGGCAACCCGTCCCTGGTTCAGGAGGAAGCGGCTGACTCTGCCACTGGCGCTCATTGCGGTGATCCTGGCCGTCCTGGCCGTCCTGGCAGTCAACGGCAGAAGCAACACGGGAACAGTCGCGAGCCCGACCAAGGCTGCGGTGGTGACCCCGGACATCGGCACAAAAGTCCGGGACGGCACGTTCGAGTTCGTCGTGACCGGAGTCGAGCGTCCCGGCAAGTCCTTCATGGGGAAGGCAGGCGAGAAGCTGACTGCGCAAGGTGAGTTCGTGATCGTGCGAGTCGATGTCACCAACGTCGGCAGCAAGGAAAAGCGTCTTAGCTGTGCGTGTCAGTACCTGTTCAACGACAAGGGCACGAAGTTCGCGCCCAGTCCGTCGATCCTGCGTACCAAGGATGCCCTGAAGTACGTGGAGTGGATCAACCCCGGCGCGACGGTGAAAGACGTCTCGGTGTTGTTCGACATCTCCCCTGGAACAAAGCTCGATGAGATCGAGCTTCACGAGTTGCCGTACTCGCAGGGTGTGAGTGTCAAGCTGTCCTGATCAGGCCGGCTGCTCAACTGGCGCGGGCCCTGCCCACCGGCGACCGCAGGGCCCCGTCATAGAACCTTCCTTCTGGACAGGCGCTGGCGAGAGGCTACCTGTGGACAAGGCGGCGCCTGGATCAGGTGTGGAGGGCCTCGAGGAGCTGTGGGCCGTATTTCTCGCGCTTGGCCACCCCGATGCCACTCACCGAGCTGAGATCGTCGAGGGTCGTCGGGAGGCGAGTCGCGATCTCGCGCAGGGTCGCGTCGTGGAAGACGACATACGCCGGCACACCCTGCTGTTTGGCCGTGGACGCGCGCCACATGCGGAGCTTTTCGAAGATCACTGTTGCGCTCGAGTCAAGTTCGGCGGCTGCCGCGACGCCACGCTTTGGCGAG
Source organism: Actinomycetota bacterium (assembly GCA_040006795.1). Lineage (GTDB taxonomy): Bacteria > Actinomycetota > Actinomycetes > Actinomycetales > Dermatophilaceae > UBA4719. The sequence continues at coordinate 27,250 of JBDTWH010000215.1, read as the reverse complement.
CGGGCCTTCGTTGCCGGCCGGGGTGCCTCGCGGCGCAGGAGCACGGTGCGCGAGCCGCGCAGCACCTCGCTGCTCGCATCGGTGAGCCGGAGCGTCCCGTACCCGTCGGAGTCGACCCCGAGCACGCCCTGCGCGAGCAGCTGGCGCGCCACGGCCCGCCACTCGGTGTCGGACAGCTCGGTGCCGATGCCGAAGCCCCGCAGTGAGGCGTGGCCGAGCTGGCTCATCCGTGGCGTGGACTTCCCGAGGAGGATGTCGACCAGGTGTCCGGCGCCGTACCGCTGCCCGTGTTCGTGGTCCAGGCGGCTCACCGTCGACAGGAGCTTCTGGGCGGCGATCGTGCCGTCCCACGTCTTCGGAGGCGCGAGGCAGGTGTCGCAGTTCCCGCAGGGGGTACTGACCTCGTCGAAGTAGGCGAGGAGCTGCATCCTGCGGCACTCGATGGTCTCGCAGAGGGCCAGCATCGCGTCCAGGTGCGCCCCGAGGCGGCGCTTATGGGTGGCATCGCCTTCGGAGGTGTCGATCATCCGGCGTTGTTGCACGACGTCTTGCAGCCCGTACGCGAGCCACGCCGTAGCCGGCAGACCGTCGCGACCCGCCCTGCCCGTCTCCTGGTAGTACCCCTCGATCGACTTGGGCAGATCCAGGTGGGCAACGAACCGTACGTCCGGCTTGTCGATGCCCATGCCGAAAGCGATCGTCGCCACCATCACCAGGCCGTCCTCGCGCAGGAAGCGGGCCTGGTTCCAGGCTCGCACACCAGAGTTGAGGCCTGCGTGGTAGGGCAGCGCGGGGATCCCGTGGTCGACGAGGTACTGCGCGGTCGTCTCGACGGACGCGCGCGACAGGCAGTAGACGATGCCCGCGTCGCCGGGGTGCTCGGCACGCAGCAGGTCGACAAGCTGCGCCCTGGGGTTGTTCTTCGGAGCGATGCGGTACTGGATGTTCGGGCGGTCGAAGCTTGCGACGAAATGGCGTGCGCCGGTGAGCTGAAGGCGTTCCGCGATCTCTGCGTGCGTGGCCTCGGTGGCGGTTGCGGTGAGCGCGATGCGCGGGACGGCGGGCCAGCGATCGTGCAGCACAGAGAGCTGCAGGTAGTCGGGGCGGAAGTCATGGCCCCACTGCGACACGCAGTGTGCCTCGTCGATCGCGAACAGGGCGATCGCGGCGCGATCAAGCAGATCGAGGGTGGCAGGGACGCGCAGGCGTTCAGGCGCCAGGTAGAGCAGGTCGAGCTCGCCGCGCAGGAAGGCCGACTCCACGCAGCGCCGCGCATCCGGACCCTGGGTCGAGTTGAGAAAGCCGGCGCGGACGCCGAGAGCGGAGAGGGCGTCGACCTGATCCTGCATCAGCGCGATAAGGGGGGAGACCACCACCGCGGTGCCCGGGCGAACAAGCGCCGGGATCTGGTAGCACAGGGACTTGCCTCCGCCGGTCGGCATGAGCACGAGGGCATCGCCGCCGGCCACGACGGTGTCGATGATGTCGGCCTGGTCGCCGCGGAAGGCGTCGTAGCCGAACACCCGGCTGAGCACGTTGAGTGCGCTGGGCCGGGGTCCCAGAAGTGTCGGTGACTCTGCGCGCACGGCCCGGCCCCGGGCGGGTGGCAGCCCAGACCCTGCAGGGGAGTGAATGAGCCGTGCCGGTGACGGCGCGGATGCCGAGCTGGGTTGCGGGTTGCGGCAGTCGCCGTCAGGCTCGCGGGTGGGGTCCTGGGAGGGCGCGCCGTCGTACTCGGGGTCGTACGGCGGTTCTTCGTCGAGTGCAGGCATCCCCAGGGTCACGCGAGGAGCCTACGGTCCTCGGGTGACATCGCAGAGCTAGGGCGTGTAGCCAGACGTCGGCGCGCCGTGTTCGGCTGACCTCCAACCTTCGTGCTCGACATCGGACCTGGCGCTCAGGTGGCCTGCCGGGCTGATGCTCGTGAGACGTGTCCGGGCAGCCAGTCGACGAACCGGTCGAGGCCGGCCAGGGTGAGATCGGCGCCCGCGGCGACGAGGGCGGCTTTGTCGTTGGCGCCGGTGGTGACCCCCACGGCATACGCACCGGCGGACCGGGCGGCGGCCATGTCACCGGGGTGGTCGCCGACGTAGACCGAGGCGCCTTCGGCGACCAGGGCGCCGGCCTTGTCCCGGGCGAACAGCTCCCCATAGACAACGTCCACCAGATCGGTCAGCCCAGCCTCGGCCAGGCCCCTGTGCACTGCGGGCGTGAATTTCGCCGACACCACCACCGTGCGCCCGCCTGCTGCCTTCACAGCGCGAAGAGCCTCGGGTGCTCCGGGCATCGGCAGGGTGCGGGGTGCATCGGGCTCGTCGTAGTAGTGGCGGTAACGCAGGACCAGAGCGTCCGCGTCGACTGCGGCGCCGACGGCGAGCGCAGTGTCGACAAGAGGCATCCCGAGGTGCGGGGTGAGCTCCGCGCTGCTCACCTGGACGCCGAGATCCGCAAGAGCACGGATGTAGGCGCTTAGGATGCGCTCGTGGGAGTCGACCAGGGTGAGGTCGAGGTCGAACCCGACGGTGAGCGGAGCGGGCAGGTGCGGGGGAACAGTCACACTGGCGACCCTAACAATCGGCCAACACAGGGCCCGAGGGTCGAGACCCCGTTCCCGCAGCCGACCCAGGGGTTCAGCTCGTGGACCAGGCCAGGCCAGGGCAGGGCAGGCCAGGGGGAGAGTGCGATCGTCACGGCCTGTGCTCTTCTCCACGTAGACTGGGCCCGAACCCCGCACGACACGTTCGCCATCCCGGCGCGTGCCCCTATGCCATTTTTCCCGTCCGCGTACCCCCCGAACCAGAACAGGAGCCCGTCGTGCTCGCAGCCACCGGTATCGAGATCCGCGGAGGGTCACGCCTGCTGCTCGAGGGCGCGACCTTCCGGATCGCCCCCGGCGACCGGATCGGCCTGGTCGGACGCAACGGCTCGGGCAAGACGACGCTGACCAAGGTGCTTGCCGGTGTCGGCACCCCCACGGCGGGTCGGGTCACCTCGTCGGGCGACGTCGGCTACCTGCCCCAGGACCCGCGCACAGGCGACCTCGAGATGGTTGCGCGTGACCGCATCCTGTCTGCCCGGGGCATGGACTCGATCATCCGCGAGATGCGTGACACCGAGGGGGCGATGGCCAGCGCCGATGAGCGGACCCGCGACAAGGCGATGAGCCGCTACACCCGGCTCGAGGAACAGTTCACCACCCGCGGCGGCTATGCGGCCGAGTCAGAGGCCGCTGCGATCGCCTCGGCGCTGGGGTTGGACGACCGCATTCTCGGGCAGTCCCTGGCCACCCTCAGCGGTGGGCAGCGACGCCGCGTCGAGCTCTCCCGGATCCTCTTCTCGGGCGCCTCGACCCTGCTCCTGGATGAGCCGACCAACCACCTGGACGCCGACTCGGTCCTCTGGCTGCGTGACTACCTGCGCGTCTACAAGGGCGGGTTGCTGATCATCAGCCACGACGTCGAGATGCTCGACACCGTCGTCAACCGGGTCTTCCACCTCGACGCCAACCGGGCTGAGATGGATATGTACAACATCGGCTGGAAGCCTTACCTGCTCCAGCGCGAGACCGACGAGCGTCGGCGCAAGCGGGAGCGCCTCAACGCCGAGAAGAAGGCCACCACCCTGATGATTCAGGCCAACAAGATGCGGGCCAAGGCCACCAAGGCGGTGGCCGCACAGAACATGGCCAAGCGGGCCGAGCGGCTCCTGGCGGGCATCGAGGGGGAGCGGGTCAACGACAAGGTCGCCAAGCTGCGTTTCCCCGACCCGGCGCACTGCGGCAAGACACCACTGAGCGCCTCCGGCCTGTCACGGTCGTATGGCTCGCTGGAGATCTTCACGGATGTCGACCTGGCCATCGACCGGGGTTCGAGGGTCGTCGTCCTCGGTCTCAACGGCGCCGGCAAGACCACCTTGCTGCGGATCCTCGCCGGGGTGGACCAGCCCGACACGGGCCAGGTCGAGCCGGGCAGCGGGCTCAAGATGGGCTACTACGCCCAGGAGCACGAGAACCTCGACGTCACCCGGACCGTCCTGGAGAACATGAAGTCCGCGGCGCCCGATCTCGGTGACGCAGACACCCGCAAGACCCTGGGCTCGTTCCTGTTCAGCGGGGACGACGTCCACAAGCCGGCCAAGGTGCTCTCCGGAGGCGAGAAGACCCGGCTCTCCCTGGCCATGCTGGTGGTCTCGGCCGCCAACGTCCTGCTGCTCGACGAGCCCACCAACAACCTCGATCCTGCTTCACGCGAGGAGATCCTGGGCGCCCTGCGCACCTACAAGGGTGCCGTCGTCCTGGTCAGCCACGATGAGGGAGCGGTGGCCGCCCTCGAGCCCGAGCGCGTTCTGGTGCTGCCCGACGGTGTCGAGGACCACTGGGGTCCGGACTATCTGGACCTCGTCGCGCTCGCGTAGCCCCGTTAGAGTCGCACGAGTGGCGAACACCGAGCAGTCAGCCGAACACGTTCACAGCGGGGACTCGCGGCCCCATCCGATGCTGCGTCTCGAGCGGTCGGGGCCTGTCCTGACGATCACCCTGGACTCCCCGCAGCGTCGCAATGCCCAGGTGCCCAGCCTGTGGACGGCTCTGGCCGACATCGGCGGGGGTCTGGACGGGTCGGTGCGGGTTGTCATCGTCCGGGCCGAGGGGCCGTCGTTCTCGGCCGGCCTGGACCGGGCCATGCTGACCCCGCAGGGCGCGCCGGGGGAGCCGTCGATACTTGCGCTCGCCGCCGGCGCGGCGGGTCCCCTGGAGGACGCCATCGAGGAGTTTCAGCGAGGCTTCTCGATCTGGGCGCAGGTGCCGGCGATCACGATTGCCGCCGTGCAGGGCCACGCGATCGGCGCCGGTTTCCAGCTTGCCCTCGCGTGTGACCTGCGGGTGGTCGCAGATGACGTCGCCTTCGCGATGCGGGAGACCAGCCTGGGTCTGGTGCCCGACCTCGCCGGGACCTCGCCGCTGGTGCGTTCCGTCGGGTATGCGCGGGCCCTCGAGATCTGTGCGACCGGCAGGTTCGTCGGAAGCCAGGAGGCGGTCGCCATCGGCCTGGCTGCGGTCGCAGTGCCGGGAGAGCAGCTCGACGCCACGGCGCGCGAGCTGGCGGACGCCATACTGAGCGCGCCGCAGGCAGCGGTGCGAGAGCTCAAGCCGCTGTTGCGCAGCGCGATCAACGCTTCACCGGCCGAGCAGCTCAGGGCTGAGCGGGAGGCGCAGGCACGGCTGCTCATCGCGCTGGCGGCCGGCTCGGGGAAGTAAGCAGCCCGCCGTGGTGTTGTCGAAGCCGACAACGACACAATGAGACGAGTGTCAGAAGACACCGCGATCATCGATTCCACGATGATCGACGACGAAAGATGAAGGCGCACCTGCCCGTGTGAGTCGGGGGAGAGGGCCCTGGAGCGGAGGCCGCATGTCCATGCACGCAGGTTGGGGCATGATGCGTTCCCTCACTCGCGACTCGTCAGTGGCCCAGCGCAAGCTGGCCCCGGGGACCGCCAGGCGCGTGATGGGCTACGCCCGGCCGTACAAGTCCCAGATCGCCGTGTTCCTGGTCCTGGTGATCCTCGACTCGGCTCTGGTGGTGGCCACCCCGCTCCTGTTCGGGCAGATCATCGACCAGGGCATCAAGCCCGGACGCTCCGACGTCGTCGTCCGGCTTTCCCTCATCATCGCCGTCATCGCGGTGCTGGATGGCTTTCTGACCCTCGTTCAACGGTGGTACTCCTCCCGGATAGGCGAGGGTCTCATCTTCGACCTGCGCACCCAGGTCTTCAGCCACGTGCTGAAGCAGCCGATCGCCTTCTTCACCCGGGCCCAGACCGGTGCTCTGGTCAGCCGGCTGAACAATGATGTCATCGGGGCCCAGCAGGCCTTCACCTCAACGCTTTCCGGAGTGGTCAGCAACGTCGTCTCGCTGCTGTTCATCGTTGTTGCCATGGCCTCGATCTCCTGGACGTTGACCCTGGCCTCGTTGATGTTGCTGCCCGTCTTCCTGGTCCCGGCGCGGTTCATGGGCCGTCGCCTCGCCGGACTCAGCCACGAAGCCATGGGCCTCAATGCCGAGCTCGGCACCCGGATGACGGAGCGGTTCAATGTTGCAGGCGCGTTGCTGGTCAAGCTCTTCGGCCAGCCGCGGATCGAGGACGAGCAGTATGCCGACCGTGCCGGCCGGGTTCGAGACGTCGGCGTCAAGATCGCCCTCACTCGCACCCTCTTCCTCGTCGCGCTGACGCTGGTCGCCTCGCTGGCCACCGCCCTGGTCTACGGTGCCGGCGGCGTGATGACGGTCAACAAGACGATCGAGGTGGGCCAGCTGGTGGCACTGGCCGCGCTTCTGGGCCGGCTGTACGGGCCGCTGACGGCGCTGTCCAACGTCCGCGTCGACGTGATGACCGCGCTGGTCTCCTTCGAGCGCGTGTTCGAGGTGCTGGACCTGGAGCCGCTTGTCAAGGAGGCTGCCAGTCCCGTTGTCCTGCAGCAGCATCCAGTCTCCGTTGAGTTCGAGTCAGTCGGGTTCCGATACCCGTCGGCGGACGAGGTCTCGCTGGTCTCGCTGGAGACGGTGGCCTCGGGTGACAGGCGCGGAGGCGGCTCCGTGCTGCACGACGTGACGTTCTCGATCCAGCCCGGTGAGATGGTCGCCCTGGTGGGCCCGAGCGGCGCCGGCAAGACGACCATCACCAGCCTGGTCGCCAGGCTGTACGACCCCACGGAGGGCCGGATCCGTCTGGGAGGAACCGATCTGCGCGACGCCTCGATGGAATCTTTGCACGACGTCGTCGGCGTGGTGACCCAGGATGCACACCTGTTCCACGACACCATCGCGGCGAACCTGGCCTATGCCAATCCGGGGGCGACGCGGGGCGAGATGATCTCAGCGCTGAAATCGGCACAGGTCTGGGACCTGATCTCCAGCCTGCCTGAGGGCCTGGAAACCGTCGTGGGCGACCGCGGGCACCGGCTGTCCGGCGGTGAGAAGCAACGCCTTGCCATCGCCAGGCTTCTGCTCAAGGGGCCGGGCCTGGTTGTTCTTGACGAAGCCACCGCCCATCTCGACAGCGAGTCCGAGCTTGCCGTCCAGCGGGCGCTGGACACCGCGCTGACAGGCCGCACAGCCCTCGTGATCGCCCACCGGCTGTCGACCGTGCGCGGCGCGGACCAGATCCTGGTTGTGGCCGACGGACAGATCGTGCAACGCGGCAAGCACCACGAGCTGCTGGCCCAGGGTGGTGTCTATGCGGACCTGTACAACACCCAGTTCGCTGAACAGGGTGTTGTCAGCCTCAGCGCTGCGTCTGACCCTGCCGGCGTCTGACCCTGCCGGCGTCTGACCCTGCCGGCGGCGAAGGACCTGACGGCGTCTGAACCTGCCGGCGGCTGCGCCGGTGACCGCATACGGCATTCACTGGTCGTCGCCGCGACAAAGCGGTGCAGGCTATTCGTCCTCTTCATCCCAGATCCAGGTCTTCTTGACCTTGACCGGTCTCCCGGGGGAACCTGCTTGCCCCGGGACCGAAGCGGGCTCGGAACCCTCCAGGTGTTCACGCCGTACCGCCACGAAGATCAGGACCAGGCCGACCGGGGCCGCGAGCCACCACTGCAACGCATAAGCCAGGTGCGGCCCCTGGCCGGTGTCAGGCTGCTCCAGCGACTGGGGGTGCTCTATGCGCTCACCCGGTGGACCGGTCTCCGTGCTCCGGATCAGATAGGCGCCGTACAGCGACGTGCCCGACTGTGCACCGGCCTCGGCGAGGTTGATCGAGGCGAGCTGGCCGTTCGACATCTGCCGCCCAAGACTTGGCTCACCCAGTCGCAGCCAGCCCGTGACGGTGACGGCTCCGGCCGGGGTGGCCGGAGTGCTGGGTGGCTCGGCTGCCGTTCGCCCGTTGGGGATCCACCCCCGATCGACGAGAAGCGACGTGCCGTTGCCCAGCTGCAGGGGAACGACGACCTCGTACCCGAAGACCCCGTTGTTCGGGCGGTTGCGCACCAGCATGACTTCCCGGGCGGCATACCGGCCCGTCGCGGTCACCATCGTCCACTCCTGTGCCTGTGGCAGCCTGGTTCCGGGTGAGGGCATCGCGCTGGCCAGCGGGACCGGGCTGGCCGAGTAGTGGCGCTCGATCCGATCCGCCCTCGCCGCCTTGGCCTCATGACGATGCCACTGCCACTGGCCGAGGAACACGCTGGCGACTGCGAAGAGCACCGCGATCGCCAGCATGCCGAGCCAACGCTTCGACATCAACACCCTGAGCACCTGACGACCGTACCGCCCGGGCAGGGCGGATGAAGGACTTGTGGCTGTCGTGAGAGATTGCCGGGGGGGAGCGGGTCAGCCCATCTCGTCGGTCAGCTCGTCCACCGGGACGGCGTCTTTGAGGAAGCCACGCTTCGACAGGAAGTCGGAAAGGGGATCAGCGTGACTCTCGCAGGCCAGCCAGGTCTTGCGCCGCTCGGGTGTGTGCAGCTTGGGGTTGTTCCACAGCAGCCCGTACGCCGCGTCGGCGCGGCAGCCCTTGGCACTGCACCGGACGGTGCGGTGATCAAGCTTGGATGGGTCCGTGTTCATCGGGAGGCTCCTCATCGGGTCGACGGGGTGAGATCTGGGGGGCCGCGCCACCGTCGGGCGTCACCGGTCCGTCCGCAGGGCCACCCCGGGGCCTCGTGGCATTGGCCGCCACGACGGCGATATACGGGAGGATTACAGCAGCGATGACGCAGGTCCAACCTACCACCGTCCAATGGAGCACAGAGAGGGCGACGACGGCCAGAACGAAGCTCACCGTGCGTATCCCCATCGACACCAGGTAGCGGCGCATCCGCGCGTTCTGGTCGTCCCGGAGGGAGGCGGGCAGGCGTGTTACGGAGTAGACCGTGTCGCCTGGACGAGAAGCGCGTTTCCTCACACCACGACACTATGCCGGGGTGCATGCTATGCACCCGTTAGTATGCGCATGCTACGTACCCGTTAGTAGTCGGCTAGCGTCCAACAGTGCCCGCCCGATAGAGCGCGCGCCCGATCATCGAACATATGTTCGGAGCAGACTCTGGAGGAGGAACGGATGGCTGAGCCTCGCAACGTCCTGATCACGGGAGGCAACAGGGGTATCGGACTCTCGATCGCGCGGGCCTTCGAGCAGGCCGGGGACAACGTCGTGATCACCCACCGGTCCGGTGAGCCGCCCGAAGGACTGCAGGGCGTCATCTGTGAGGTCACCGACAGTGCTTCGGTGGATGCCGCGTTCACGGCCGCTGAGGAGATGCTCGGCGGACCGGTCGAGGTCCTCGTGGCGAACGCCGGCATCACCCGCGACGGACTCCTCATGCGCATGAGCGATGACGACTTCGACTCGGTGGTCGACACCAACCTCACCGGCGCCTTTCGCTGCGCCCGTCGTGCCAGCAAAGGAATGATCAAGCTGCGCAGGGGGCGCATCGTGTTCATCTCCAGCGTCGTGGGGCTCTACGGGTCCGCCGGGCAGACCAACTACTCGGCCAGCAAGTCGGGGCTGGTCGGGCTGGCGAGGTCGATCTCGCGCGAGCTGGGCGGCCGTGGAGTCACTGCCAACGTGGTCGCCCCCGGCTTCATCGACACCGAGATGACAGCCGAGCTCTCGGAGGATCTGAAGAAGACCTACCTCGCGGGCATCCCTGCCCGCCGCTTCGCCTCCCCGGACGAAGTCGCTGCGGTTGTGAGGTTCGTTGCGTCGGGGGATGCGGCATACATCACCGGTGCCGTCATCCCGGTTGACGGCGGCCTTGGCATGGGTCACTGAACCCGGCCCGCTCAGCACTTTATGGATGTTTGATCTCTCGGAAGGAAGTCATGTTGCTGCAAGGTAAGAAGCTGCTGATCACGGGAGTCCTGAAGGACTCTTCGATCGCTTTCCACGTGGCCAAGCTGGCCCAGGAGGAGGGCGCTGAGGTTGTGCTCACCTCGTTCGGCCGCGCGATGAAGATCACCCAGGCCATCGCGAGGAGGCTGCCGTCCACACCCGTGGTCATCGAGCTCGACGCGACCAACAAGGAGCATCTGGACTCCCTGGCAGAGCGGCTCGGTGAGCACGTCGACCAGCTCGATGGCGTGCTGCACTCGATCGGCTACGCCCCGCCCGGCGCCTTCAACTTCCTGGAGGCCAGCTGGGAGGACGTCGCGACCGCGTTGCACGCTTCGGCCTACTCCCTGAAGGCACTTGCGGTGGCCTCCCTCCCGTTGATGCCGCAGGGTGGCAGCGTGGTTGGCCTGACTTTCGATGCGCAGTATGCGTGGCCCATCTACGACTGGATGGGCGTCGCCAAGGCCGCCTTCGAGTCGACCAGCCGGTACTGCGCTCGCGACCTGGGTCCCAAGGGAGTCCGGGTGAACCTCGTGGCGGCCGGCCCCATCCGCACGACCGCAGCCAACTCCGTTCCCGGGTTCGAGACCTTTGAGGACTCCTGGAACAACAAGGCACCCCTGGGCTGGGACGTCAACGACGCCGTCCCTGCGGCGAAGGCCTGTGTGGCGCTTCTGTCCGACTGGTTCCCGGCGACAACCGCAGAGATCATCCACGTTGACGGCGGCTTTCACGCAATGGGCTGACCGGATCGAGCGGTCGTTCGAGCGGCCGCCGGGCGCGGGGAGTCAGCGAACGGGGAGGTCCGGCGCGGGGGTCGGCAGGCCGTCGGCTTCATCGGCCTCCTCGATCTCCTCCCGGGTGATTCCGAGGAGATACAGGACGGCGTCCAGATAGGGCACGCTGACTGCGGTGTCGGCCTGCTCGCGCACGACCGGCTTGGCGTTGAATGCGACTCCGAGACCTGCGGCCGCGAGCATGTCGAGGTCGTTTGCACCGTCGCCTATTGCCACGGTGCGTGACATCGGCAGGTGTTCCGCGGCAGCGAAACGGCGCAGCGCCTCGGCCTTGCCCTGGCGGTCGACGATCTCCCCTACAAGGCCTCCGGTGAGGAGACCGTCCTTGATCTCCAGACGGTTGGCGTGCGCGTGGTCGATACCCAGCTCAGTCGCAAGCGGCCCGACAACCTCTATGAAGCCGCCGGAGACGACGGCCACGGTGAACCCGAGGCGCTTCAGAGTTCGCACCAGGGTTCGGGCGCCGGCGGTCATCCGGATCGCGGCCCGCACCTCGTCCAGGACGCTCACGGGAAGGCCGGCGAGCAGGGCCACCCGGCCACGCAGGCTCTCGGCGAAGTCGAGGTCGCCACGCATGGCCGCCGCTGTCACTGCTGCCACCTCGCTCTCCTTTCCCGCGTGGGCGGCAAGCAGATCGATCACCTCGTCCTGGATCAAGGTGGAGTCCACATCCATGACGACGAGCCGGTGACCCCGGCGGGCCAGGCCGGCGGGGGAGACAGCGATGTCGACGCCGCGCACGGCGGCCTCGAGCGAGAGCTCGACACGCAGCACCGGGATATCGGCTCCCGAGATATCGAGCTCCACCGTGGTGACCGGGTATCGCGACAGCCGCCGGATCCGGTCGATATTCGCCCCGTGCGCCGCGATGCGGGCGCTGATGGCGGCAATCGCGCTGGCCAGCAGCGGTGCTCCGAGGACGACGACCGCCGCGCGGCCGCCGGGGCGGGTCGGGTTGTCGCCTCTGCCGGACGCGACGCTGACGTGCATGCCCAGTCCGGTGCCGACGTTCATGACGACCTCGCGCAGGCGGCGGTCGCCGGGTCCGGCCGACAGCAGCAGAGCCAGGGTCAGGTGCCCGCGCACCACAACTTGTTCGAGATCCAGCACCTCTGCCCCCACATCGGCGATGGCATCGAACAGCGAGCTGGTGACGCCGGGACGGTCATCGCCGGAGACGGTGACCAGCAGGGTCTGCGTTGCGGGATCTGACACCCCCTAAGGCTATCGACGGCTGCCCCGACGGTTGAGCCGGACCCGCCTGTGGTGAGGGATCACTGACATGATCACGTGTTGCGAGAGCCAATGAGCGCGTGTGATCAGGTGCTGTTGCGCTCGTCCCGCCAGGCGATGAGGTCTCGCAGGGGGCCGAGGTCGTAGGCCGGTCCGCCGACTCCATAGGTGACCAGCCGCGTGCCCACCGAGTACAGGCTCTCGGCGCTGGTTGCCGGGTTCTTGGGTGACACCCCTGCGGACCGTTCGATCTCCAGCGGGTCACGCCCGACCTTGGCACACCACTGGTCGAGCACTGCATGTTTGTGTGCGACGGTGGCGGCGTCACCGAATCCGTGCCAGATGTCAGCATTCTCAGCCACGATCCGCAGGGTCTTGCGTTCGCCGCCGCCGCCGACCAGCACGGGAATGTGGCGGGTCGGCGGTGGGTTCAGTTTTGCCAGACGGTTCGTGAGCAGGGGGAGGTCACGGTCGAGTGCATCGAGGCGCCCGCCTGCGGTCCTGAACTCGTAGCCATACTCGTCGTAGTCCTTCTCGAACCAGCCGGAGCCGATGCCCAGGATCAGCCGTCCATCGCTGATGTGGTCGACGGTGCGTGCCATGTCCGCGAGCAGCTGGGGGTTGCGGTAGGAGTTGCAGGTGACCAGTGCACCGATCTCGACCCGTTCGGTGGCTTCGGCGAAGGCGCCCAGCATCGTCCAGCACTCCAGGTGCTTCCCCTCGGGTTCGCCATACAGCGGATAGAAATGATCCCAGTTGAAGACGACGTCCGCACCAAGCTCCTCGGCCTGCGCGCAGGCCCGGCGGATCTCCCGGTATTCCGCGTGCTGGGGCTGCAGCTGCACACCGACCCTGACTGGACGAGGGTCGCGCGCCGGTGGGTTGGTGGGTGTGGCGGGAACACTCACAGGCGAACCTCCTGGCTCTTGCCGATCACGGTGATGCCGGAGTCCGTCACGGTGAAACCACGTGCGAGATCGTCCTCGCGTTTGACGCCGATGCTGACGCCGGGGGGCACGATGACGTTCTTGTCGATGATCGCGCGCTGGATCGTGGCGTTGCGGCCGACCTGGACGAAGTCGAGCAGGACGCTGTCGGTGACGCTCGCATAGCTGTGGATGTGAACGCCGGGGGAGAGTACGGAGTGGGACACGTGCCCGCCGCTGATCACGACACCGGGCGAGACCGCGGAGTCGGTCGCCTCACCGACCCGGCCATGGGACCCGAACACGAACTTCGCTGGCGGGAAGTTGCCATGGTTGGTGTAGATCGGCCACTCGTAGTTGTAAAGGTTGAATACCGGGTGGATCGAGATGAGATCCATCTGCGCTTCGTAGTACGAGTCGATGGTGCCGACGTCGCGCCAGTATCCGTGGTCGCGCTCGGTCGAGCCCGGGAGCGGGTTGTCCTTGACGTCGTACGCGTAGGCCTGTCCCCGGCGGACGAAGTCGGGGACGATGTCGCCACCCATGTCCCGCTTGCTCCCCGGACGTTCGGCGTCGCGGGTGACTGCGTCGATGAGGACGTCGGTGTTGAAGACATAGATGCCCATCGAGGCGAGGATCTCATCCGGGGAGTCCGGCAACCCGGTCGTCTCCCTGGGCTTCTCGAGGAATGCCTGGATCTTGTTGCCGGACGCCTCAACCTGGATGACACCGAACTGGTCAGCCATGGAGATGGGCTGGCGGATCGCGGCGACCGTCACGCCGGCACCACTGGCGACATGCTGGTCGACCATGTGGCTGAAGTCCATCCGGTAAACGTGGTCCGCCCCGGCCACCACGACGATATCGGGCTTTTCGTCATGCACGAGGTTCAGGCTCTGGTAGATGGCGTCGGCACTGCCCTGGAACCAGCTCTTGTCGATCCGTTGCTGGGCGGGCACCGGCGTCACGTAGTTGCCGAGCATCGTTGACATCCGCCAGGTCGTGCTGATGTGGCGGTCCAGGCTGTGTGACTTGTACTGGGTGAGCACGACGATCTTGAGATAGCCGGAGTTCACGACGTTGCTGAGTGCGAAGTCGATCAACCGGTAGACACCACCGAAGGGCACCGCGGGTTTGGCCCGGTCGGCGGTCAGCGGCATCAGCCGTTTGCCCTCCCCGCCTGCCAGGACTATTGCCAGAACCTTGGGGGACCCCGATCGCTTAGCCATGCACCGAAGCCTATTGCCGCGTCGTCCTCGCGACGACCCCCCCGCCTGGACTAGCGTTCATGAGATGAGAGTCGACATCCTGAGCAAGGAGTACCCGCCCCAGGTCTACGGCGGCGCAGGGGTCCACGTTGCCGAGCTCGTGCGGGCGTTGCGGGCCCGCGGAGACATCGATGCCATGGTCCGCTGCTTCGGGGGGCCACGGAAAGAGGTGGACACCACGGGGTATGCCGATCCGCCGGAGCTCGCGTCCGCAAACCCGGCCATCTCGACATTGGGCGTCGACCTGGCAATGGTCCGCGACTGCGTCGGAGCGGACCTGGTCCACTCGCACACCTGGTACGCCAACCTCGCGGGGCATCTTGCCTCGTTGCTGGCCGGGGTGCCTCACGTCCTGACCGCGCACAGCCTGGAGCCGATGCGTCCGTGGAAGGCAGAGCAGCTAGGCGGCGGCTACGACGTGTCCTCGTGGGCTGAGCGGACGGCTTACGAGTCCGCGGCAGCCGTCATCGCGGTGAGCGCCGGCATGCGGCTCGATGTCCTGAGCAGCTATCCATGGGTTGATCCGGCAAAGATCCATGTGGTTCACAACGGCATCGACTCCCAGCGTTGGCAACCGGACTCAAGCCCCGAAGGGCTCGAGGCGGTGCGCAGGCACGGCGTCGACCCAGAACGTCCCTCAGTGGTCTTCGTCGGCAGGATCACCCGCCAGAAGGGGCTGCCCTACCTCCTGCGGGCGGCGGCCGAGCTGCCGCCGGAGGTCCAGCTTGTCCTGTGCGCGGGTTCTCCGGACACCCCCCAGATTCTGGCCGAGGTCGAGGCTCTGATCTCAGAGCTGCGCCTTGAACGCCAAGGCGTGGTGTGGATCACCGAGATGTTGCCCCGAGCCGACGTGATCGCCCTGCTGAGCGCAGCGACGGTATTCGCGTGCCCATCCGTGTATGAGCCGCTCGGTATCGTCAACCTCGAGGCCATGGCCTGTGGCCTGGCGGTCGTGGCAACGGCGACCGGCGGCATACCCGAGGTGGTCGTCGACGGAGCGACCGGCTGGCTGGTGCCGATCGAGCAGGTGGGCGACGGTAGCGGCACACCGGTGGACCCCGATCGTTTCGTGTCCGACCTCGCCGGTGCGCTCAACCAGGCGGTCGGTGACCCGCAGCGAGCACGGCGTCTCGGCCAGGCCGGTCGTCGGCGCGCGGTCGAGAGCTTCGCATGGTCCGCGATCGGCGAGCAGACCATGGCGGTCTACGAGTCGGTCCTGCGCTGATGTCGGGCCATCCTGGTCATCGCGACGTCCTACTGGTCGTGGTGGCTGGGGCGCAGTCCCGCCAGTGACAGGGCCGCAACAGTCGCGGCGGCTGCCATGGCCAGGTCTGCGCTGGCGTCGAGGGCGTTCAGCTGCCTGCGGCGTTGCTCGGCGACAGTGCTCGTCAAGACCTGTGACTGAGCCTGGTCGCTCAGTCCAAGCTCGGTGGCAACGCCGATCATTGCCGCCATCGTGATGATCTGGGTGGCTCGAGAGGGCAGCCCGCCGGGTAGCCCCCACTGGCCGATGGTGAGCTCGTCGGCCATGGAGCGAAACGGGCTTCCCGCCCACGGCCCGGCATCGAGGGCCTCGATCGCGAGGGTCCTTTCCGTCAGCTCCTGCCGGAAGCCCCTTTCGATCTCGCTGAGCGACAGGGCCTCCAGACTGTGCACCGGGACGGGGTCGCAGTCGTACGCCGACCAGATCACCTGGGTGCCCTGGTCGTCAGCCGGGCCGAAGTGCTCGATCGTGGGGACCAGGGCAGCCCCGATGCCAGGCACGTAGACACACTCGCCAGCCTCGGTGGCCGCCGCGAAGAGGTCGGCAGAGCCACGCGGCATACCGGAGAGGTCCCCGGGGCGGGGCAGCGCTACGAGGACGGCCCGCTCGCCCAGCTCTCGCCAGAGAGCCAGGCGGTCCAGGTCTCCCGTGAAGAGGTCAAGGTCTGGGTGAGCCCGTTCCACGGCCTCGTCAACCGTGAGCTTCCCGGCATATGCGGCGGTCGCCCACAACGCGAGCCGGACGCACACGGGCAGAACTGACATCCCCTCATCGTAGGTGCCGTCAAGCGCGATCGTGGGGCAGTGGCCTAGGGTCAGGGATCATGAGCGATGTTCTCGAATTCGCCGGCGTGAGCGTGGTCCGTGGTGACAACACCCTGCTGGATGACATCACGTGGGAGGTCGAGGAGGGCCAGCGCTGGGTCATCCTCGGACCGAACGGTGCCGGGAAGACCACCTTGCTGCAGCTGGCGGCCGGGCGGATCCACCCCACCACGGGGGTCGCCGGGGTTCTGGGGGAGGTTCTGGGCGCCGTCGACGTCTTTGACCTGCGGCCCCGGATCGGCCTCTCCAGCGCGGCGATGGCCGAGCGGCTCCCCGTCGACGAGCTGGTCAGGGACGTCGTCGTCACCGCGTCCTACGGCATCGTCGGGCGTTGGCGCGAGAGGTACGACGCGCTCGACCACGCCCGCGCTGCGGACCTGCTCGAAGCCCTCGGCGCGGGCCACCTCAGCCAGCGGACTTTCGGCACGCTGAGCGAGGGTGAGCGCAAACGGGTACAGATTGCGCGGGCGCTGATGACGGACCCCGAGCTGATGCTGCTTGATGAGCCGGCTGCCGGCCTGGACCTGGGTGGCCGGGAGGAGCTGGTGGCACGGCTGGGTGCGCTGGCCGCGGACATCGAAGCGCCCGCTCTCGTGCTGGTGACCCACCACGTCGAGGAGATACCCCCCTCGTTCACCGACGTCCTGCTGATGCGCGAGGGCCGGATCATTGCCGCCGGACCGGTCGAGATGGTGCTGACTGCGGCAAACCTCTCAGAGACCTTTGGCCTTCCCCTGGTCCTGGAGCGCCACGGTGATCGGTGGTCCGCGCGCGCAGCAGGCGATGCGCAGTGATGCGCAGTACGGTATGGGTTCACTGAGCAGGGGAGGGGAGCCGAATGTCCTGGTTCACCGATAACGGGTGGCTGGCCTGGCTGGGGCTCGCCCTTGTCCTGGGGGCTGTGGAGGCGGCGAGCGTCGACTTCGTGTTCTCGATGCTGGCCGGTGGCGCACTCGCCGGGGCCATCGCCGCCGCGCTCGGAGCGTCCTTCACCGTGCAGGTGGTCGCCGCCTGCGTGGTTGCCGGCGCGCTGCTGGCTTCGGTGCGTCCGCTGGCAAAGCGCTACTTCTCGGTGCCGGAGGGTCACGGCGGGATCGGTGCCGGCGCCCAGGTCGGCCGCTCGGCTCAGGTGCTGGAGACCGTCACCGAGCATGAAGGAAGAGTCAAGCTCGGCGGTGAGACCTGGTCTGCGCGAACGCCCCCGGGCGCCGCAGTGTGTCTGCCCGGCCAAGAGGTCTGGGTAGTTTCCCTAGAAGGGGCCACCGCGATCGTGAGCAACGACGCAGCTGGTCGGAATGAGAGTGCTTCGTGACACCTGCAGGTGCATTGTTGTTGGTCCTGTTGCTTCTGGTCATCTTCGCGGTGATCGTCATCGTCCGGACGGTGAAGATCGTGCCGCAGCAGGTATCGCTGATCATCGAAAGGCTTGGCAAGTTCTCACGGACCCTCGAGGGCGGGCTTCACTTCCTGGTGCCGTTCGTCGACAGGGTGCGGGCCAGCGTCGACCTGCGTGAGCAGGTCGTCTCGTTCCCGCCACAGCCGGTGATCACCTCGGACAACCTGGTGGTCAACATCGACACGGTCATCTACTACTCGGTCATCGACTCCAAGTCCGCGGTCTATGAGATCGCCAACTTCATCCAGGGCATCGAGCAGCTGACCGTCACCACGCTGCGTAACGTCATCGGTTCCCTCGATCTCGAGCAGACGCTGACCAGCCGTGACCAGATCAACGCGCAGCTGCGGGGCGTCCTGGACGAGGCCACCGGCAAGTGGGGCATCCGGGTGAACCGGGTCGAGCTCAAGGCCATCGACCCGCCGCGCTCGGTCCAGGACTCGATGGAGAAGCAGATGCGCGCGGAGCGCGACCGTCGTGCGACCATCCTGACGGCAGAGGGCATCAAGCAGTCGGCCATCCTGACCGCCGAGGGCGAGAAGCAGAGCCAGATCCTGCGCGCGGAGGGCTCCGCCCAGGCCCGTATCCTCGAGGCTCAGGGTCAGTCCCGTGCCATCACCCAGGTGTTCGAGGCCATCCACCGCGGAAAGCCGGACCAGAAGCTCCTCGCCTACCAGTACCTCCAGATTCTGCCGCAGCTGGCCCGTGGTGACTCCAACAAGATGTGGATCATCCCCAGCGAGCTCACGGATGCCCTGAAGGGCATCGGAAGCGCCCTTGGTGGCAGGGACACGGACAACCCGGACGACAAATGGGTCGACACCGGCGAGGTCATGCCCACCGCGTTCGACGAGACGACCCTCGAAGACCCGGCAAAGGCACTGGCCGAAGCCCGTGGCCAGGCGGCCGGCGCAACCGCCGAGGCAGAGGGCCACGCGACCGCCAGCGAGCGGCGTTCCCGGCAGTACGGTCGCCCGGCAGCGGACTCCCTCGAGGATCAGGCCTCCAACCTGCACGACTCGGAGCTGAACGACGAGAGCGGCCCGCGGGACCAGACCCGGTAGGACCCGCGCTCTGAGGGCACCCTGTCAGTCTGGATAGGGTGATTGGGTGCCCTGGTATGAAGTTGTCGCGATTCTGGCGGCCGGAATGGCTGCAGGCACGATCAACACCATCGTCGGGGCCGGCACGCTGATCACGTTTCCGACCCTGTTGTTCTTCGGGTATCCGCCACTGCTCGCCAACGTCTCCAACACCGTTGGCCTGGTCGCCGGCGGCATCACCGGCATTCACGGCTACCGCCGGGAGCTTGCCGGCTACGCCAATGTCCTGTGCCGGTTGATGCCGCTGTCCTTCCTCGGAGCGGTGACCGGGGCCATCCTGCTGCTCTGGCTCCCGGCATCGGCCTTCGATGCCATCGTGCCCGCCCTGATCGTGCTGTCGCTCGTGCTGGTCCTGCTCGGTCCGAAGCTGCAGGCCTGGGCGGCCGCTCGCCATCCCGATCACGACAGCGTGGGGCGACGCCTGCTGTTGATGACGGGCGTTTTCGGCACGGGCGTGTACGGCGGCTACTTCGGGGCTGCGCAGGGCGTCCTCATGGTCGGCATCATGAGTGCGCTGATGACGATCAGTCTCCAGCACATCAACGGGCTGAAGAATGTCCTGAGCACGGTGGTCAACGTCGTCGCGGCGATCACCTTCATCATCGTGGCCCAGGACCAGATCGACTGGACCGTTGCCGCGCTGCTGGCGGTCGGTGCGCTCGCCGGTGGGTACGTCGGGGCCCGGACCGGAAGACGGCTGTCCCCGGCGATGCTCCGTGGCGTGATCGTCGTGGTCGGTGTCGCGGCCATCGTCAAGATGATGGTCTGAAGAGTGATGAGCCGCGGACTGGTGTCTGACCATGGCCTGTGCAGAGCCGTGACCTGAGATGCCGATCGAGATCACCGACCCGGGCGATGAGCGGGTTCGCGACTACTTCACGCTGACCGACGTTGCCCTGCGCACCAAGCTCGAGCCTGTGCGAGGTCTGTATCTGGCGGAGAGCGAGAAGGTCGTCCGCCGGTCCCTTGCCGCGGGGCACCGACCCCGCTCGTTCCTGATGGGCCAGCGCTGGCTCACCGACCTGTCCGACCTGGTCGGGCGAGCCGAGTCGCAGGGCGTGCCGGTGTACTACGCGCACCCCGGTGTGATCGAGGCAATGACCGGCTTCCACCTCCATCGCGGGGTGCTGGCGTCGATGCACCGGCCCGAGCTGGTGGCTCCCGCGGTGTTGCTGCGGGACGCTTCCCGGGTTGTCGTCCTGGAGGACATCGTCGACCACACCAACGTGGGGGCGGTTTTCCGTTCGGCGGCGGCGCTCGGTGTCGACGCGGTCCTGGTCACCCCGCGGTGCGCCGACCCGCTCTACCGACGTGCGGTGCGCGTTTCCATGGGCACGGTCTTTCAGGTGCCCTGGACCCGCGTCGACCCCTGGCCGGCAGGTGTCCAGCTGCTTCGCGAACACGGGTTCACCGTCGCGGCCTTCGCCCTGGGCGACGGAGCGATCAGCCTGGACGACCTCGCGGCCGACCAGCCCGACCGGCTCGCGATGATCTTCGGGACGGAGGGGGACGGGCTCTCCCGGCTGGCCATCAAGGGCGCCGACCTCATCGTGAAGATTCCGATGGCCGGGGGAGTGGACTCCCTGAACATTGCCGCGGCCAGTGCCGTGGCCATCTGGGCTCTGCGCCCACCCCGCTAGCCAGAGACGGTGTAGGTGGCTGAGATCACGCCCCGGGCCAGCGTGTGCATACCCATCGTGAATGTGGTCACCGCGGGGCTGGCGGTGTCGTCGAGACCCAGGTCATCGGCGTCCAGGGCATGCACGGCGAACAGGTACCGGTGGGTCTGGTCGCCCCCGGGTGGCGCGGCGCCGTCATACCTCTTGCCACCGAAGTCGTTGGCCACGTGGAAAGCCCCCCTGGGGGCGGCTTCGGGTGTGCCGGCCCCGGCATCGAGGCTGGTGACCGCGGCGGGGATGCCCACCAGGAGCCAGTGCCAGAAGCCGCACGGGGTGGGCGCGTCGGGGTCGAAACAGGTGACGGCGTAGCTCTTGGTGCCCTCGGGCGCACCAGCCCAGGACAGCTGGGGCGAGACGTTGCCCCCGGTCAACCCCCAGCCGTTGAAGACCTGTTCCTCGGGCAGTCGGGCGTTGTTCTGGATCGACTTGCTTGACACCGTCAGTGTCGGCACGGCGGGCAACAGGGAGTAGGGATCCGGGGCTACGGGGCGGTCGAGGTTCATGCGTCCGAGACTAGCCACCAGGGCATGGTCTGTGGCTCATCCCGGGACTCGGGTTTGGTCAGCGCACGAGCTTGGCCAGGAGACGCCGGACCTCGGCCGCGGGGTCGCTGGTCAGGCCGCCGTGGACCGGGCCGGGCTGGACGACCGTGCTCCGCGGTGCGGCGATCCAGCCGAACCGCGCGCCCAGACCGTTCAGTGACGGGCGGCCGGGTGCCTGCTCACCCCGGCAGATCGAGCAGAGCGTCGCCAGCATGGCCTCCAGCGACCCCTGGTCCAGCTGGGGCGAGAAGGAACTCAGCCGGTCTGGGTTCACGGTGTAGGCGCACTCCAGGAAGTCGGCGCCCTGGCTGTGGACGACGACACCCACATTGATGAACTCGTCGCGGTCGACCCGGGGAACGCAGCGCAGCACGACATACTCATAGCTCTGCAACGGCGAGGTCATGACAGCGCCTTCGCGGGAAGCCATGCGGACGGGTTGTCGCGGCGCGCAAGCAGACTCAGCCGGTATGCCGTCCGGACCGTCTCGGCGTCCGGCATGGAGTCGGTCGGTTCCAGCCACTCGTCAGGGACCAGGGCAAGCACGCTGTCGATGAGTCCAACCCCCACCAGGGCAGTCAGCTCGTCGTGCACGGTCCCGAGGTCATCTGCGACCTCGAGAAGAACATGCCTGCTGGCGTCGAACGGCTGGCTGGCAAACCGGGAGGCGACCGATGAGTCCGCGGGGGCCGACCCGCTGTTGGGCCAGGAGTGATGGAAGTACAGGGCTGCCCCATGGTCGATGGCCCATGTGTTCCCGTGCCATACGAGCAGGTTCGGGTTGCTCCAGGTGCGGTCGATGTTGGCCGTGAAAGCGTCCAGCCACAGGACCCTGGCCGCTTCGGCCGGAGACGGTGGCTGCGATCCGTCGTAGCCGAACGAGCCGGGCAGGAAGTCCACGCCGAGGTTCAGGCCGATGCTGGCGGTCAGCACGTCCTGGACCTCCTCATCCGCCTCATACCTGGCGATCCGGGCATCCAGCGTCACGGCACGCAGCTCCGGGACGCGCAGGCCCATCGCCCTGCCGATCTCACCGACGATGACCTCGGCCACCAGCGCCTTGAGCCCCTGCCCGGCTCCCCGGAGCTTCAGGACGTAGGTTCCCTCGTCGTCGGCCTCGACGATGCCGGGCAGGGAGCCCCCCTCGCGAAGAGGCGTTACATAACGAATTGCCTGGATTTGTTCGAGCACCCGGGAAGCCTAGTGCGGCGCGCTGCCGGCCGGGTGGGAGTGGCTCTCTGCCGCCGCGCCTGCGCGATCCCTTACGGTGGAGCCTATGGAGCCCGTGTACACCTCTGTCATCGCGATCGCCCGGGCAGTCTTCACGGCGGAGGGGCTGAAGTTCACGATCACGGGGGCGGAGAACATCCCGACCACCGGCGGTGCAGTCCTGGTGAGCAACCACCTGAGCTACATGGACTTCGCCTATGCGGGTCTGGCGGCGCTTCCGAGCAGACGCCTGGTGCGGTTCATGGCCAAGGACGACGTCTTCCGCCACAAGATCAGCGGACCGCTGATGCGGGGTATGCACCACATCCCGGTGGACCGGACAGCCGGCGCCGCGTCCTTCCGTGAGGCGGTCAACGCGCTCAAGGCGGGCGAGATCGTGGGGGTGTTCCCCGAGGCCACCATCTCGAGGTCCTTCGAGCTCAAGGCCTTCAAGAGCGGCGCGGTCCGGATGGCTCAGGCGGCTGCCGTGCCGGTCCTGCCGATGACCATCTGGGGCTCCCAGCGGGTGTGGACCAAGGGCTACCCCAAGCGGCTCGGGCGCACCAACGTGCCGATCACCCTGAGCGTCGGCAAGCCGATCGCGGCCGGGCGCAAGGACAGCGCGGATGACATCAACCAGCTGCTCCGGGGGCAGATGAACGAGCTTCTCCACGCAGCGCAGGAGGCCTACCCGGCGGTCTCGAGCGATGAGCTGAAGTTCCTGCCCGCCCGTCTGGGAGGCACCGCACCGACTCTCGAGCAGGCGACCGCCCTGGACGAGGAAGAGGCCTTACGCCGGGACGCCAGGCGCGGGTCGGCGAGCTGATCCCTTGCTGATCTCGCTTCTGCGCGCACATCTGGGTCCCTACAGACAGCCGATCATCCTCATTGTCCTGTTCCAGCTCATCCAGACGATCGCAAGCCTGTACCTGCCCGGGCTGAACGCGGACATCATCGACCAGGGAGTGGTCACCGGGGACACGGGATACATCGTTCGCACCGGTGCCGTGATGCTGGCCGTGACGGTGGTGCAGATACTGTGCGCCGCCGCGGCGGTCTACTTCGGCGCGCGCACTGCCATGGCACTGGGCCGCGACCTGCGCGAGTCGGTCTTCGTCAAGGTTGAGTCCTTCGCGGCCCAGGAGGTCGGCCGTTTCGGTGCGCCGTCCCTGATCACCAGGTCCACCAACGACATCCAGCAGGTCCAGATGCTGGTGCTGCTGACCTTCACCATGATGATCGCGGCCCCGATCATGTGCGTCGGCGGCGTCATCATGGCCCTGCGCCAGGACGTGGTCCTGTCGTCCTTGCTGCTGGTGATCGTGCCCGTCCTGCTGGTGTGTGTCGCCCTGATCATCTCGCGGATGCGGCCACTGTTCCGCTCGATGCAGACCAAGATTGACCTGCTCAACCGGATCCTGCGCGAGCAGATCGGTGGCGTCCGGGTCATCCGTGCGTTCGTCAAGGACACCCACGAGAGGGAGCGCTTCGACGCTGCCAGCACCGACCTGATGGACGTCTCCGTTCGTGTCGGTCGCCTGATGGCGCTGATGTTCCCCACCGTGATGCTCATCATGAACGTCTCCAGCGTCGCCGTGATGTGGTTCGGGGGGCACCGGATTGCCAGCGGGCAGATGCAGATCGGCACCATGACGGCGTTCCTGAGCTATCTCCTGCAGATTCTCATGGCGGTGATGATGGCGACCTTCATGTTCGTGATGCTGCCTCGCGCGGAGGTCAGCGCCGAACGGATCAAGGAGGTGCTCGACACCGTCGCGAGCGTGCGGGCACCGGAGGTGCCGCTGATTCGAGCCCGGCGCACCGGCGTCGTGGAGATGCGGGAGGCGTCCTTCAGCTACCCGGGGGCACAGGAGGCCGTGCTCCACGGGGTCTCCATCGTGGCCCGGCCGGGGGAGACGACGGCGATCGTGGGGTCGACCGGCAGCGGGAAGTCGACCCTGCTCAACCTCATCCCCCGACTCGTGGACGTCACCGGCGGGATGGTGCTGCTCGACGACCTGGACATCCGCACCCTGGACCCGGAGGATCTGAGGTCCTCTATCGGACTGATCCCCCAACGTCCCTACCTCTTCGGCGGCACCGTCGCCACCAACCTGCGCTACGGCAAGGCCGACGCCACGGACGCCGAGCTCTGGGCAGCCCTGGAGATCGCCCAGGCCCGCGGGTTCGTCGAGGCGATGCCGGACGGTCTGGACTCCGTCATCTCCCAGGGCGGCACCAACGTCTCCGGCGGGCAGAGACAGCGGCTGGCCATCGCCCGTGCCGTGGTGAAGACCCCCGACATCTACCTGTTCGACGACTCGTTCTCGGCGCTGGACTATGACACGGACGCCCGGCTGCGGGCCGCGCTGTCGACCATCACCACCCGAGCCACGGTGATCATCGTGGCCCAGCGGATCAGCACGATCCGCCGCGCTGACCGCATCGTGGTGCTCGACCAGGGCGCCGTGGTCGGAACGGGCACTCATACGGCGCTGATGGAGTCCTGCGAGACCTACCGGCAGATCGTGCTCTCGCAGCTGAGCGAGGAGGAGGCGGCGTGAGTCCCACCTCGAAGCCCGCCGACCCGAAGCCCGCCGACTCAGCGCCCGTGCCGAGGCCCGCTCCGGCGGGTCGGGGTCCGCTGGGTCACATGGGCGGCGGTCCTGCGGTGAAGGCCCTGGACTTCAAGGTGTCGCTTCGCCGGCTGGTGTCCAGGTTGCGCGGCGACCGCCGGCTTGTGGCTGCCGCCGCGGCGCTGGCGGCCGTGAGCGTGACGCTGTCGGTCATCGGCCCCAAGGTGCTGGGCACTGCCACCGACCTGATCTTCTCCGGGCTGATCGGGGGACGCCTGCCGGCCGGACTGACGAAGGCCCAGGCCGTCGACCGGCTGCGAGCCACCGGGCAGGCCAAGATCGCGGACATGGTCTCTGCGATGGACGTCGTTCCGGGTCGCGGGGTCGATTTCGCCGTCGTCGGCAAGGTGCTGCTAGCCGTTCTTGTGCTGTATGTCGCAGCATCGATCCTGTCCTGGCTCCAGGGCCGCGTCGTGACCGTCATCGTGCAGCGCACCGTCTACCGGATGAGGGCTGACGTCGAGTCGAAGCTCGGCCGAATGCCGCTGTCCTACTTCGACTCCACCCCGACGGGCGAGCTGCTCAGCAGGGTCACCAACGACATCGACAACGTCGCGCAGTCTCTGCAGCAGACCATGAGCCAGCTGCTGACCTCCCTGCTCACGGTTGTCGGCGTCATCGCGATGATGATCTATGTCTCGCCCGTGCTGGCCGTGGTGGCCCTGGTCACGGTTCCCGTCTCGGCCCTCATCACGATGACCATCGCCAAGCGCTCTCAGCCCCAGTTCGTCGGCCAATGGTCGACCACGGGCAAGCTCAACGGTCATATCGAGGAGGCCTACACCGGTCATGAGCTGGTCAAGGTCTTCGGCCGCACCGATGAGACAGTCGAGACGTTCCGTGGGCTGAACGAGGAGCTGTACGTCTCGAGCTTCAAGGCACAGTTCATCTCGGGTCTGATCATGCCCGCCATGATGTTCGTGGCCAACCTCAACTACGTGGCCATCGCGGTGATCGGAGGCCTGAGGGTGGCGTCTGGAGCGATCAGCCTCGGCGACGTTCAGGCGTTCATCCAGTACTCCAGGCAGTTCAGCCAGCCTTTGACGCAGGTTGCCTCGATGGCCAACCTGCTGCAGAGCGGAGTGGCCTCGGCCGAGCGGGTCTTCGAGGTGCTCGACGCTCCGGAGCAGTCGTCTGACCCGAGCCTGGCCGTTACTCCCAAGAAGGTGCGTGGCCGGGTCGCCTTCGAGGATGTCTCGTTCTCCTACGACCCCGCGCGCCCGCTCATCGAGCACCTGGACCTGGTTGCCGAGCCCGGCCAGACCATTGCCATCGTCGGACCCACCGGTGCCGGCAAGACCACGCTGGCCAATCTCCTGCTGCGATTCTACGAGGTGGGTGGTGGACGGATCACGCTCGATGGCGTTGATGTCCGTGACATGCGCCGGGAGGACCTTCGAGCTGAGTTCGGGATGGTCCTTCAGGACACCTGGCTCTTTGGCGGGACCATCCACGAGAACATCGCCTATGGAGCGGAGGATGCCTCGCAGGCGCAGATCAGCAAGGCGGCCGATGCGGCTTACGCCGATCACTTCGTCCGGACACTGCCACAGGGCTACGACACGGTCATCGACGACGACGGGGCAAGTGTCAGCGCGGGGCAACGCCAGCTGCTGACGATAGCGAGGGCCTTCCTGGCCGATCCGGCCATCCTGATCCTGGACGAGGCAACGAGCTCTGTGGACACCCGGACCGAGGCTCTGGTGCAGCAGGCCATGGAGGCGCTTCGCACGGGCCGCACCAGCTTCGTGATCGCTCACCGGCTCTCCACCATCCGTGACGCCGACCGGATCGTTGTCATGGTGGACGGCGGAATTGTCGAGCAGGGGACCCACACAGAGCTGCTTGCCGCCGGCGGGGCCTATCAGCATCTCTACGCCGCACAGTTCAGTGGCGCCGTCACGGACGAGGACCTCGAGTCGGTCCCGGTCCCGTGACCTGGCGGTGGCGGCGGCATCACACCAGCCTGTGGATGACGAGCGTCCCGCAGCTATCGCGGCGCCTAGGGTCGATACCATGCCTGCATCCCTGAGCCCCGAACGCTCGGCCATCGCCGCTGCCGTGATCGCGGCAGTCGCCGGTGATGGCGCGGTCCTGCGGGATGACCAGGCTGTGGCCGTGGCGGCTCTGTGCGAGCCAGCCGCCAGAGTTCTCGTGGTCCAGGCCACCGGCTGGGGCAAGTCGGCGGTCTACTGGGCGGCGACGGCCATCCGGCGCAGCGAAGGGTCAGGTCCGGCGCTGGTGGTCTCACCGTTGCTGTCACTGATGCGCGACCAGGTTGTGGCAGCAGGTCGGGCGGGTCTTCGGGCGGCAACGCTGAACTCCTCCAATATTGAGCAGTGGTCGACGGTCGAACACCTGTTGCGCGCTGGTGAGCTCGACGTCCTGCTGGTCTCGCCTGAGAGACTGGCCAACCCGGGGTTCGGCAGGCGGGTGCTCGACGAGCTGGCTGGGCGACTCGGGCTGCTGGTTATCGACGAGGCCCATGCCGTGTCCGACTGGGGGCATGACTTCCGGCCCGACTACCGGCGGGTCGCCG
>JBDTWH010000214.1:0-8636 GCA_040006795.1 Actinomycetota bacterium | reverse complement strand
ATCGCGCAGGTTGTGGCCTTGCTGCGGGACGATGCCCTCATCGCCTATCCGACCGACGCCAGCTACGCCCTCGGTTGTCAGCTGGGCAATCCTGCCGGCGCCGAGCGGATCCGCCGGATCCGGGGTCTGGACGAGCGACACCACTTCACCCTCGTGTGTGCGGACTTCGCCCAGCTGGGTCAGCTCGTCGACCTGAACAACAACGCGTTCCGTGCCATCAAGTCGGTGACGCCCGGCCCCTACACCTTCATCTTGCCGGCAACCAGAGAAGTCCCCCGGCGGCTGGCACATCCGAAGAAACGGACCGTCGGCGTGCGCATCCCGAGCCACCCCCTCGTCCGCGCACTGCTGCGGGAGCTGGGGGAGCCGCTGGTGTCCAGCACCCTGCTGCTGCCCGACGCGGAAGAGCCGATGACTGATGGATGGCAGATCCAGGACGAGCTCGGTGAGGTGATCGACGCCGTGGTGGACTCCGGAGACTGCAGCCAGGACCTCACCACCGTGGTGGACTGGTCCGAGGGCTACCCGCAGGTCGTTCGGGTCGGAATGGGTGACCCATCCCTGTTCCGGTAGGGCCATCCGCACAGACACCGGGGGAGATTCGCGCGACGGGTGGAGTGCTGAACGCACAAGAGTCTCTGCACTCGACCCCCCGGCGAATCCTTGTCGCCGGCACGTCCGGCTCGGGTAAGACGACGCTCGCCAGGCGAATCGCCGTCATGGTCGGCGCGCCGTTTACCGAGATGGATGCTCTCTACCACGGGCCCGACTGGACGCCGCGACAGGACTTCATGCGCGACGTCGTCGTGCTCGCTGCCCAGCCGACGTGGGTGACCGAGTGGCAGTACGGCAAGGCCAGGCCCCTGCTCCTGCAGCGAGCGGACCTGCTCGTCTGGCTCGACCTGCAGCGTTCTGTGGTGATGAAACGCGTGGTTCGCCGCACTGCACAGCGCCGACTTACCGGGACCGCCCTCTGGAACGGCAATCGCGAACCCCCGGTGTCGACCTTTTTCACCGACCGTGACCACATTGTCCGCTGGGCGTGGCGGACCCATCACGAAAGTGCCCAGAGGGTGGCGGATGCGGCGACCTCGAGACCGGATCTCACCGTCGTGAGACTTACTCGTCAAACTGAGGTGGAGGAGTGGCTGGAGGGTCCGCTCCTCGAGTCCGTTCGCCCAGCCCACGACAGCGGCGCTCCGACCTGATCAGCATCGAGCGATGGGTGTCTATCGGGCAGACCCGGCATAGGTATGGGTTTGGTCTAGGAAGTCCTGACCTCTACCCGGATTGCCCCACTGCCGTTGTAGCGTAGGAGCGGTCCCTGGCTGGTCCTACAACCAACCAGGGGCCTAGACCGATCAGCCTCAACGAAATGCGAACGATCATGGACAACATATTGCCCGAACAGGCGCCATTTGGCAGCCCTTCATGAGCACGCATCCGCAGCCCGAGGCCGTGCCCCTTCGTCTTCTGCATCCTGTCTGGTGCTGCCTTGGCCCGGGGTGTCTGGAGGTGGGTCGATTCGGTGAGCACAACGTCGTACACCGCTCGAAAGCGACAAAGGTCTGTCAGACCAAAGACGTGGTCATGACCTTGAACCGAATCAGATGCGACACGCCCAGGTTCATCGACCTCGAGCGTCGCGTGGTCAACGGCCAGGGCGAACCTGCACCTGACCGGCCCCGCGAGAGTGTCGAGCTGACGCTCACCCAAGGTGACGTAACGATCCACGCGGGGGATCTCGGGGTGTCCGAGCTCAGGGAGCTGATGGTTCTGATCGAGCAGCAGCTGGCCTATCTGCGAAACGGTCCCTTTCCGCGCGACTATCCGCGCGCGGCACTGACCCAATGAGGGCGCACAAGGCGGTCGCACCCGCCGTCACGGCGACGTCCTGGTAACCCGCGAGACAACCCGGTCGAGTTCTGGCTTCACTACGGCTAGGCACGGCGAGCATCCTGGGGCAGGATGGGGCTTCGCCGCCCGGTCGTGAGAGGGGTCCGATGCCCAGGTATCTCTGGCAGATCAGCTACACCCCAGCCGGCGCGAAGGGCCTGCTCAGCGAAGGAGGCTCCTCTCGTCGCAACGCCATCGAGGCGATGGTCGAAAGCGTGGGGGGTCACGTTGAGGTCTGCTACTACGCTTTCGGAACGACCGATCTCTACGTGATCGGCGAGGTGCCCGATGAAGCGGCGGCTGCATCCCTGAGCCTGCAAACCGCGGCCGCCGGAGCCGCCCGATCCACGACGGTGGTGTTGCTGACACCAGAGCAGCTCGACGAGGCCGCTCACCTGGACGTTACCTACCGGCCGCCTGGGGAAGGCTGATCGCAGCCGCCTCCGATCATCTCGATCGTCGCGCCGAGCGCGAGTGGTTGCCTCAGCCTTCGCAGACATCATCTGCCCGGAAGCAGACACACTCGTGCAGCCGGGGGATGCTTGGGCGGTGCACCTACTGCCCCACCGGGCCACGATCCTGCTGCCGCTGCTGCTTGCCGTCGGCGGCTGCGCCGGAGCCCCGCCCGCCGCGGTGCCACAAGGCCGGAACCAGGTGCCTGCACTGACAGTTCCGGCTGCCGTCTCGGCGACCGCAGCGCCCAGCTCCGAACCGGTCTGCGGCCGCCGGCGCGTCGCAGGCAGTGTCGTTCTCGAGCTGCCGGGTGGACGTCGGGCTCTGCTCGCCGTCCCGGCAGGGGACGACGGTCACCACCGGCTGCCCCTGGTGATCGGGCTGCACGGATACGGTCGCACATCCGAGGATCTGGCGGCCCAGAGTCGGATCCCGGCCCGGGCCACAGCGGCTGGCATGCTTGCGGTGCTGCCACAGGCTGCCGGCTCTGACAAGTCCTGGAACCTGTCCGATACCACGACCGGCAATGACGATGTGGTGTTCCTGTCCGCGTTGGTGACCCAGCTGGCCGCCACGGAGTGTGCCGATCCCAACCGGGTGGTGATCACCGGGATCAGCGACGGTGGTGACATGGCCGTGTTCGCCGCCTGTGCCCTGCCGGGCAGGTTCCGGGCGGTGGTCACTGTCGCCGCGACGATCGACCCACGGGCTGGTTGCCACCGTATCCGGATCGTCGCGGTGCACGGCGACGCCGACCCGGTTGATCCCTACCTCGGCAAGCCAGGATCGGGGGGATACCGTGCGACCCCGCCGGCCGCCGCAGCCATCTCCGCGTGGGCCATCCTCAACGGGTGCCGGACGCCCGCCACCACCAGGGTTGCCCAGCACATCTCGGTCATCACCTACCCCTGTGGCGCCCAGCTCGTCACCGTCAGGGGTGGCGGCCACACCTGGCCCGGAGGCGGGTCGGTCAACCCCTCGCTGGGAGTCACCACCAAGGAGTACGACGCCACGGCCACGATCCTTGCGCTTGTCTGACCGGCTACTGCAGCGTTGACCCTGACTGCCGCACCAAACCCGCGCGCACATCCTGGCCAGGGGCATGGCCGAATATTGGCCCTCGCGGCTTGACCGTGTCGCGACCGGGACCACGGGATGAGACCGGACCCGGCGTCACACCACGGGATGAGGTTGAACCCGGCGTCACACCACGGGGTCTCGAGCGGCTGTTGGCCGACTGCCGTTGTCGCGGGGGCTGTAGCGGAACTGATTCCTGCGTGACTGATTGCTGCGTGACTGATCGCTGCGTAACAGATTGCTGTGGCAGTGCTGATTGCCGTAGTAGCGCTGACCGTTGTAGCGGTGGTGGTTGCTGTTCCACAGGCGATCGGGGGTGGCTTCGGCTGGGCTTCGCAGCCTCGGACCGGGTCGGGACGGGTTGGGGCTCGGCCTTCTTGGCCGCCGGCTCGGACGTCAGGGCTGACTCCGCCTCGTTCACGGACGTCGGCGCCTCGTCGAGCTTGAGCTTCATGACCGGTGGCGGCGTGCCGGTCGGGGGAATCCCGAACTCCTGCAAGGCATAGGTCATGACGTCCTTGAACACCGGCCCGGCGGTCGACCCGCCGAAATAGCCCACGATCGGGTTCTGAAGGATGACGGCCACGACGAACTTCGGCTTGTCGGCCGGGGCGAAACCTATGAAGGATGCGGTCTTGCCCGAGTAGCGACCGTTGGCGCCCACTCGGTCTGCGGTCCCGGTCTTGCCCGCGACGCGGTAGCCGGCGATCTCGGCCTGTTTGGCGGTTCCGCCGTCGCCGACGACGAACTCGAGCATCTGGCTCAGGGTCGTGGCAACAGGTTTGGTGATGACCCTTACGGCCTTGGTGGCCGGCGCCGGTGTCATGGTGCCGCGGGCGTTCTCGGTGGCGGCAACCAGGGTCGGGGGCACCCGCCGCCCGCCGTTGGCGATCGTCTGGAAGACCCCTGCTGCCTGAATGGCGTTGACTGCCAGCCCTTGCCCATACATGACGGTGTATCGCTGGGAGCCGCTCCAGTCCCCGGACTTGGCGAAGATGCCCGGTGTCTCGCCCGGGAAGTGGATCCCGGTCGGAGCGCCGACACCGAAGTCCCGAAAATACTTCTCCAGGGTGGCGGCGGGGACCTTCTCTCCGACCTTCATGGTGCCGATATTGCTCGACTGGGCGATGACGCCGGCGAAGGTCAGCTTCTCAACCGCATGGTCGTGGGAGTCCCGGAAGGACTGACCCGCACGGGAAAGCCTGTTGGGGATCACCACCGGTGTCGTCGGCGTCGCAACCCCCTCCTGCAAGGCTGCGGCCGCTGTCATGACCTTGGCGATCGAGCCCGGTTCGAACGCCTCACCGAAGGCCCTGCTGTTGAGGTTTCCCGCAGCAGCCCCGATGTTGTTCGGGTCGAAGGTCGGGTAGGACGCGACGGCTGCAAGTGCGCCGGTCTTGACGTCCATGACCACGACGGTGCCAGACAGTGCCCGCGTCTCCTCGACCTTCTGAGCAATCGCGCTCTGGGCGAACCACTGCAGGTCACTGTTGATCGTCAGCTGGACGTCCAGACCGGGGGTCGCCGGGGTGGACTGCTGCCGGTCCGTGGGGATGGCGTGGCCGTCCCTGGACTGCTCCGAGGTCGACTCGCCGGGCTTGCCCTGCAGCTGCTTGTCCAGCAGCAGCTCGAGGCCGCCGCCGGCTGAGCCGTCATCGCGCACCCAGCCCACCAGCGAGGCCGCAGTGGCGGCGGTCGGGTAGGACCGCGCCGTGGTTACCTCGCTGTAGATGCCGGGGACTCCGAGGGAAGCGACCTTGCGCCAGCTGGAGAGGGAGATCGACTTCGCCACGTACACGAACCGGCGGTTTCCGGTCAGCGTCTTGTTCAGCGTCGCCTCAGGCATGCCCAGGATCGGTGCGAGGTCAGCAGCCACCCCGGCAACCCCGACGGTCCGGCGGACCCCGTTGACCCTCTTCTTGTAGGTCGTCACTGCGCTCTGGTCGGCGGTGACGTTACGGCGTTCGGTGCTGGATGCCAGGAGCACGCCGTCGGATGCGGTGATGTTGCCGCGAAGCGCGGGCACTACGACGGTGCTCAGCCGGCCCCTGAGCGCGGCGACCGCCGTGGCCGGCGCATCCAGGACCTGGAGCCGGATGAGCTGGGCGCCGAACAGGCTCAGGACGAACAGCCCCACCAGGAGCAGGGATCGGGCGCGGCGTTCCGGGTGCCCGATGCCGCGCGGGTAGGGGCGGGGGGGTTCACGCACGCTGCGACGGGTCGCTGCTGGTCTTGATGACGGGGCCTTCGACGACGCAGGCTTGGCTGCCCCGGGCTTCGCCAACGTGGATCTTGCCGGTGATGGCCTGCGTGCCGGTGTCGTGGGAGGTGCGGGCCGCCTGCCCGAGCGGTTGCCCGCTGTCGGCGGGCGTGGGCGTCGCTCATCAGCCGAGCGGATGGGTGCAGACCCCCTGCCCCGGGTCTGGCTCACGTGCTCACCTCATTGCCGGCTCGGGCATCCTAGACGTGCAACGCTAGGCGGGTCGCGAGCCAGGGCACCTGCGCCACGCCGATGACCGTTAGGCAATCGTGACTTAACCGTCACGACCCCAGCGAATCCGTCAGACGAGGGGAGTCGCAGGATCGGCACGACGGGCGCGGGCATTCCGGCGTTTCAGGGCGCGGCGTTCGTCCGCGGACAGTCCACCCCAGACCCCGTCGTCCTGGCGGGACTCCATGGCCCAGCTCAGGCAGGTCTCGATGACCTCACAGCGATGGCAGACGATTTTCGCCGTCTCGATCTGACGAAGCGCAGGGTCGCTGTTTCCGATCGGGAAGAACAGTTCGGGATCCTCATCGAGGCAGGCAGCACGGTCACGCCACGTCATCAGATCGTGCTCCTTGATTCGCAGACTGGAGTCAGCGTCACGGGAGTCAACTCAGGCGGCGCACCCTTTGTTTGCCCCTGGTTCACCCAAGGCCACCAGCAAAGTTAACGCCTAGGCGAGGGCCAAGTCAACGAAGAACGCATCGGCACCGCACTCGATAACGGGCCAGGGGCTGGTGGTATTCGGCGCGGCGTGCCAGTGGGTCACCGTGCCGGCGGCGCGGTGAGTTCGGACCGATGGTTGTGTACGTTCGTGCTCATGAACGAAGATCCGCGGAGCCAGCGTCAGCGGATGCTGGCCGGTGACTGGTACAACCCTGATGACGAAGAGCTCCGTGGGCTGACGCAGCGCGCGCAACGACTTGCCGGGCTGTACGCACAGATGTGGGGGGCCGATCGGAGGGCGGCGCATGAGGTCCTCGCCCGCCTGCTCGGGTCGCTGGGCGAGCACACCGTCATCCGCCCGCCCTTCCATGTCGACTACGGCGTGCACATCCGGATCGGCGTGCGCACCTTTGTGAACTTCGGGCTGGTCGCTCTCGATGTTGCGCAGATCACGATCGGCGACGACGTGCAGATCGGCCCGAGCGTCCAGCTGCTGACGCCGGTTCACCCTGTTGAGCCCGAGCCGAGACGCAGCAAGCTGGAGGCCGGCAAGCCGATCAGCATTGGGGACAACGCGTGGCTCGGGGGCGGTGTGATCGTGTGTCCCGGCGTGACGATTGGTGAGAACGCGGTCGTCGGCGCAGGCGCCGTGGTCACAAAGGACCTTCCGGCGAACGTTCTGGCCGCGGGAAACCCTGCGCGGGTCATCCGTGAGATCTAGCCATACAGCTCAGCGAGATGGGGAAAGCGGCTGATGGGTGTGGCGGCAACAGCGCTGTTTCGGACTGACGAAGCTCGCGATCAGCGACCCAGACGCTGGTAGGTCAGCTCGGTGCGTTCCTTGGATGGTGCCCACCATGACTCGTTGTCGCGATACCACTGGATCGTCTGGGTGAGCCCGGCACGGATGTCCTGGTACTGGGGCAGCCACCCCGTCTCGGAACGCAGCTTGGACGAGTCGATGGCGTAGCGCATGTCATGGCCGGGGCGGTCGGAGACGAGGTCGAACCAGTCGGCCGGCTTGCCCATGAGCTCCAGCAGCAGCGCCACGA
Source organism: Actinomycetota bacterium (assembly GCA_040006795.1). Classification (GTDB taxonomy): domain Bacteria; phylum Actinomycetota; class Actinomycetes; order Actinomycetales; family Dermatophilaceae; genus UBA4719. The sequence continues at coordinate 1,226 of JBDTWH010000214.1, read as the reverse complement.
TCTGGCGGTTGTTCATCTCCCCGTCGGCGCCGATCAGGTACGTCTCGCCGAGACTGCCCTTCTCCAGGATCGTCACGACGGCATCGTTGTGGTCGTCCACGTGGATCCAGTCACGCACGTTGGCGCCGGCGCCATACAGCTTCGGCTTGACGCCCTGGATGATGCCGGTGATCTGGCGGGGGATGAACTTCTCGACGTGCTGGTACGGCCCGTAGTTGTTGGAGCAGTTGGACAGCGTGGCCTGGAGGCCGAACGAACGGATCCACGCGCGCACCAGCAGGTCTGCGCTGGCCTTGCTCGCCGAGTAGGGGCTTGAGGGGTTGAGGGGCGTGGCCTCGGTGAAGCGGGACGGGTCGTCGAGCTCGAGATCGCCGTAGACCTCGTCGGTCGAGACGTGATGGAGGCGCACCTGGTGCTTGCGGGCCGCCTCGAGGAGCCGGTAGGTGCCGATGATGTTGGACTCCATGAACGGCCAGGGGTCGTCAAGGGAGTTGTCGTTGTGAGACTCAGCCGCAAAGTGGACGACGGCGTCGGCATCTGCGACCAGCCGGTCGACCAGGTCGCCGTCGGCGATGTTCCCGTGGACGAACTCGATCTCGTCGGCGACCGGGGCGAGGTTCTCCAGGGAACCCGCGTAGGTCAGCGCGTCAAGGACGGTGATCTTCCAGTCGGGGCGGGTCACCCGGGTGCGCTGGACGAAGTTGGTGCCGATGAAGCCTGCGCCACCGGTAACGAGCACCTTCATGAGTCGTTCTCCTTCACATCGGTTGGTATGTCGGGCGTCTGGGCTCCGCGCTCACGCAGCCCGGGCGGGGTGTCGGCGCCGGCTCCCGGCCAGCTGTTGAACTCCACCTCGAGGCTGAAGCGGTGGGCAAGGTACCGATGGTACGAGAGCGCGAGGGGGGCTTTGTCACCGTCCAGGGCCAGCCGTCGTACCAGCAGCAGCGGGGCGCCGACCTCGACGTCGAGCAGCTCGGCGTCCTCGGCACTGGCGATACCCGCAGTGATGCTCTGACGGACGGAGGCGACGTGGTGTCCGTCGCGCTGAAGGCTCGCCCAGATGCCGGGGTCAGTGGCATCGGCACGGCTGATTCGCCCGCCGATCGCGGCCGGCACCCACTCGGCGACCAGGTCCAGCGGCACACCGTCCACGGTTCGCACTGATCGGCTGTGCAGCGCCTCGGCTGTGCGGGCAGGCATGCCGGTGGTTGCTGCCCGGTTCGTGG
>JBDTWH010000213.1:0-4414 GCA_040006795.1 Actinomycetota bacterium | reverse complement strand
GCCCTGGCGCCAGGACCCGAGATGGACCTCGTAGACGCTCATGGGTCCGTTGTGCGGGTTGGTCGCCGCTCGCGTGGTCATCCACTCGTCGTCCAGCCACTCATGCTCCCCGGACGTCACCACCGACGCGGTGGCCGGAGGCTCCTCGGTTGCGCGCGCCATCGGGTCCGCCTTGGCTCGTCGAGAGCCGTCAGAGCCCAGTATCTCGAACTTGTAGCGGTTGCCCTCTGCCACATCGGGAACGAAGAGCTCCCAGACACCTGACGAGCCGAGCGAGCGCATGGGACTGACCGAGCCGTCCCACTGGTTGAAGTCACCGATCAGGCGGATGGTACGGGCATTCGGTGCCCAGACCGCGAAAGAGGTGCCCCGGACGGGTCCCATCGGTCCTTCGTACTCACGCACATGGGCGCCCAGAACGTTCCACAGCTCTTCGTGGCGACCTTCACCGATCAGATGAAGGTCGACCTCGCCCAGGGTCGGCAGGAAGCGGTATGGGTCGTCGAGAACGTGCTCGATGCCGTCGTCGTAGGTGACCCGGATCCGGTAGTCCGGGACAGCAGGAGTCGGCAGAACCCCTGCCCACAAACCCTCGAACTCATGGGTAAGGCTGACGAGCGTGCCATCGGCCATCTCGACGACAACCGTGGCTGCCAGAGGTTTGAGCGTACGCACTGTCACGGCGCGATCGTGGGGGTGCGGCCCGAGGACGGAGTGGGGGTCGTGGTGCTTCCCGGCGATCAGCAGCTCGAGATCGTGGCGGCCGACCGGTTTCACAGCTGGTGGCGGGCCAGGGGTCGTGTAGGTGGTCACGGTCTCAGTTCACTCCTTCGTACAGCGAAAAGTCGTGCTATTGCGGTGATCGGGATGCTGAGCCAGGTCGGGCGGTTCCGGGCCTCATAGACCACTTCGTACAGAGCCTTGTCCAGCTCGAGTGCTTCGAGCAATGGTCCATCCTCACGGGGGTCACGGCCCGTGCCGCTCGTGTAACCCTCAAGGAACGCGGTTCGTGCCTCGCCGGCCCACGATGCTGCCGAACGACCGGGGTGTTCCTGCTCCCACGAGCCCGCGACGTAGTCGAACGAGCGCAGCATCCCTGCCACGTCTCGCAGGGCCAGATCTGGCTGGGTGCGCTCAGCCAGGGGTCTCAGCGGTTCCCCCTCGAAGTCGACCAGAACCCATCCCCGTCCAGGAGCGTCGAGAACCTGTCCGAGATGGTAGTCGCCGTGGATTCGTTGCAGCGCCGGCCATCTGGCCGATGAGAGGGCTGTTATGGACGAGCTGACCATCTGGTCGTACTCCGCCAGTGCGGGTACCTCGGACAGCGCTGCGGCGTGGCGCGCCCGCATGCTCCGGGTCAGTGCGGCGACGTCGTCCTGCGTCGCTTCCCGGGTGCCCATGGCTGTTGCCAGGGTCCCGTGGACCTCAGCCGTGGCCAGGCCCAGGCTGTGTGCCCTCTCGCTGAAGTCCTCACCTGAGGCCAGCGCAGCCAGAGCCACCCGCCAGGCATCCTCGACCCCTGGGAGGAACTCCTGCGCGTACGCCAGGTGACCGGCAGCGATCACCGCGTCGGAACCGGCGGGATCCGACCATTGCCCCCAGAGGTAGCCGATCGAGGCGGGCACCCGGGTCGACCCGGCAGCCGAGAGCGCCGACTGAACCACGACGTCTGGGTTCTGTCCGTGCTGAAGGACTCGGAACAGCTTACAGATCAGGGGTTTCGACGGAGCACCCAGGACGTCGACGAGATCGAGGATGATCGAGGTGTTCGACTGCTCGCCGACCAGGACGTGGGAGGTCGACACCTCACCCGGGTCGGTCGTGGCCAGGCTGTGGCCCCCGGCACCCACGAAGCTCTGGGGGCCTCCCGGCTCCTGTTCCCCGTTCTGCCAGGGCGACGCCAACGCCGCGGCCCCGGACGGCATGGACTGCGCCGGCTGCTCGTTCAGCATCAGCGCCAGCAGAGCCGTGGCGAAGGCGGGATCGTGTGGTGCGTCGTAGTAGTACCGGTTGCCACCCGAGTCAGCCGGGTCAGCGGGGTCAGCCGGGGAGCCGTCGGGGGCGGAGTCGCGGCCGGCGAGCGTGGCGCTCGCCACCAGGGCATGGTCGGCGCCCGCGAGCGGGGCGCTTCGACAGGTCAGCGGGACCTGGTAGGTGATGGGCTCCTTTCCCGACTCGTCGACCAGCAGGTGGATCCTGATCTCCGCCTTTCCGGCGGGGTCCTGGAGTCTCAGCGCCCCGACGTGCCTAAGCACCGGGACCCGGCCCTTACCGGAGTACCAGCGCTGCCTGGCCATCCACTGCGGCAGGATCGCCATGATGGAGGGGGCGAGCTCCCCCTGCATCAGAACCGCCGGATGTGGATGATGTGGACGGGTTCTCCGTCTGGTCCGAGCCGGACGAAGTTGTGCTCACCCCAGTGCCAGGATGCGCCGGTGATGAGGTCGTGTGCGACGAACGTGTCGCCCGGGCTGAGCCCGAGTGCGGGCATGTCCAGGTGGACGGTCGTCTCCCGCGTGGCGTGGGGATCGAGGTTGGCCACCACGAGGATGATGTCGTCCCGACCATCGACGGTGCGGCTCTTGGAGAATGCCATGACGTTCTCGTCGTCCACGTGGTGCAGGTGGAGATTGCGAAGCCAGTGCAGGCTGGGGTGCGCCCGGCGAATCGAGTTGATTGCCGTGAGGTAGGGCGCCAGGGACTGGCCGGCCCTCGGGCCCCCGTCCTCGTAGTCGGACCACCGGCGGTCCTTCAGCTCGTACTTCTCGTTGTCGATCTGTTCCTCGACCCCGGGCCGGGCCACGTCCTCGACCAGCTCGTACCCGGCGTAGATCCCGTACGTGGGCACCAGCGTTGCCGCCAGTGCCGCCCGCACCTTCCAGGCCGTGGGGCCGCCGTACTGCAGGTAGGGCGTCAGGATGTCGTGGGTGGTGGGCCAGAAGGACGGACGCATGTAGGTCGCAGACTCGCCCGCGAGCTCGGTGATGTACTCCTGGAGCTCCCACTTCTGGATGCGCCAGGTGTAGTAGGTGTACGACTGCTGGAAACCGACCTTGCCCAGGGCGTGCATCATCGCCGGTCGCGTGAACGCCTCGGCCAGCCAGATCGTATCCGGCGCCACGGTCGCCACGTCCGCGATCAGCCAGTGCCAGAACTGCAGGGGCTTGGTGTGCGGGTTGTCGACCCGGAAGATCGTGACACCGTGGTCGAGCCAGACCTGGATCACTCGCCGGACCTCGGCGTAGATGCCGGCCGGGTCGTTGTCGAAGTTGAGGGGATAGACGTCCTCGTACTTCTTTGGCGGGTTCTCCGCACAGGCGATGGACCCGTCCGCTCGCCTGGTGAACCATTCGGGGTGCTCAGTGACCCAGGGGTGATCCGGCGCGCAGTTCAGGGCGAGGTCAAGCGCAACCTCGAGACCGAGCCGACGTGCCTCGGCCACAAAGGAGTCGAAGTCGGCAAAAGTTCCCAGCTCCGGTGCGATGGAGTCGTGGCCGCCGTCCGTAGAGCCGATCGCATAGGGGGAGCCGGGGTCCAGCGGTCCGGCCTCGGGGGTGTTGTTCGGGCCCTTGCGGTTCACCTTGCCGATCGGGTGGACCGGGGTCAGGTAGACGACGTCGAACCCCATGGCGGCGATGGCGGTGAGGCGCCGGGCCGCGGTGGTCAGCGTCCCTGAGGTCCACAGCCCCGTCCGCGGGTCACGGGTCGCTCCCTCGGAGCGCGGGAAGATCTCGTACCAGGCGCCATACAGGGCGCGTTCACGTTCCACCAGCCAGCCGTACTCCGGAGTGGGACTGACCAGATCGCGCAGGGGACGAAGATCCAGCTCGCGACGGACCTCGGGGGCTAGCGCGGCCTGCAGACGCGCCTGCGCCGGGCGGGTCCTGTCCCGCAGCGCCACCCTCGCGTTCTTGATGGGTGTGGTCTGGGCGGGCGTGCGGGCGACTTCCGCCAGTGCGCGATCCAGAACCAGCGCCCCCTCCTCGAGCATCACCTCGGTGTCCACGCCGGCGGCCACCTTGATGGTGGCGTCGTGCTCCCAGGTGCCGTATGGGTGTGACCAGCCCTCGACCCGGTAGGACCACCTACCGGTCCGGTTCGCACTGATCGTGGCCGACCAGTGGTCGAGTCCCGGCGAGACCAGCGTCATCGGGACGTGCTGCTCACTGCCGTCCGGGTCCGTCAGCACCACCGTCGCGCCGACGGCGTCATGGCCTTCGCGAAAAACGGTGGCGGTGACCTCGAAGGGCTCGCTCACCACCGACTTGGCGGGGAATGCGCCTTGCTCGATGCAGGGGGCGACCTCCAGGACCGGGATGCGTCCGAGCGCGCCCGGGGCGCGGGAACCGGATGCCGGCCCGGACGCGCGGGGTGCCGGTTGGCGTGCCGGCCCGGGTGCCGTGCTGGGAGCCGG
>JBDTWH010000212.1:0-21101 GCA_040006795.1 Actinomycetota bacterium | reverse complement strand
AGCTTCGCCTTGTGGTTGCCGATGTCATTCCGGGTGTCCAGCACCCGGGTCGGTGCCATGCCCGCGAACCCCGAGGGCGCCATCGGAAGGACCGTTGCTGATGCCGCCGAAGCGGGCGAGGTGCCGCGCGCATTGGTGGCGGTGACCGTGAACGTGTAGTTGGTGCCGTTGGCCAGTCCCGTCACCGTCGCGGTGGTGGCTCCGGTTGTCGTTGCCGTCCGCCCACCGGGGGTCGCCGTCACCGTGTACCCCGTGATTGGCGAACCCCCATCGCTGGCTGGCGCCTTCCAGGAGACAACGGCCCTGGCGTCATCGGCGAAAGCGTTGACACCAGTTGGTGTGGAGGGTGGCGGGAGGGAACTGGTGACTGAGATCGTGGCAGTGGTAGGCGTTGTGGAGACGGTGGTCACCTTGACGGCACCGCTATATGAGGTGAAGGTGCCGCCCACGTGCAACGTTGCATCTCCGTCCGACGGCAGCTTCACGGTCGGCGTCGGGTCGAGCAGCACGGTGGTGCCGCCCGTATTGACGTTGGGGTCGGGGTTGAAGCGCAGTATGCGCACGCCCACAGCTTCGCCATACATATTGGGCTTGTCCGGCGCCGTCCCCGTGCGGTACTCGACGTAGTAGGTGACGCCGTTCGCGGGATCCACGACCTCAGCGACACGGATGCCACTTCCTGTGCCCAGAGCGTTGAGCTTCACAGTGGTGGTACCGCCGGTCGAGATCATCTCCGCCGCTGCGGCCGAAAGTATGCCTGTACGCAACGACTGCGGCGACGAGAGGAAAGGTGCGTCGGCCGGCGGGGACGCTGCCATCACGTCGGTGCCGTCGTCGTAGGGCACCTCGCTGCAACCTGCGCCGGCCCAGCCGGTGCTGCTGTACGCCGAGTCGGAGGCCGAGGGGCATTCAAGGGTGTTGGCGTGCTTCAACGACATGTTGTGGCCCAGTTCGTGCGCCAGCACGGGAAAGGCGTCGTCGCTGACGTACACCATTCCGTCGCCGTTAACGCTCTCGCCGGCCGTACCCAGGCCGTAGCTGCAGCCAGTGTCTCCTGTGGGCAGCTCCACGACGAGACTGGTGTTCGGGGCGGACTTGAATCCGGTGTTGGCCGTGGCCTCGCTCCACAGGCTCCACGGGCTGCTGCACGTGTACGCGGAGGTGTAGGGCGTGGTGATGGTGGCAACGCTCATCGTCACGCCACCATTGCTGACGGTGGACCAGTAGCTGGAGGTGTTGGCGACCTGGGTGTTGATCTGGGCCGGGGTGACCGCGTTGGCGGGAGACCAGCCCTTTGGCGTGACGACGGCCACGAACAGGCGCCTGGTCGCGGGCGTGTAGTTTCCCACCGGGTCGGCGGCAGAGACCACGGCGCTCACGGCCAGAGGCTGGCCGGTTGAGACTGCCGAAGCCACGGTGGCTCTGCCGAGGTCGGACGTGGCCGGTCGCGATGTCCCGGCAACGGCGTTGACAAGGTCCCCGGGATCCAAGGGTGTCGAGGTCGTCTTCCCGTTCGGGTGACGCACTCTCAGCGTGCCGCTCGACGCCGCGATCGAGCGCACAGCGGCTGGAGGAACGACGTTCAGGCTGATGACAGAGCCCGACCTCAGTCGCGCGACGGCGGTGGCTTCCACCGGCACGAGATCGTTGTCCGCTGTTCGGACGGCGGCAATCTCAGGGCCCACCTGGTCGGCCACCTTCATCAGGGTGCCGGTGAGGGCAACCGCCGGGACAGCTTGTGTCGCGTATGCGGGAGCTGTCCCGAGAGAGATCGTTCCCAGCGCACAGACCAGTGCGACAGCTAACCACCCACGTCTTCGAAGTCCTCTGGCGCGAGTCTTCCCGCGCGGCCGATCCTGGCGCAGGTGCTCAGCTGCTGGGGCTCTGGAACCGATCTGGCTCACAGGGCCCACCTCGAGACTTGTCTTGGAGCTGGATGAACCCGTTGCCCTGCCTGGGCCGCCTCCCATGCTGGCAGCCACCCTGGCGTGGCGGGGCTATCCGCGCCAGTAGTGGCCAAACAGAGCAGAGTCTCGCCCGAACGGACTAGGTCGCGTCTGTACCTACCCGCCCGGGCCTGGAACTACGGGTAGTGGCGGGGCCATGAAAGTCTCAAAGTTGGCTTGAACCGGAGTGAGGCGGCCGCCATATTGGAACGAGGGGCCGGCGCCTGAGCTGACCGGCCCCAGGGAAGAAGTCGTCAACTTCGGTTCGTCGGGGCTTCGTCGTCAGAAGCCTGACACACGCTTTCCATTGCCACCCAAACGTTCAACCGTCATTCAGGAGGCCGCTGTGCCTGAGTTTCCGACTTTCGCCCACGTCGCTGTGACTGTCACTGATCTCGGGCGAAGTACTCGCTGGTACGCCGACCTTTTCGCCGCCGAGCCCGTTCGCGACGAGGACGAGCACATCGGGGGTTATCACCGCACGGTGTTCGCGCTCTCAGGAGGTCAGCTGTTCGGCTTGCATAGGCATCCGCAGCCCGCTCACGACCTCTTCGACGAGCATCGCACCGGCTTGGACCATGTCGCCTTCGCGTGCAAAGACCGCGCCGGGCTACAGCGCTGGGCCGCTCGTCTTGACGAGCTGGGTGTTCTGCATGGCGAAATCGTGGACGCCCCCTACGGCTCTGGCCTTTCCTTCCGCGACCCCGACGGAATTGCGCTCGAGTTCTTCGCGCCGCCGCCTGACCTCGACCTATGAGGCCATCAGCTGGGACCGCTCACTTCGGTGACGACGACCTGGCGGACGCCCTCGTCGCCATCCATCCGATCGTCGGGGATGACCCTCTGGGGAGCTCACCGCTGAAGGACGCAACTGGGACGGCGATGTCACCGCGTCATTTTGCCGGGGCGCCCGAGCTAATCTGATCGCATGACCAGGATGACCTCCCCGGAGATCTTCGAGTTCCTCTCTTCAGGCACCCGAACGGCGCACGTAGCCTCAACCAGGGCGGACGGCAGCCCACATGTGGCACCGGTCTGGTTCTGCGCCGACGGGACGCCCGAGTCCTTCGTCGTCCAGTTCACCACTAGCGGGTCCAGCGTGAAGGGCAGGACCTTGCTGCACGACAGTCGGGTCGCGCTCACCGTCGACGACCCGCACCCGCCGTTCGCCTTCGTGATCGTAGAGGGGACCGCTGAGCTCAGCGAGGACCTGAACCGGCTCCTCGAAGTGGCCACCAGGCTCGGGCAGAAGTACATGGGCCCCGATCGGGCGGTCGAGTTCGGGAAGCGCAACGCCGTCGCTGGTGAGCTGCTTGCCACGGTCCATCCCGCGAAGGTGATCGGTGAGAAGAACCTGTCGGACTGAAGCAGCACGCGAGTGAGCGCGGAGCCCCTCCGGCCGGCGTGGGTGTGCAAGATTTCAAGATCCTCAACGGCGTCGGACCGCGAAGAAGGTCGACCTGGCGAAAGGAATGAGACCGGTGACCCGCAGGAGCAGCAACCTCGAGAGCGCCGCGGACAAGGTCGAGGGCCATCCGGTCCTCCAGAACGGCGCCAGGACTGGCTACGCTCTCAATGGGTTACTCCACCTCATGATCGCCTGGATCGCCCTGCAGATCGCTTGGACTGCCAGCGGCAAGTCAGCTGACCAGTCCGGTGCGCTGCAGACCGTTGCGGGCAGCAGCGTTGGACGGTTGGCCCTCCTGGTGGCTGTGTTGGGGTTCCTGGCGCTCGGGGTGTGGCAGCTGGCCAGCGCCGTGGCGGTGCGCACTCATGGCCAGTCATCCCAATGGGCCGACAAGGTCAAAGGCATCTCCAAGGCTGTCGTCTACCTTGTCCTTGCGTGGACCAGCTTCAGCTTCGCCAAGGGACAACCGAGCAGCAGCAAGGCCCAGAGCGCGGACTTCACAGCCACCTTGCTGCGGCACACTGGCGGCCGGCTCCTCATCGCAGTCATCGGTCTGGTCATCATCGGGGTCGGCGGCTACCACGTGGTCAAGGGCTGGACCAAGAAGTTCCTCACAGACCTGCGGGAGAACCCCGGCCTCCTCGCCACCCGCGCGGGGGCTGTCGGCTACATCGCCAAGGGCATCGCCTTAGTTCTGGTGGGGGTCTTGTTCGTCACCGCGGCGGTGCGGAACTCAGCCGACAAGGCCACTGGGCTCGATGGGGCGTTGCGTTCGCTTCGACAGCAAGTGGTCGGGTCGTGGCTTTTGAGCGTTGTCGGGCTCGGGCTCGGCGCCTACGGCCTCTACAGCCTGGCACGCGCAAAGTACGCACGAGTTTGACCTGCCAATGCTCGGCGTGAGCAACTTCGCGGAGCGGCGGTCATGTCTGGCTGTGTGGTCGTTCAGTGCGCGTCGACGCGGTGTCGTACGGCGTCGAGCTGCGTTGAGGTCCCGAGGGCGATGAGGATCGTGTGGGGGTCCAGGCGCAGATCCCCGGTCGGGTTGGCAATGAACTGCCCGTTAGCGGACCGAATGGCCAGCAGAAGTGCTCCGGTGCCTTCACGGAGTGCCGCGTCCGCCAAGGACCGGCCGACCAGTGGCGACGTGGTGGCGACCTCGACTCCCTCGATCCGGTAGTCGAGTGTCTCGTCATGCATGACCACGTCGAGGAACTCGCTGACGTGCGGCTGCAGCGCGAAGGCAGCCATCCGCCGGCCGCCGATCAGCTGCGGGTTGACCGCACGGTTGGCGCCGGCGCGTATCAGCTTGGACTTCGATTCCTCGGTGCGGGCGCGGGCGATGATGACGAGGTCGGGCCCGAGCGCACGGGCGGAGAGCGTCACATAGATGTTGCTGGCGTCTGTGTCGACCGCGGTGATCAGGGCCCGGGCGCGGGCGATCCCCGCGGCCTCCAGGATGCGGTCATCGGTGACATCTCCGAGCACAGTTGGATACTCGAGGCTGTGGAGCCGGTCGGGGTCGCTGTCGATCACGACAAAGGGCTGCCCGAGAGAGCTGAGGTACTGCACGCAGGCACCGCCCACCCGGCCGCAACCGCAGATAATGATGTGTCCGGTCATCCGGCTGATCTGGCGATCCATCCGCCACCTCCCCATGTGTTGGCGCAAGTGTCCCTCGATGAGCGCCTCGAGCAGGACACCAAAGGCATACAGCGCGGTTCCGACGCCTACCAGGATCAGCATGATGGTGAAAAGCTGACCCACTGTCGTCAGAGGGTGGACCTCACGGAAGCCGACAGTCGTGACCGTGGTGACCGTCTGGTACACCGCGTCGAGAACTCCGAACCCGAGGACGATGTAGCCAACCGTTCCAGCCAGGAGCACCAGCCCGAACGCCAGGAGTGCTCGACCTATCCGTCGCAGTGGGCCCACCCGCGTGATTATCCACCCTGGCGGCAATCACTGTCCGCAAGGTCAAACACGGGACCCTTGACACCCGCCGTACTCACGACCGAAGGCGATCCGTGATTGGTCACCGAGAGCCAACAGTGACGCAGGGACACTGCTTTCATGAAGAAGCGGACCCTGATCGTTTCGACGTCGAGTCTTTTGCCGGCCGGCCCGTGGGTTGTTCGGGGCGCGGACCATCCTTAGGACCGCCATCTTGGAATGTCTTCAGGTCCTTTTGCCGCCGGGGACCACAAAGCCGGTTTCGTAAGCCAAGACGACTGCCTGGGCGCGCTCGTCGAGCTGAAGTTTGGTCATGATGTGTGCCACGTGCGTCTTGACGGTGCTCACACCAACGACAAGACGGTGGCGATGTCAGTGTTCGACATGCCCTCAGCGAGCAGGCGAAGGACGTCAAGCTCACGCTCGGTCAGCGAGCGCAGCGGTCCGGGCGTCCCCGAGACTGGGGCGGGGAGAAAGCAGAAACGCTCGATCAGCCGGCGGGTGATGTGCGGGTCGATGAGGGCATCACCGAGCATTACTGCCCGGATGGCGGCCGCAAGCTGTCCCTGACGCACATCCTTGAGCAGGAAGCCACTGGCCCCGGCCTTCATGGCCCGGAAGAGGTTCTCGTCCAGGTCGAAAGTCGTGAGCACCAGGACCGCGGCGGCAGAGGCTCGGTCATCAGGCGGCGGGTTGCCTCGATCCCGTCGAGGATCGGCATCCGGATATCCATCACGACGACATCCGGCCGAAGCCGCCGTGCGAGCTCGACCGCCTGCGCACCGTCTGACGCCTGTCCGACCACCTCGATGTCCGGCTCGATGTCAACCAGCATCGCCAGGCCCTCGCGCACCAGGGTCTGGTCATCGGCGATGATCACGCTGATCACTTGGTCACGGCGATCGGCAGATATGCGTGCACAGTCCACCCGCCTGCGCTTTGCGGCCCACGTTCCAGGGAGCCACCGAAACACCCAGGCTCTGAGATCCGCCAGCAGTCAGCGCCAACAGGCTCACGACCAGCGCCACGAAGGGATGAGACGTATCAACCCCGGAGGGATGCTGATCCCCTCGGATCCCGCTCGAAACCTCCAAAGATCGTCTCACGGGTGAAGATCAACGGATCGCTGCTCTCCTAACGTGGGGATCCAGCACGACCAAGGGAGACACCAAGGAAAGACCACGTTCCAGCGACATCAAGGAGACGACGTGACGATCAGCAGGTTCATCGTCACGAGACTTACCGACCGGGTCCCCAGTGAGGACGCCCAGACACGGCTGGTGGCGGTCATAGCCGTCGGCGGCACCGCATGGTTCCTCGTCGGCGTCGCCGTGCTGCACATCGCGGAGCGGGGCCTGAACCCCGCCCGCCACATGGTGAGTGAGTACGCTCTCGGCGCCTACGGCTGGATCCAGACGCTCGACTTCCTTGCGGCAGGGATCGGAGCAATCGCTCTGGGGAAGGCACTCGCCCGGACCAGTCGCGAACCGGGCCGTATGGGGCCATTGCTCATCGCTGGATTCGGGGTCAGCTCGTTGGTCGTGGCCTTTCTGCAGGCCGACGGCGATGGACAGGTCACCACGCATGGAGGTATTCACACCCTGGTCTCGATCCTCGGGTTCGCCGCCCTGGTCGCCGGGATGTTCACGTTCGCCAGACGCTTCCGCCGCGACCCTTCATGACATTGTCCCAGTCACACAGCACGGAGCCGAGCGTGTGTCACTCCCCGAGGAAGGACTGAAACCCTTCACCGTGTGAACCCAAGGATCCCTCACCGGACAAGAACGACCCCATCGTGATCGAGCAAGAAGAGCCTCGCCATGCTTCCAGCGGCTTTCAGCGCGAGTTGCGGCGCCATTCTTGCAAGCCTCTCGTCCAGACCGATGGCGGTCGGGCTCATAGGCGTCTGTCCAACCATGCATCCCAGACATCCAAGGCCTCTTCAGGACCGCTGCGCCCCACCCCAACCCGAAACCGATCATCGGGGGTGGTGGTCAGGGATGAGTGGAAGATGCTGGCAGGCAGCAGAAGCACACCGGCTTCTTCGACGAGTTCGGTGCACATGGATTCCACTCCTTCGGAACCGAGGTAGCGGGGATAGGCGACGCAACCCCCCTGAGGTTCCTGCCACTGGAACAGGTCGGGGCGGCGGGCGAAGAACTCGTTGAATGACAGAAGGTTGTGGGCGATGATCTGCCGGTTCTTCTCAAGAAGCTGGTCTCCGGCCCGCAAGGCGATGAGTCCCAGAATCTCGCTGGGTGCGGAGTTGCAGATCGACGTGTAGTGCTTGGCTCGCTCGAGCCGGTCCAGCACAGCGGGATCGCGACAGGCTACCCAGCCGATTCTCAGACCTGGCAGGCCGTATGCCTTGGACAACACGTTGAGGGACAGGGCTTTCGGTGACAGGTCGGCTGCCTGCGCCAATGTCGTGTCCCGGTTGAGCTCGAGCCCGCGATACACCTCGTCACTGAAGAGGCGTATTTCTCGTTCGTCGCACAGCTCCACCAACGCACGCCAAGTTCCCTTGTCCGGTACGGCGCCCGTGGGGTTGTTGGGGAAGTTCACCGAGACCAGGCGGGTGTTCGGGCGAAGGGCCGCCTTGAGTGCCTCGAGATTCAGAGCCCAGTTGTCCTCGGGGCGCAGGGCGACGCCGGTGACCTCGCAGATGGACAGCGGTACTGTCTCGGCTGCCTGGTAGTTCGGGGTGAGGACGACGGCGTGGTCGTCGGGGTTCAGGAGCACCTGCATGGCCAGGTAGAGGGCTTCCTCGGCACCTGCGAAACACAGGATCTCCTCCGCGGAGACGTGGTCGTAAGTCGCCGCGATGGACTCTCGCAGGGCGGCAAGTCCGTGGGTTTCCGTGTAACTGAGCTGGAGTGACTCCCATCGGGCACGGCCGTCCTCGTCAGCCAACGCCAGAAGCTCAGGCAGCGATATGGTCTGCGCGTCGGAGGCGGTGAGGTGATAACGGGCTGCGAACTCCCATACTGAGAAGTAGGTCTCCAGGCGGAAGTCAGGAAGCATTGACATTGACTGGCGATTCTCCTTTCGCACTTCGGCGAGCGAGGCTCACCGGTGTGCTCGAGTCATCCGCGGTGTCCGCTGGCCGTTCGATCGCCGGGCATTACGGCCTAGAGGCCAAGCTCGCCCAGACGGGTGGTGACCAGCTTGTTCACCAAGGCGGGCGGGAGCGGCTGGTCCACGGGAAAGTGCAGCGACCCTTTGGTGCCCTTGAAACCTGCGAGGTCCGCGGCCAGCGCAGGCAGGACTGAGCCGCTGTGTGGCAGGTAGCTGAGGTGGTTCTTGAACGCGCCGAACCCGGCGACCGCCTTGCCCTGGACCTTGAACGCGGGCAGCCCATAGGAGATGCACTCCTCGGCGTCGGGGATCACCTCCAGAACACACTGTCGCAGCTGCTGAAGGGTGCTCCGTTTCGGCTCGCCCACGCCAGCGAGGTAGCTGTCGATGTCGCGTGCTGGCATATGCCGAGTGTGTCACGTCTGGTATCCCGAACGAGCTCCACGCAAACGCCCTTTGGCCTTTGCGACCTTCATGCCGTCACATGAGCAGCCATCCCTGCCGCTGACCGCCTCCTTCCAGTTTTCGAAATGGATTGCCATCGTGTTACGCGCTGCGTGTTTGGGCGAACTCCCTGGTCTCAGCGTCGCTGCTGTGCGGCCTGGGTGAGGTGAAGACACAGGTCAGCGATGTCAGGATGATCGCAGTACCGAGAATCTGCCCCCAGGAAAGGGTCTGCGCCAGGAAGGCCCAGCCCGCCATGACGGCAACGACTGGACTGAGCAGTCCGAGGAAAGTCACCGAACCGACTGGGAGCAGTTGGATTCCGCGGAACCAGAGCGTGTAGGCCAGGGCTGTCCCGATCAGGGCGAGGTAGGCGAATCCCGCCACATTGCGCGAGCTCAATGGTTGAGTCGGCAAGCCCTCCACGCTCAGCAGTATCGGGATGAGCAGCACAGCTCCGCTGACCAGTTGCCAGGACGTTACGGCGAGGGCGGATGCCGGTTGTCCCCAGCGCTTGCTGAGCACGGTGCCCGCTGCCATAGCCGTCGCTCCGCCAAGTGCTGCACCAATACCGATCGCGTCGAGTCGCCCCGTCGACTGCATCACGAGCAACGCCACACCCGCCATTCCCGCGGCCCCGGCGAGGATCCGTCGGAGTGTGAGTGCCTCCCCGACTAGTCTGCTGGCGAGTACGGCGACGATGAGGGGCTGCACCGAGCCGATCGTGGCGGCTACACCACCAGGCAGCCGGTAGGCGGCGGCGAAGAG
This sequence comes from Actinomycetota bacterium, assembly GCA_040006795.1. GTDB lineage: Bacteria > Actinomycetota > Actinomycetes > Actinomycetales > Dermatophilaceae > UBA4719. The sequence continues at coordinate 11,507 of JBDTWH010000212.1, read as the reverse complement.
CAGAGCGAAGAACACCCCGATGTTGAGCCCGCCTAGTACGGGGGCCTTCCACCACCACGCGCCGCGGGGCAGCGTTCTGGTTAGCGCCAAGAGGAACAGCCCGGCCGGCATGGCTCGCAGCACAGCGGCCAGCAGCGGTCGGCCCGCGGGGAGCAGCTCGCTGGTCACGAGGTATGTCGTTCCCCACGAGAGCGGGGCCAGGGCGGTTATTGCTACTGAACGTCCGTCATTGCTAAGCACTTAGCTACTATAGCTCAGTGCTTAGCAAAAGGCTAGAATACCTTTCATGGCTACCGGAATTGATGAGATCCTCGCCCAGTGGACGCGAGAACGCCCAGACCTTGACGTGTCGCCGATGGCGGTGATCGGCCGTCTTACCCGCGCGGCAGCCGTGATCGATGTCCGCCTGGCCCGAACGTTCGCGACATACGGGCTCGACGCGGCCTCCTTCGACGTTCTGGCCACCCTCCTTCGCTCGGGTGACCCCTACGCGCTGGCACCCAAAGACCTCGCTGATGCAGCGATGGTCACCTCCAGCGCGATCGCGCAGAGAGTAAACAAGCTGGCCTCCGCCGGCCTCGTAATACGCCACAAGAGCAGCGCTGACGGCCGCGGAACCTTGGTCACCCTCACCTCGAAAGGCAAGAACCTGGCGGAGAAGGTACTGCCCCACCATCTCGAGACCGAGCACAGCGCCCTGCAGTCGCTCACCAAGCATGAACGCGCGAAGATGGCCGATCTGCTACAGAGCCTCTACGACGACAACATTGACAAGGTGGCCGCAGTCCCCGAGCCACCTGGATAGCACCCCTTCGTCGTCCCTAAGAGAGCGCGCAGTCCCGAATCTGGGTCCTGTTGCGGCGATCGAGGCGTGAGACATAGGCCCCCAAGGCGTCCGCCGGTCGATCGTTCACCGAGGCACCAGGGCAGAGTCAAGATGCGACGCCTCCCTGTCGCAGCTCTTTTCGCATCTTGTAGTTGGTGAGCTCCACCCCTGCCTTCACCGGGTGCTGTTCCGTTTCGACCGTGAAGCCATGCCGCTCGAAGAACGGCCGGGCTGTGATGCTCGCGTCGGCTGAGAGCGCGGGTGTCCCTTCGCTGCGAGCATGTGCCTCCACGTGGGCGAGGAGCTGCCGCGCTACTCCACGTCGCTGGTGACGCGGCGAGACGAACATCATGTCCACGTAACCGTCGGGGCCCACATCTGAGAAACCTGCCAGTTCGCTTCCGATGGTGGCAACGATGCTGTTCCGGGCCAGCATCGCTGCGTGCCAGGTCCCCACGTCGCGGCGCTCGGGCTGAGCCCATGCTTGTACCTGCTCCGCCGTGTAGTCGGCGGAAGCAGTCTCTGTCACAGCCGAGATGAACACTGCCAGAGTTTCTGCAGCGTCCGAGCGTTCGTAGGGCCGGATCACTACGGATGTGTGCTCTCGTGCCTGCAGGTGGTCCATCAACCCAGACTGCCACCGACGCGAACCGTGCCGGAAATGATCATCGATGGGGGTGCGCGCTCGCGTCCCGTATGACGAACCATGACCGAACGCATCTGAGCCGAGCCCGGGTGTCCGTGGGCTACGGCCGAACGGGTCGTTCGCGACCAGGTGTGGCGCCTTCGGTGACGAGGGCGCCTGGACAGAAGTGCTGGACTCAGGTGTCAAACGTCGTGTCACACACGTGCCGTGTTCGATGTCTCTATCCGGAGTTCTCGACGATCACGCGTCGGACTCACGACAGACAGGAACAACAGATGCCGCTTTTCATGGACGTACACAACATCGAGGGTGGAGTGTCCGCGAGCGAGGTCGCAGGCGCTCACGAGGCCGACCTCGCGAACCAACGAGCGCACGGGGTGAACTATCTGCGCTACTGGGTGGACGAGGAAGCTGGAAAGATATTCTGCCTGGTCGACGCGCCTGACGCAGAGGCTGCGAACACGGTGCATCGAGAGGCTCATGGTCTCGTCGCCGACGAGATCTATCCCGTCAGAGAGAACTCCTAGGAGAGAGTCTGATGGCTTCATTGGAGGAGTTGACGGGTACGGCCGAGACGGAATGGCTGGACGGGTGGACGGTAGGTCCGACCGAGAACGAGGGGTCGGGTCTGCCCGCCGGGCTGGAGGCGCCAGATCTTGCCCTTCCCGACCACGCTGGTCGGCCGCGCTTGCTGTCGGAGTTCTGGGCTGACCAGCCGGCGTTGCTCATGTTCTGGCGTCATTTCGGCTGCGGATGTGGCCTCGAACGGGCACGACGGCTGAAGGCGGAGTGGGCTGACTATCTGAAGGCCGGTCTCAAGCCGGTCATCATCGGGCAGGGCGAGCCACCCCGGGCGGCGGCCTACCGCAGCGAGCAGGACCTGCCGTGCCCCGTGCTTTGCGATCCGGACCATGTCGCGTATCGGGCGTATGGGATTGGTCAATGGCCGGTCGAGCGAGTCCTTTTCGACGCGCCCTCTGAATACTGGAGCCACCCGCACGATCTCGGAGTGAGCTTCCAGAACGGCAGGCGCGCGGGCGGTCGCCCACCCGTGGACGACCCATGGCGGGCAGCGGCGGAGTTCGTCATCGGGTTTGATGGACTCGTTCGCCTGTCGTACTCATATCAGTACTGCGAGGACTTCCCCGATTCACGGGTGCTCACCACGGCCGCTCGGCTCAGTTGATCTTGTTGGACGACCGACGAGACCATGGAATCATATTCACGATATGAGCCTCGCCGTCCACCTTCTGGGCCGCCCACAAATCGTGCGGACCTCAGGCGAGGTGTACCGGTTTCGGAGCCGCAAGAGCTGGGCACTTCTGGCGTACCTCATCTTGAACGAACGCCCGCCGGCCCGGAGCCAGCTCGCCTCGCTGCTGTTTGCCGACGCCGAGGATCCCGTCCGAGCCCTGAGGTGGGGTCTTTCAGAAATTCGACGCGGTCTGGGCGACCAGGGATCCATCGACGGTGACCCCGTGGTTCTTCATCTCGCCGCTGGCGCGGTCGTTGACCTTGAGGTCGTGACCCGGGGCGCCTGGGTCGCTGCCGTCGGTCTACCCGGGCTGGGTGCGGAGCTGCTGGAAGGTATGACGGTTCGGGGTGCGGCGGCCTATGAGACCTGGTTGCTCTCCGAACAGCGCCATATGGCTGCTGCGTCCGAGGCCATTCTTCACGAGGCCGCGCTCGGGTCGCTGTCACGAGGCGCGCTCGGCGCGGCCCTGGGCTACGCCGTTCGCGCTTCTGCGATGAGCCCTCTCGATGAGAACCATCAGGCACTCTTGATCCGGCTGTATCGGCTGGCCGGCGATGATGACGCCGCGGCCAAGCAGCTCGCCGCATGCAGGCAGATGTTCGACAGGGAGCTTGGTGTGGCACCCGGCCCGGCGGTTGAGGCGGCGATCCGCGAAACCCGATACGAACGCGATGGGGTTGCCGACGACTCGAGGATCGAAGCAGTCGTCGAGGCTGGGCTAGCGGCGGTGTCGGCCGGCGCCATCGAGGCAGGGGTTCGTTCGCTTCGCACTGCGGCGAGACTCGCTGACGGTGCCAGGACATCGAGGCTCCGTGTCAGCTCCCGACTCGTGCTGGCCGAGGCGCTGATCCACTCCCTCGGGGGACTCGACGAAGAGGGCCTGGCGACGCTGTATGAAGCTGACGAGATCGCACGCGCCAACGACCTCCCCGATGCCGTGTCGCAAGCGCGAGCCGAGCTCGGATACGTGGACTTCCTTCGTGCCCGCTATGACAGGGCCGAGGTGTGGCTCACTGACGCCCTCAGTTTCGCGGACGGCTCGCCTTCGATGACGGCTAAGGCCACGACCTATCTCGGTGCGGTAGAAAGTGATCGTTCGAACTATCGAAGAGCCTCGGCCCTCCTGGAGGAGGCCATCACGTTGTCCCAAGTCGCAGGCGAACCGCGACGGGAAGCTTTCGGGCTCTCAATGCTGGGACGTATCAGCCTCTTTCGTGGCGACCTGGACTTGGCCGCCGACCAGCTCGACGGGTCGATCGAGCTCGCCGAGCGCGACCACTGGCTGTCGTTCCTGCCGTGGCCCCAGGCACTTCGAGGTGAGGTTCAGCTGGCTCGTGCTGATCCGGACGGAGCGTCTCAGCTTCTCCAGCAAGCCTTCGCAAGAGCCTGCCAGCTCGGCGATCCGTGCTGGGAAGGGATGTCCGCTCGAGGTCTTGCTCTGGTTGCCGAGACGACGGGTGAGACCGAGCGAGCCTTCGAGATCCTTTCCGACGCCCGTGCACGCTGTAACCGGCTAGCCGACCCATACGTCTGGCTCGATGTCTACATTCTCGACGCGCAGTGCCAGCTCGGCCGGCGACACGGTCACCCAGACACAAAGCTCTGGATTCTCAAGATGCGAGAGCTTGCATCGAGAACCGGAATGAGAGAGTTCACCGTCCGTTCGCTGCTTCACGGTGCGGCGCTCGGCAACGAAGGCGACCGGGTTGCAGCGGCTTTGCTCGCGGCCGACCTCGAGAACCCGCAGCTGGCCCGGCTGCTCAGCCTGGGATGACCCGGCCGTGTCTGAGCCCCAGCCCCGGGTCTGCACGAGGTCCGCCATCGGTCAGGGAGCTTCATCCGGTCGCGTTCCAGCGGACAGACGTCGAGTCGTGAGCTCTGTCCCCGTTCGATGGAGCTAGACCCCTTCGCTCTGACGCTTGAGGCCAGCCGCCTCCATCTGGATGTAGCGGCGTGTCGTTGATGAGGTGAGCAGCGCCACGACTGCTGCCAGGGGCCCGCGATGCTCGATAGTCAGGGTCACCTTGACCCCATCCTGGGTAGGTTCGAGCAGGTGGATGCCGGTGGTGGTGATGCCTGGCCGGCTCATGACCCAGGCGAAGGACCGCAGGGGGGTGCATTCGGTGACCGTCCAGCGCCCTGTTCCCAGCCGTGGCTGAGTGACGGCGGCGGTGGAGCCCACGGTGAAGTCCCCGCTGTCCTCCCGGCGTACGTTGCTCATGGACTTCGTCCATTGCGGCATCGTTTCGACATCGCTCAGGATCGCCCAAACGACTGCGGCGGTGGCATTGATGTCAACCGACGCGTGGACTTCCCTCAACCCAGGCGCTCCCTCAGTCGGCATGACACTTGTGAACGGAGATCTCGTTGCGGCCCATGCGGCGGCGACTCACCCTATTTCTTCCCGCGACCCGCGGAGTCCCGGCGCTCCAACGCGAGCTCACGGATCCTGGCGAGATCCTCAGCGGTGAAGACGCCGTTGACACCTGAGATCGTGGCCAGCTTCATTCCGTGCTTGAGGCCCAGCTTGTAGATCTCCTTGACCTTCTCCCACTCGATGTTGCGTCCGACGGTGAAGGTCTCATAGCGCCCTTCGAGGGCCAGCACGACTGTCTCGGCCATGCAGGCGTAGGCCACGCCAGTCGGCAAGCCGATGTTCTTCATCTTCACCTCACCGGGCAGCTGAATCTCACCGGACTCGACCACGAGCACATCAGGACGCCTGGCCACATCCTCTGCCGACAGATCCAGCGGGCGCGCCACATCCGTGATCACGCAGCCGGGCTTGACCGCCATGATGTCCAGGACCCGTTTACCGGCGCCCGAGGTCGCGGTGACGATAAGGTCCATGTCCCGGAGGTGCTCGTTGGGAGTGGCCGCGACGTGGATCTCGGCACGGGGGTTACCTCGTTCGATGTCGTGCTTGAGGGCCAGGAGCTTTGCCGACTCAGGGGACACCAGCCACAGCTCATCGCTGGAGAGCGCCAGCAGCCTGGCGCAGACCGACCCGATGGCCCCGGTGGCGCCCACGACCATGACCTTGCCCTTGATCCGGCCCTGGTCGTCGAGCTCGGTGAGTCCGAGCTGCATCAGGGCCTCGTGCGCCGCCCAGAGGGCACCGGAGGCGCTGTAGCTGTTGCCGGTCGTGATCGGCAACGGAGCCTGCTTGGCCACCGTGACGCCCGCATCACCGACGACCTTGGTGAACGCACCGAGCCCCATGACCTGAGCGCCGAGCTTCCGCGCGGTCTCGGCTGCGGCGAGCAGCCGTGCGTAGGTGAATTCGGGGCGGTGGGCCATCAGCTCCTTGGGGGTTCCGCCCACCGAGATGAGCCACCCTTCGGCCTCTGCCCCGGTGGGCGACTTGATGCCGGTGACATGGGAGTACATGAACGGCGGCGCGTACGCCAGCGCCTTCTCCACCAGGTCGACCACCGCAGGAGGCGCCACCTTGGCGATCGTTCCGAGTGGCTCAACACTCTGGAAGAACTCCTGCGACAAGGGGTGGATGACGAAGGCGAACCTGCTCTTCCGCCTGGGCCCGTTCGGGTAGAGCACGCGGGGCTCAAGGCCCGCCGAGATGATCATGTCAAGCAGATCGTCGTTGGTCAGGGGCCCGGAGCCGGCCACGGTAGCCAGCATCATGGCCTCGAGCACGGCCGTCACGACGGTGACGTGGAACGGCTGAGGTGTGGCGTCGAGCACCATGTCAACGCCCCGGCTGGCCAGGTCGGAGAGCCGGTTCTCCGAGATGGCAGAGGTGACGACGGTCTTGCCGGCCAGATCCTCCAGGCCAAAGCCGGTCAGCTCGTCGTAGGTGGCAACCACCACGTCACAGCTACGGGCGGCCGTGCGCGCCATGGCGTTGCTGATTCGGCTGCCCGGTGCCTTGATCAGCGACTTCACCGGACCCGGCAGCCTCCGGATCGGCCACATTCCCGCGTTCGCAGCCAGCCCGAGGACCGGCATGGAGTCGAGCTTGGCCGGCAGGTCCAGTCGCAGGAGTGGGTCGGCGAATTCCAGATTCGGTGTGAACTCGCGCAGGATTCGGGTGGTCCGGTCATGGTTCACGCCGCCGAGGACCACGGTTCGGGCGTTGTTGAAGAACCCTGGCATCTCGGTCTGAACGTGCCGGATTGCCCACTCCTGGAGGACATCGTGCAGCGCATGTCCGTCGGTTACCGGGATGGCCGTGGCTGCGCGTTTCACCCGCTCGATTGCCTCCAGCTCCCCGTCGTACAGCCCGGCAGCTCGCGCCTCCCGGATGCCGGTGACTGCGATGGCAGCGGCCTCCCCGGCCCACTTCCGGACAAGGGCCTCCGCGGCATCGACGTCACCGTTGGTTCCAATCCGCACAATCCGAAAGTCATGATGCAGGAAGGTCACGTACTCGTCGTAGTCGCGTTCCGAGTCCGTCAGGCTGACCTGGACGATGAGGGTCGAGCTAGTCGCAGGCATCTTGGCTCCTCGGGTTGTTCTTGGGTTCTGGACGCTGTGCACTCAGACCATCGCCGAGGAGTCGATCTCAGGATGGTTGACCATGAAGTCCAGCAATCCGCCGGCGTAGCTCTCGAATGACGGGCACTCCACTCCGGTCCCGGCCAGGTCAGCGACAGCATTCGCGGTTGAGTAGGTCGTCGGGGTGGCGAAGTAGTCCAGCGTTTCTGCCGGCAGGCCCAGCAGACGCTCCAGGCCCGGCACCGTCCCGAGCGCGGCCCGCGTGATGCCCAGCGGCAGCGGCACCCAGATCACCCGCTTGCCCAGATGGCTTGCGAAGGTGTCGGCCACCTGTCGCGCAGTCGGCGGGTTCGGGTCCGTGAGGGCATACGTTCGTCCGATCGACCGGTCGAGCACGGACAGCTGATCCATCGCCTCGATGACGAAGTCCCGTGGGACCAGGCATGCCCTGACCCGATCAGGGTCGCCAACAGCGGGGACAAGCGCCACGAAGAGCTGCCTCCGCAGGAACTCCGCAACGAAGTAGGGTCCGTCGTACTTCTGGGTCTCGCCCGTGCGGGAGTCGCCGACGACCATCCCTGGCCGGTAGATCGTCGCCGGCAAGCCGTCCGCCATCGCCGTGCGGACGAGCATCTCGGCTTCGAACTTCGTGGACTCGTAATGGTTGAGGAAGGTCTGGCCCTCATCGAGCGCGTCCTCGGTGAACTCGCCCTGGTACCGCCCGCTGACGTAGCAGGTACTGACGTACTGCAGTCTGCTGAGCTTCGGGCGCGACTGGCAGAACTCCAGGACTCGCGCCGTCCCATCGACGTTGACCCGGCGGGCTACCCCCTCGGCGACGGTCAGGTCGTAGATTGCCGCCAGGTGCCAGACCTCGTCCACCTCCTGGAGGTCATCGTGAACGGCTGGATCGGTCCCCAGGTCCGGGGCGGTGATGTCGCCTTCGATGAGCTCGACCCGGTCGAGCGTGTGTGGGTGAGCGGCCTCGATCTCGCGGACCCGATGCTGCGCCATGGCCATGTGCTGAGGCTGGACCAGGCAGATGGCCCGGACCCCCTCGCGACGTGCCAGCAGACGGGGGAGCAGCGCAGAACCGAGAAATCCGGGGAAACCGGTCATCAGCAGTGAACTCACGCGAATCGCCTTTTCTCGAGGTCTTCGGGCCGGAGAGCCCGACACCCGAGATTACGGCTCCACGAGGTCCGGCCGCGAGTGGAAATGGTCTGGTGCCTGGCAGGCTCAGCCCGCAGCGTCTCGTCCAACACCGAATCGATCTCTCCGAGGCACCCGCGAGACTTGCCGCTCTCGACCAACAGCCAGGCAACGGCATCACGGTCATCACGCCAAACTGCAGCGCTCGAATCGGTTCGCCCGCGGGTAGCCTCATGCGCCAGGATGTGCGCTATGGATCTCCCGCCCGGGCTGCACGTGCGCCCGCTAGTCATGGACGACGCCGTGCCCGTGGCTGACCTCCAGCGAGCCGGCGAGTTCCATGACGTCGGCGAGGCCCTTATCGACGACGAAGACGTCATCGGTGACTGGCGGCGGCCCAGCTTCGACCTCGCCAGCCAGAGCATCGGTGTCCTCGACGGCGAGACGCTCGTGGGCTACGCCGAGGTGTTCAAGAGCCGTTACGCCTCTGCGATGGTGCATCCCGACCATCGCGGCCGCGGGATTGGCGCGGCACTGGCCGGATGGACTCAGGATCTGGCCCGGGAGGGCGGCGGCACGCTCGTCGGTCAACCCGTGCCGAGCGGCGGGGATGCCGAGCACCTGCTCGAGAGCCTGGGCTATCACGAGCGCTGGACGAGCTGGGTCCTCGAGCTACCGGAAGGATCGGTGATGGAGCCGCAGCCCCTCGAGCCCGGATATGCGATACGCGAGCTCCGCGCGGGCGACGAGCGGGCGGCATACCAGCTCATCGAGGACGCCTTCAACGAGTGGCCGGACCGGCAGCCGACGACGTTCGACGACTGGGCGGCCGCCTCCGTCCTTCGTCCTGGCTTCGAGCCGTGGCAGCTCCGGCTGGTGTGCGACACCGCCGGCACCCCCGTGGGTGCCTCGTTTCTTATCGTCAGCGGTGACTGCGGCTTTATCGACAAGCTCGCGGTACGCGCCGACCAGCGCGGCCTTGGCCTCGCGAGGGCCCTGCTCGCCGACTCGTTCGAGGTCGCCCAGTCCCGCGGGGCGCGCCGTTCCGAGGTCTCGACCGACTCACGAACTGGTGCTTTGGGGCTGTACCACCGCGTCGGTATGCAGGTCACCTCGACCTGGCGACATCTGGCGATCGCACTCTGACTCGACGAGCTCCCACGTGAGGCCCGGAGCGCCGTCCCCGGGAGGTTCCTCAGGTTGACGCGAACAGGGTGCCCATGATGCCGGGCACTGGTGGTGTGTAGGTGTCGGTGCCCGCACCGACACGGCGCTGCAGCCTCACGACCGCGCTCCCACGTGACCCCCTGGCAAGCCGGACGTTGAGGTATTGCGTCAGAAGGTTGCCGCGTGCGGCCCGCCCGGTGACTCCCGGGCAGGTGAGGTTGTAGTCGTACACGTCGTCGGTCCACTGGGTCAGCCAGGGTTTGCTGCCGGCGTAGCTGGCGGCGGCGCAACGCGCTGAAGCCTCCGACTTGCTCGCGCGGCCGACCGGCACCCAGGTGGGCACACCCGGCATACCCCGGGCACCGGTGATCGCCTTCCAGGCTTTGTCGTAGGAGTAGATGCCTGCGTGTATGCCGGCTGCCCGGTAGCCCGCGATGACACCGTCGATGACGGCGTTGTTCTGGTCGGCGCCTGCCGACCACGGGGTTCGCGTGCTGGGCTCGACATCGACCCAGATCATCGGTGGCTGCAGGCCGACCCGGGCCATGGTGGCGAGGTTGAACGCGGCCTGGGCGGTGCCTACCCGGCGTAGCCGTTGGGTCAGCGTTCCGGTGCCGCCGTGGCGGGCCAGCTCCGCATCGGTCGGATACGTCGAGATGGCGTATGCGCCGGCCCACAGATGACGGGACCTGACCGAGGTGACCTGGCTGGCCAGGCAGGGGTTGGCCCGGAACGACCCGCCGTCGGTCAGGCCCAGCACGGCGAAGGAAGCGCTGTCCAGGGGACCCGGCAGTCCGTTGCCGCCGTCACTCTTCGCGCACTGAGGCCAGGAGATGTCATTGCCGTACACCGTGGATCCGGGCGCCGGTACCGGGGACAGGTGGACCGGCGGCGCATCGGGGGCCGACGAGACAAGGGGGGCCGACGGGAATGGGGACACTATGGCATAGAGGATCAAGCCCAGGGTTGCGACGATGGTGGTCAGCCCGTCAGGTCGTTTCTTGGGCGGGAACTTCGCGAGGGGCACACACCAAGTCTGCTGTATCGCGGTCACCAGCCCCAACGGGCGCGCTGTGCCTGAGTCAACGCTGCATGGCGGCCAAGTTCGTCACGCTCCCAAGCCCCGCTCCCGATGCTCCGAGGGGTGACTTGATGTCAGGAGAAGTGTCCGGAGGGGGACTTGAACCCCCACGCCCGTTAAGGGCACTAGCACCTCAAGCTAGCGCGTCTGCCATTCCGCCACCCGGACAGGGCGATACGAGGCGCTTGTGGGAGCACCCGTAACGAGGGGGAACGATAGCACGCAAGAGGAGCCGCTTCCGAACTGCCAACTAGGGTTGGGCCTATGACGGACACCCTGACTCCCGAGGCTGAAGTTGTTCGCATCTGCAGGGATCTGATCCGGATCGACTCCAGCAACTATGGCGACGGCTCCGGTCCCGGCGAACGGGCCTGCGCTGAGTACGTCATGGGGGAGCTCACCGGGGTCGGGCTGGATCCGTGGCTTGTCGAGAGTGAAGCCGGGCGCGCCAATGTCATTGTTCGCATTGAGGGTTCGGATCGCGCTCGCCCTGCACTCGCCGTACATGGCCATCTGGACGTGGTGCCGGCGAAGGCGGCCGACTGGCAGGTGGACCCGTTCGCCGCCGACGTCCGGGATGGCTGCGTCTGGGGGCGGGGGGCGATCGACATGAAGGACATGGATGCCATGATCCTGGCGAATATCCGCCATCTCGCACGATCTGGCCTCAAGCCGCTCCGGGACCTGGTGTGCTGCTTCTTCGCGGACGAGGAGGCCGGGGGAGTTCTGGGCAGCCACTGGGTCGTGGACAACCACCCGCAGGTGTTCGAGGGCGTCAGCGAGGCGATCAGCGAGGTTGGCGGTTTCAGCGTCACCGTGGCGGCCACGGGCACCGGCGCACCGACCCGCGCATACCTCCTGCAGACAGCGGAGAAGGGGATGGCGTGGCTGCGCCTGACAGCTCACGGCCGCGCCGGGCACG
>JBDTWH010000211.1:0-8597 GCA_040006795.1 Actinomycetota bacterium | reverse complement strand
CAACGTCACGGCTCCCGTCGGGGCATCGGCCAATGCCGGTCCCAACCAGGTCGCCGTCCAGCGCGGCACCAAGGTGACCCTCGACGGCTCGCTGTCCTCCGTTGGTACCTACCTGTGGACACAGGTAGTCGCCCCGGGTGACCCGACCGCAACGCTGACCGGGGCCACCACCCAGAGCCCGACGTTCACCTTCCCCTTCTACCAGTCCCCCGCCAACAACGGGGCGCTGACCTTCAACCTGCAGGTCAGCAGCATTGACGGAAGCGTCGCCAACTCCACGGTGACCGTCAGCCCCTCGTCGGACACCGTGGCCGTCACCAGGGCCGAGTACGTGGTCTCCAAGGGAAGCTGGGTCATCGCCGGCACCAGCTCGATCCTCGCCGGGCAGAAGGTAACCGCCCACCTCGGCCTGATCACCGGCCCGGTGATCGGAACCGCGATCGTTGACCCGACCGGCGCCTTCTCGGTGAAAGCCAACGGCACCGCCCCAGCCAACAACTCGCAGGTGACCGTGGAATCCCAGCTGGGAGGTGTGTCGCCCTCCTTCGCGGTCAGGCTGAAGTAGGCCACCAGTAAGGTCCGGACGGACACCGACACAACGAGATACGGGTTGGTCCCACTCATCCACGGATGGGTGGGACCAACTCATGTGTAGGCGAGACCGCAATGCACACCTAGAGTCAGATGATGAGTGACCTTCAGTGCCCGGCCACCCTGCTCTTCGCCCGGGCCGGAGACGCCGAGGACCATGTCAACCCGGTCAACCACGTCCTGTCAGATCACCGCAGCGCCTTGACGGAGAAAGGCCGAGCGCAGGTGCGCCACCTCGTCGAGACAGTTCGCACCCGCCGGATCACAGAGGTCTACTCCAGCACGATGCATCAGTCCGTACAGTCAGGCGAGCTGGCTTCATCCGAGCTGGGTGTGCGGCACATCGTCACCGAAGGACTGCAGGAGCTCTCGCTCGGAGAGGTCGCAGCGGGCAGCGATCTGGATCCCCGAGCCGGGGACGCGTCCGACTCGTGGCTTGGCGGGGACCTTGCCGCCACCTTGCCGGGGGCCGACGACGATCACGCCGTCGTCAGACGATTCAGGCAGGCTATCGAGGAGATCGCCGACACCCACCGCGGGGAGACCGTGCTCGTGTTCACCCATGGCGACGTGATGTCGCTGGCCTTGCCACAGCTCGCGCTCAACGTGCGCAATGACTTTGCGGCGCAACGGTTCTTGCCGAACTGCGTCGCCGTAGAGGTCGAGGTTGATGCCGATGGCTGGCGAATCGTCTCCTGGCCGTCCGAGTAGCAGCTCACCTCCGACCTCCCTGCGTTCGCCTGGTCCTGACGAGCACGAGCGGGCTGACGCAGGCAGGTAAGTCCGCAAGGTACGACGGACCAGGAATACGTGAGACCCGGCCGCACTTGCTCCTGTCGGGCGAGCGACATAGGCCGGTGTCTGTCTAACCAGTACGGCCGCTCCCCACGTGCGTGGCCGTCTACGTGGAAGGAGTCTCAGATGCATGCCTTGCAGCACAGGACGTACGGAGGTCCCGAGGTGCTCGCGTGGGCCGACGCTCCGGACCCGCACGCGGGCCCCGGGCAGATCCGGATCGCTGTGCGTTCGGCCAGCGTGAACCCGATCGACTGGAAGAAGCTGACCGGGGCCATGTCCGGGGGCCGGCCCCTGGCCGGCGTGGCCTACCTCGGCTTCGACGCCGCCGGGGTCGTTGACGAGGTTGGCGAGAGTGTGACGGGTGTGTCCGTGGGTGACGAGGTGATGGGCATGGGCACGAACACCCAGGCAGAGCTCGCGATCCTGGACTCATGGGTGCCCAAGCCAGCGCAGGTCGACTGGGCCGTGGCGGCGGCGGGGGGGGTGTCCGGGGAGACCGCGGAACGTGGTCTTCGCCTGCTGGACGTCAAGTCCGGCGATACCCTGTTCGTCGACGGCGGTTCGGGCGGCGTGGGAGCGACGACCATCCAGATGGCAGTAGCCCGAGGCGCAAACGTGGTCGCCTCTTCGAGCCAGGCCAACCATGACTACCTTCGCGAGATCGGGGCCACCCCCGTGCTGTATGGCGAGGGCGTGGTCCCCCGGGTGCTGGCTGTCACCGACGGACGCGTCGACGCCGTGTTCGATGTCGCTGGCAAGACCCCTGTGGAGGACCTGGTCAGCCTGGCGCCCCAACCGTCCCAGGTCGTCACGATCGCCAACTTCGGCGCCGCGCAGGCAGGAGCCAGGGTGACCGGCGGCGGGGCGGACAGTCGTTCGACGGAGGCCCTGGCCCTCGTCGCCGAGCTGCTGGCCCAGAAAAAGCTGGTGATCACGGTGCGGACGTTCCCCATGAACCGCGCGGCCGAGGCGTACCGCCTGAGCCAGTCCGGTCATGCCCGCGGCAAGCTCGTCCTGATTCCCTGAACCTGCCGACACCTGCTGGGTTGCCGCTTGCTCACTCTGAGCTAACCGGGGAGCTTCGATGCTCGGACAACCAGGCCGGCCGCATGAGGTCGCGGGTGTCCCCGGGGATGAGCAATGTGAACGTCGCTGGTGATCTGCGGCCCACCGCGAGCCGCCCACCATGTGTTTCGACCATAGATCGTGCGAGCGCCAGGCCGGAGCGCTGACCGGCGACTCCTGACGTACCGCGGTCAAACACTGCGGCTGACTCCATCGCGATAAAGCCTTCGTCTTCGACATCGACCGCAAGCGTCTCGCCAGACTGGCGAGCCGTCAGGGTCACATCACCCCGACCGTGACGAAGAGCGTTGTTGATCAACACCTCCAGGACCTCGGTGACCAGACGTCCTGAGACCTCGGTTGCCATGGCATCAGGGTCAAGCTTCACCACGAGTCGACGGCCCTGGCCGTCGAGATGGTCGTGCCAGCGGTGTTCAACCTTACCCATCACTGCGCTGATGGGAGAGACCGCGCCGGCCGACCCCTGACCGGGGCTCAGTCGTGCCAAGAGCCAGGCGCGAGGCGTGCGTAGCTTGCGGGAGGCGTTGGCGCTGGAGTGGCGATGACTCCCGATCGCCTGCGCCGGCCGACTGGGCCTGGCGTTGCTGGTTCCGAAGACTCGGGCCGAGAGCGCGGACCAGATGATGATGGCCAGCGGCACGGCGAGCACCACAAAAACGGCAGCGGCAGCGAGCGCTGCTACTCCGACCACGCGCTGATTCATGTATCTATCATGGATCCCGTGAGGTGTGGGTCTAGGCCGCCCGAGGATCTCATGGACAGTCTGTACCCTCCCGTTGCCTTCCCCTTACCGTCTGACATCCGCCCGTTTAATGGGGGAAGTCGGTGCAACGCCACATGTGTCTGTCCCCTGGCACCTTGCATCCTGGCGTCAGCACTTCCTGGCGGGCATCGGCCCTTTCGGGTGCATGCGGCCCGGCCCCCGCGTAGCCCGTGGCCTCCGTGCGCCGACGGTGCGGCGACGACGATTGTGCACCTCAGTGGGTCAGTGCCTCGCGCGGATAGTCACGCGGGAAGGGACCCTGTTGCAATAGACCGAGCTGATGATCGAACAGGGCGATCATCTCTTGCAGCTCAGCCACCCCGAGACCACCAGCGTGGGCCGTCACCTCGCCTCGGGTGACCGTCAGCTCGACGCGCTCGCTGCCTCGTTCGGGTGCAGGCTCGCCCCGACCGTCGACCTCGTGGCGCCGACCGTCGATGAACCTGGGTGTGTCGTAGCGGATTCGATTCACGGCCAAGACCACGTCTCCGACTTGGCAGGTCCTCCCTCTCGAGCGGTGTACCGTGCTCCTCTCGCCGAGGTGACCCACGTCGAGGCACCCCTGGCCGGGGAAACACCAAACAGGATGCAGAAGGCGAAGGGGCGCTGTTTCAGGAACGGGATCTTCACGAAGCTCGGGGGGACGGAAGTCGTGCGCACTGCTTGGTTGCTGCGGCATACGGACTCAATTCGGTGGTCCCGGAAGTAGGACACGAGCCACCGAGGTTCCGGAGTAGCGCGAGTTTGACGTGACACCGCCCAGATTCTGGGGGAGCGCCGCACTGCAAATTCTACCACTCAACGGCCGACGAATTGCTGCCCAGCCCGATGGCCACTCAGGGTTCTGTCAGTGCCGCGCCGACACCGGGGATCCCCTGGCGGTAACGCTCGAGGAGATCACGTCCCACCTCGACGGAGTCCACCAGGGGGTGCAGCGCGATGGCCTTCCAGGCCAGCGTGGCTGAGCGGTTCACGACCGCCTCGATCGTGAGCTGTTCGACGGCCTTGACCGACTGCATGAGGCCGAGCATGTGGCCCGCTACCGGCGCGATTCGGTGAGCATGTATCCCGGTGCCGTCCACGGTGCAGGGCACCTCGACCACCGACTCCGGCGGCAAACCGTTCACCGTGTCCCCGTTGCGGACATTGAGGATCATCGTCGATGGCTTGTCGGCCGCCAGCGCCGCCATGAGGTTGAGAGCCACCTGCTGGTAGCCGCCGCCCTCAACATCGGACTCCTGGCGAGCATGTTCTTGTCCCTGGGGTCTGCCCTCGGCCATGTAGGTGGCCTCGCGCTCGTCCCTTGTCTTCTGCCACAGCTCCAGGGCATGCGCCGGCTCTTTGGCCGCGCGCTGGTAGAAGTCGGACTGCTGGCGAAGGAGGAACTCTCCGCGGGTGCTCCCGCTGCCTTGAATCCGCGCCACCGCCTCCCGGTTGTAGTAGTAGTAGTAGAGGTACTCGTTGGGCAGAGCCCCCAGCGCCCTGACCCAGTCCAGTCCCATCAGACGCGCCTCCTCGATGCCGTGCAGCAGCGAGGTGTCCGCAAGCAGGTCGGGCAGCCTGTCCCGGCCGTCGATCACGAGTGAACGCAGCCACCCCAGGTGGTTGAGCCCGACGTAGTCAAATGTGACCGCGTCGAATGTGCCCGCGTCGAATGTGCCCGCGTCGTGCATGCCCGCGTCGAAGGTGCCCGCGGTGGCGCCTGCGGTGACCGCCGTCACGGCGCGACGAATCAGGCCGATCGGGGTGTCGCAGATGCCGACAACGCGGTCACCCAGCACGCGGCGAAGCCCCTCGGTGACGATACCCGCCGGATTGGTGAAGTTGATGAACCACGCGTCGGGGGCCAGCACCCGCGCCCGCTCGGCGATCTTGAGCATGACCGGCAGCGTGCGGATCGCGTAGGCGAGCCCACCGGGCCCCGTCGTCTCCTGGCCGAGAACCCCCAGCCCGAGGGCGATGCGCTCGTCGAACGTCCTTCCCAGCGCCCCGCCCACCCGGATCGCACAGAAGATGAAGTCGGCCCCGCTCAGCGCGGCGTCGAGGTCGGACGTCGCGGTGACCCTCGGTGGGTGAGTGAACCCCTGCTCAAGCTGAGCCACAACCGCCCGGATGGCTCCCAGACGCGCGAGGTGAGGGTCGTACAGGGTCAGCTCGTCGATGCGCAGCCCGGCCTCGTCGGATGCGATCGCCGCAAAGACCTGCGGGACTCGAAATCCACCGCCGCCCAGAATGGTGAGCTTCATACCGTGATGACCCTCCGCGCTGGCTGGATGAACCGCCGCATTTCCTGGTGACTCTTTCTGCGCTGCGGCGAACGATAATGTCTGTGCATCATGCGCCCTCGGGTCGCAGGGAAGGATCCCGGTGCCCTAACGGCGGACCTGCCACCCCAGGGTGACCCGGTTCGCGTCGTCGAACGAGCAGGAGAACTCGTGAACAACGCTGGGCAGAGCGGTGAGTGGGACTTTGATGTCCTGATCTCGGGAATGGTCTTCCTGGACATCGTGTTCACGGATCTTCCCTGCCCGCCGTCGCCGGGAACCGAGGTCTGGGCCGGTGGGATGGGCTCCTCCCCCGGCGGAATCGCGAACCTTGCCGTCGCCACGGCGCGGCTGGGACTGCGCACCAGCCTCGTGGCCGGATTCGGCGACGACGGGTACGGCCAGTGGTGCCGGCAGGTGCTTGCCCAACAGGAGTCCGTTGACCTGAGCCTGTCACGGACCTTCGAGGGCTGGCACACCCCGGTGACCATATCGATGGCCTACCAGAACGACCGGGCCATGCTTACCCACGGGCATCCCGCGCCGATCGGCGCCGCCGACCTGATCGGCCGGCACTTCCCCACCACCCGCGCCGTCCTCGTCGAGCTCGAGAGCGATCCATGGTGGCTGCCCGCGCAACAGGCGGGTGCCCTGGTGTTCGCCGACGTCGGGTGGGACCCCAGCGGAGTGTGGGACCGGCGGATCCTCGACAGGCTTCACGGCGTTCACTGCTTCATGCCGAACGAGGTCGAGGCACAGGCTTACACCCGGACTGGGACCCCGGAGACAGCCCTTGCGGCCCTCGCCGAGCTCGTCCCGATCGCCGTGGTGACCCGCGGCTCGCGCGGGGCAATGGCCGTCGACTCAGAGACTGGGGAGCGAGTCGAGGTTCCCAGCCTGCCGGTGGCCGCGATCGACCCCACCGGAGCGGGCGATGTCTTCGGCGCCTCGCTGGTCGTGGGCACGCTCGCGGGCTGGACGCTCGAGCACCGGCTGCGGTTCTCTGCCCTCTGCGCCTCTCTGGCTGTCCAGCAGTTCGGTGGCGCTCTGGCCGCCCCCGGGTGGGGAGACATCGCGGACTGGTGGGCCAACCTGAACGGCCGGGTTGCGGCCGGAGACCCACAGGCGCGGCGTCTTCGGGAGGCCTACACGTTCTTGCCAGATCTGCTCCCGGACGAGCCGGCGAAAGCGATGCGCCGCGCCGAGGCCACGATCGCCAGGCTCGCAGACCTCGACCCGACCGTGGCCGGCCCGCCGGACGGGTTGATTCGGAATCGCCGGGCAGTAACGACATCGCGTGGCGGAGAGGCAGCCAGCCCATGAGCAACGACGTGTTCCTGATTCCGCACACCCACTGGGATCGCGAGTGGTACGAACCGTTCCAGCGGTTCCGGCTGCGGCTGGTCGACCTGATGGACGACGTCCTGGCGCGTGCCCAGCGAGATCCCGGCTTCTGCTTCACCCTGGACGGTCAGATGGCCGTGGTGCAGGACTACCTCGAGGTGCGGCCCGAGCAGCGGGCGGCGATCCGCGTGCTGGTCGGGCGAGGCCAGCTGGCTGTCGGCCCATGGCGGGTGCTGCTCGACGAGTTTCTCTGTTCCGGGGAGAACATCGTGCGCAACCTCGAGCTGGGCTGGTCCGCCGCATCGGAGCTCGGTGAGCCGATGGGAGTGGGATACCTGCCGGACATGTTCGGACACTGCGCGCAGATGCCCCAGATCCTTGCCCTGGCCGGGATCCGTCACGCGTGTGTATGGCGAGGAGTCCCGAGATCAGTTGACCGGCACGCCTTCTGGTGGCGCTCCCCTGACGGAACCGGGCTGCGCACCGAGTACCTTCCGGCCGGCTACGGCAACGCGGCCGACCTGTTCGACGTCAGCAGCGCCGGCACGGACCAGGCCGAACGTGACCGGCTCCTGCGTGAACGCCTGAACGCCCGGGTGGGCGACTGGGCGACCTGGTTCGGGGCGGACCCCTACCTCGCGATGTACGGCACCGATCATGCGGCGCCGCTGCCGACACTGATGCGGCAGGTGTCAGCCCTTTCCCGCGGCGATACAAAGATACGGGTGTGCACCCTGGCCGACTACGTTCTGGCCCGGGACCCGGACGAGGCTGGTCTGCCGGTGGTCGACGGTGAGCTGCGCAGCCATGCCCGGGCCAACATCCTGCCGGGTGTCATCTCCGTCCGCTGGCAGCTCAAGGAGGCGATGGGCCGCGCCGAGCGCATGGTCGAGCGGTATGCCGAACCATGGGCCGCGCTGTGGTCGGCCCAATGGCCGCAGGCCTATCTCGACCTCGCATGGTCCCGGCTGATCGACTCGTCATGCCATGACTCGGTCACCGGATGTGGTGTCGACGAGACGGCGCAACAGGTTGCCGCTCGCATCGCAGAGGGTGAGCACGCGGGGCAGGCGGTGCGTGACCGGGCCGTCGATGCGCTGGCTGCCGCGGTGCCACTGCGGTCGGTCGTGGTGGTGAACCCCACCCCGGTTGCCCGCATCGGCCTCATCGAGCTCGAGGTCCCCCTTCAGCTCGAGGTTCCCGATCAGGACGTTCCGGTTCTCGAAGCACCTGTTGAGGGCCAGGAGCCAGGCATCGGCCTGCGTCTTCCGGACGGAACACAGGTGACGGCTCAGACTGTCGGACGCAACGATCGGCTGCTCTCCGACGAGCAGGTGGACGGTGATGCTCTGGCCGCCTTGTTCCGCAGAGTTCATGACCGCGAGCTGTTCGGTCAGCAGGTCACCCACATCGACCTGAGTGCGGTCGCTCGCACCATGACGTTCCACGTCGCCACCGACGCCGGTCCCGCTCCCTTCGACGCGGTCGTCGAGCAGCAGAGGGCGGTCCTGGCTGCCGCGCACAGTCCGGGCGTATGGCGGGTGCGCACCGTGGATGAGGCGCGCAGGCGCGTGGTCGCGATGGTGCCGGCACCTGCGCTCGGCTGGATCGCGGTGACCCCGGTGATCGGCGATTCACCGGCGACAGGCGAGTCCGCTGTGACAGGCAAGTCCGCTGTGACGGACGAGTCCGCAGCGACAGGCAAGTCCGCAGCGAGCGAGGCCGAGAGGAGCGGGTACGGCCCGGCGGGG
>JBDTWH010000210.1:0-5538 GCA_040006795.1 Actinomycetota bacterium | reverse complement strand
ACTCAACTCCCTGAACCAGCGAGCTGGCGCAGTTTCCCACGCCAACGATGGCGACGCGAATGGTTCCCATTTGGGGTTCTCCCTTGTAGTTGTGCTGCGCGAGGCAGCTGGAATGACAGAAAGCTAGGTGGTCTCGGGGTTCGGCGGCGGGGGTGTGTTCGTCGTCGTGGGGGTAGGCGTCGTAGTCCTCGTGGGGCTGGTGCCGGAGCCCGGGGTCGTGGTGGTCGAACGCTCGGTCTCGATCAGCTCTGAGAGCCAGCGAACCTCACGCTCGGCGGACTCCAGGCCGTGTCGTTGCAGCTCGGTCGTGTACAGGTCGAGTCGTTCGCGGCGCTGGGCGGCCGCCGCACGGAAGGAGTCAAGTCGTTCCTCGAGCCGGCTGCGGCGGCCTTCGAGAATGCGCAGGCGCACATCGGACTCGGTGCGGGCAAAGAAGGAGAAATGGACGTTGAAGGTGTCGTCCTCCCAGGCCGCGGGCCCGGACTGGGACAGCATCGACTGGAACTGGGCCAGGCCGTCATCGGTGAGCTCATAGACGATGCGTCCCCTGCGGCTACCGGAGCCGGACGTGCTGCTGAGCGATACCGGCAGGCTGCGGGCTGCGGTGTCCTCGGCGATCCAGCCACGGGTAACCAGCCCGCGAAGACACGGGTAAAGCGTCCCGTACGACAACACCCGGAAGGCGCCGAGGACCGCGTTGAGTCGTTTGCGTAGCTCGTAGCCGTGCAGGGGCGACTCGTGGAGCAGGCCAAGAATGGCGAGCTCAAGCAGGGCCGAACGTCGGCTCATCCCACTCCCTCCTGGCTGGACGTGCTTCGGGCGCCTTGCTCACCCCAGGCGGTCTGCCAGGACACGATGCGAGTACGTCAAAAGGCACTGTACACCGGATATATCGATTCGATATATCCCGCTGTAAGGCCAGTGCCCTGTCCCGCTCAGTTGACTCGTCCGGCCCGACGCGACACAAGACCTGAGGCTGGCTCGCCTTACAGTGGTTCACACAGTGTTATGCCGTGGGCAACGTTTGCCTTGGCCGACGAAGGAAGAGACTTGAGCACACCGTCCAAGCCTGGCATGCCCATTAACGGACCCTCCCGTCACGCCGCGCCCAAGTCCGGGCGGGGGTCCAGGTCCCACTTCGGGCCCAGAAGTTGGCGCCGGCTCTTCTCGGTGAAACGGGTTCTGCTGGTGCTGTCAGGGATGTTCCTGATTGGTGCGGCACTTTTGGGAGTGGCCTTTGCCACCACCGCGATCCCTCAGCCCAACGACCTTGCCAACGCACAGGCGTCGATCATCTACTACGCCGACGGCAAGAACGAGATGGCCCGGATCAGCGAGGTCAACCGGGTGATCGTGCCGTTGTCAAAGATCCCGCTGCACGTCCAGCACGCGCTGCTGGCCGCCGAGGATCGCACCTTCTACCAGAACAGCGGTGTCTCACCCACAGGCATCGGCCGGGCGCTCATCGTGGCGTTGAAGGGTGGACCCACCCAGGGCGGATCCACGATCACCCAGCAGTACGTCAAGAACTACTTCCTGACCCAGGACAGAACGGTCAGCCGTAAGGCCAGAGAGTTCATCATCTCGATCAAGATCGACCAGTCGGAGTCGAAGAACACGATCCTGGCCAACTACCTCAACACGATCTACTACGGCCGGGGAGCCTATGGCATCCAGACCGCAGCCCAGGCCTACTTCGGTCACGACGCCTCCAAGCTGACCGTGGCCGAGGGCGCCCTGCTTGCGTCCGTCATCCGTGGACCGGCTTACTACGACCCGGGCCTGGGCGCGTCACAGAAGGCAAACGCCAAAGCGCGTGTCAAGTATGTTCTCGACGGGATGGTGTCCCAGGGCTGGCTCTCTGCCCAGGCCCGGGCCAAGGCCACCTTCCCCAAGACGGTCACCAAGCGCAAGATCGTCAAGGGCGGGACGCTTGGCTACGTGACCAACGAGGTCAAGCGGGAGCTGACAAACAAGCTTCACCTCAGCAAGGACGCCATCGACCGCGGCGGCCTGCGGGTGGTCACCACGATCAACAAGAAGTCCCAGGACGCGGCTGTCAAGGCGGTCAACGACAAGATGCCACCCCAGTACTTCGCCAAGGTCGACCTGAAAGACCCGAAAGTGGCGGCCAATGCTCTGCACGTCGGGCTCACCGCGATCCGGCCGGGTGACGGCGCAATCGTCGCCATGTATGGCGGCAGGGACTACAGCACGGTCCAGTTCAACGACGCGACCCAGGCCACCATGCAAGGGGGGTCGACCTTCAAGGTGTTCGGGCTGCTTGCCGCGCTCCAGAGGAATATCAGCACCAAGACGCTCTATGACGGATACAGCCCACGGCGCATGCCCGAGTTCAGGTCCCCCACGCTTCCCGGTGGTGAGGTCACGAACTTCGGGAACGAGCAGGTCGGCCGTGTCGATCTGCGGGCGGCTCTTGCGGAGTCCGTCAACACGATCTTCGCGCAGCTGAACCTCGCTGTGGCCGCACCCGGTACCAGCGGAAAGGGCCTGCTGGACGCAGCGGTCACGGCGGGTCTCCCGAAGCCGTGCGCCCAGGGCGACCCAGTGGGCAAGCCTGGATGCACCACCGGGCTTGAGACCAACATCAACAATGTCTTTGGTACCGCCTCGCCGCGGGTCATCGACATGGCCAATGCCTATGCGACCATTGCGGCGCAGGGGAAGAGGGCGACGCCGTACCTCATCACGTCGGTGAAGTCCGCGACCATTGACTACAAGGTCAGCAAGGATCTCAAGACGGTGTTTCCCGAGCCAGTGGCCGCAGACACCACCGAGGCGATGACACATGTGGTGACCGGGGGCACGGGTACGAAGGCGCTCGCCCTGGGGCGCCCGGCCGCCGGCAAGACCGGTACGACGACCGACAACCTTGCTGCCTGGTTCGACGGCTTCACCCCGCAGCTGTCGACCGCGGTTGGGATGTACATGGGCGATGGCACCAAGCCGATCAAGGTCAATAACTTCGGGGAGGCCACCGGCAGCACCTTCCCGCTCGATATCTGGACTGAGTTCATGCAGGGTGCGCTCAAGGGCGTGCCGGTCCAAGCCTTCCCGCCCCGGGTCGGCGTGGGCGACAACTCGCTCCCGGCGCCGATCCCGGTTCCGACCACGACCACGCCCGCCCCGACTCCTTCGACCACCACCCCGGTTCCCACGAAGACCAGGCCCAGGCCGACGTTCACCCCTCGTCCGACCAAGCCTCACCCCACCGGGCCGCCCACGACGCCACTGCCGACCCTCACGACCGTGGCCGTCGGCTAGACCGCTCCGCCGACCGAGATCCGCCGCCTCGCCAAGTAGTCTGGCCACCATGTCGCCCCACGCCCCCGCGTCG
Organism: Actinomycetota bacterium; assembly: GCA_040006795.1. Taxonomy (GTDB): domain Bacteria; phylum Actinomycetota; class Actinomycetes; order Actinomycetales; family Dermatophilaceae; genus UBA4719. The sequence goes on along the minus strand of JBDTWH010000210.1, from coordinate 2,180 downwards.
CTCGCGCCAACCCGCATCGACCCGGTCGCCGCTTCCGCGAGCGAGATCATCGGAGGACCGCTCGGGCGGCATACCGGTCCGCTCCGTCGTGCGGCCAGGTCCGCCTGGCAGCCCGCGGCCTCGGTTCTGGTCGGGCTCTCCAGCCTGACGGTCGCCCTCGGGTTCCTGCAGAAGGGGCACTGCTTCACCGAGGGATGGAACAACCCGGACCAGTTCTGGCACGCCTGCTACACCGATCTGCCGGTCAGCTCTGGCCTCGGGCACGCGATGCCGTACCTGTCAGGCTCCCCACACCTGGACCAGCCTCTGGTCTCGGGGGTGGTGATGTGGCTGGTCGGGCTCGTGGTGCCTGACGGCTCGGTGAGGATGCAGCAGCAGTGGTACTTCGCCCTGTGGGCGGTGCTGATCACGGTGATCGTGATGGCTCTCGTTCTCGTGACGGCCGCATCCGTACCGCGAGCCCCGTGGCGGGCCGCCCACGTGGCGCTCAGTCCGGTCCTTGTTCTTGTGGGGCTGATCTCGGTCGACCTGCTCGGCGTCCTGCTCGCCTCCATCGCGCTCTGGGCCTGGGGGCGCAACAAGCTCTACCTGGCAGGGATCTTCATGGGGCTGGCCATCTCGGCGCGCAGCTATCCGCTGGTCCTGCTCGTGGCCATCGGCCTGCTGGGCGTGCGCTCGGGCAGGCTGCGCGCGTGGGCACGGTTCGCGGGGACAGCGCTGGTCACCCTGGTGGTGGTCAGCCTTCCCTTTCTCGTGGTCAACATGGGCGGTCTGCTTTCCGTCTATCGCACCTGGTGGCGGGGAACGCCGAGCTATGGCTCACTGTGGATGGTTTCCGGGTTGCTCGGCCACGGGCTTGCGAGCCGCCTGAACCTGCTGGTCCTCCTGGGATGGCTTGCGGCCCTGGTCGTGGGCGCCTTGTTCACTTTCAGCATGGACCGGCGGCCGGCGGTCGCGGAGGTCTCACTGGTGATGCTGGTGATCGTGGTGCTCACCGGCAAGGCGATCCCGCCGCAGGCGGGAATCTGGCTGCTCCCGCTGATTGCGCTGGTCGCTCTCACGTGGCGTGACCACCTGATCTGGGCCGGCTTCGAGGCGACGTACTTCGTGTCGGTGTGGCTCTACATCGCCGGGCTGACCCCACCCGGCCGGGGGATGCCATCGGCCCTTTACGCCGTCTTCACGCTGCTGCGGGTGGTCGCCTGGGTCTATCTGCTGGTGCAGGTATGGCGGACAGCCTGGTCCCGCCCGCCGGCTTCCTCGTCGGAGCTTGTCGAGCAGGAGCCTGCCGAGCCGGAGCTTGACGGGCAGGACCTTGACGGGCAGGACCTTGTCGAGCCGGACCTTGTCGAGCCGGACCTTGTCGAGCCGGACCTTGTCGAGCCGGAGCTTGACGGGCAGGACCTTGACGGGCAGGAGTCTGTTGACCTGGCCCTGGTCGAAGAGGTCGACCCCTTGGCCGGTCCCATGGCGGGTGCCCCGGATCAGGTGATTGTCCGTATCAGCTGACGCGGACGCCCTGCGATTTCCGGCGCGGGGCAGGTTGCCGGTACGCTCAGCGAGTCCGCCTCGTCATTCCACGTCGTGGTCCCCGGCTGCTTTGTCGGTGGCCGCTGGCATGGTGTTCGAGGTGGGACGCTGCAACCCTCCTGTCACGGATGGACCGTGACCGCACTAGACCGAAGGAGGTGGGTTATCAGCATGCGTCAGTACGAACTCATGATCATCCTCGACCCCGATCTCGAGGAACGCACCATCTCGCCCTCGCTCGACAAGTTCCTCTCCGTTGTCACCAAAGACGGCGGCACTGTGGACAAGGTCGACCTGTGGGGCAAACGCCGTCTGGCCTACGACATCAAGAAGAAGTCCGAGGGCATCTACGCCGTCGTCACCTTCAGCGCGGAGTCGGCCACGGCAAAGGAACTGGACCGTCAGCTCGGCCTGAACGAGTCCATCCTGCGGACCAAGCTCCTGCGCCCCGGCGCCTGAGTCTCAGACCCCTTCCTCGAAGCAAAGGACTCGATATGGCTGGCGACACCGTCATCACGATCATTGGCAACATCACCGGCGACCCTGAGCTGCGGTTCACACCCTCGGGTGCGGCCGTGGCGAACTTCACGGTTGCCTCGACCCCGCGTCAGTTCGACCGGACGAGCAATGAGTGGAAGGACGGCGAGACC
>JBDTWH010000209.1:0-3461 GCA_040006795.1 Actinomycetota bacterium | reverse complement strand
CCAAGCACCATCGGCTCACCCGCTGAACGACCCCGCTGAGCGGACAAGCTCACCGGCAAAAGATGGCCCAGGCGTGACACGTGCCTCGGGCTCGGCGCCAGAGGAACGGCCCGAGTTTTTCCCAAGGACCTCGCGGCACACTCGTGGTCAGTAGGCATTCGACATCAGGGTCCGGTTTGCCTGCACAGGCGAACCGGACTCTGACGGTTCTGCTTTCGCTGGAGGGTGATCTGGATGGCGGAGTCAAGGGGACTGACCACAAAGCGATCAATCCGGCGCGCACGAGCGACGACGCGTGCGGAACGGCCGCGGATCGTCTCCGTTCCCAAGGCTGTTGCATCGTTCCTCGTCGCCGGCCTGGTGGTCCTCACCGCCATCGGTATCACGCTGGCCCTCGCACTGCGCAAGACAGCAACCGACGATGCCATCCGAGAGGCCCGGATGCTGACCAGCCTAGAGGCGACCAACGTGGTGGGTCAGGTCCTTCGCGACGCGGCCCTGGTCCCGGGGCCGGCCTATGACCAGCTCGATCGGGTTGTTCGTCAGCGTGTGATCGGCAGCCGAATTGTGCGGGTCAAGGTCTGGGACACATCCGGGCGCATCTTGTACTCCGATGACCGCTCATTGGTCGGGAAGCGGTTCCCGCTGGGCGGCGACGAGCTGGTGGCACTCAAGACCGGCACCGCTTCAGCGGAAGTCAGCAACCTGACGGCGTTGGAGAACTTGGGCGAGAAGAAGTATGAAATGCTCCTTCAGGTCTATCTGGGGGTGCGGACCCCGACCGGACAGCAGCTGTTGTTCGAGACGTACCAGCCGTATCAGACCATCACGGACGCCAGCAGGCGAACCTGGCTGACAAGCCTGCCGGTCCTGTTGGGGGGACTGGTCCTGCTGTACCTGGTGCAGGCTCCACTGGCGTACAGGATGGCGAGGCGTCTCAAGCGCAGCCAGGACGAGCGTGAGTCGCTGCTGCTCGCGTCCATGGCGGCGGCCGACATGGAACGGGTGATGATCGCGGCCGATCTGCACGACGGGGTCGTCCAGGGCCTGGCTGGCGCATCATTCTCGCTCAGCGCCGCGGCTGGCAGGGCGCGAAGCAACAATGTGAACGTGAAGGTCATGAGCGATACCGCGACGGACCTGCGCCGCTGGATGCGTGAGCTGCGCACCCTCGTGGTGACCATCACCCCGCCACGGCTGCACGACCAGGGCCTCGCTGCAGCCCTGGCCGACCTCGCCGCGACCCTGGAGGTGCGCGGCGTGACCGTGACCGTGACCGTGACCGGCACTGAGCAGCTCGACGAGACGACCGAGACGCTCGTCTACCGGGCCGCGCAGGAGGCTGTCCGCAACATCGTGCGCCATGCCGAGGCAAGCGAGGTCACCTTGAACGTCGCGCGCGGCAACATCTCCGGCTCACGCAAGGATTCGCTCACGCTGCGAGTGCGCGACGACGGGTGCGGCTTCCAGGCAGGAGACGCGGCCGCGCGCGGCCGTGGCAGCGTCGGACTTGAGCTGCTCAGCGCCCTCGTCGCCTCGCACGGCGGTGCGCTGACCATAGACACCTCTCCGGGGAAGGGCACGGAGTTCGTGATGCAGGTGCCGGTTGCGCCCAAGAACGAGCCATGCAGCCAAGGTGAGACGCCCGAGCTGGTCAAGCGAGGGGCACTGCGGTGATTCAGGTGCTGGTCGTTGACGACCATGCGCTGGTGCGGCGCGGTCTCAGCGACCTCCTGGGCGATGCCGACGGAATTGAGGTCGTCGGCTCCCTCGAGGACGGCTCACTGGCACAAGCCGCCGTCACCGAGCTTGAGCCCGACATCGTGCTGATGGACCTTTCCATGCCGGGTCTTGACGGCATCGACGCGACCCGCGCCGTGCTCCGGGCCCGGTCTGCCACAAAAGTCATCATGCTGACCTCGTTCAGCGAGAGCGCCCGCATCCTGGCCGCGCTCGATGCCGGCGCGGAAGGCTACCTGCTCAAAGACACTGAACCCGAGGACATCATCAAGGCGCTTCGCGACGCAGCTGCCGGTGGTGTGCCCATGTCACCGAAGGCAGCTCGTGCGCTGCTGCCGGACAACCGGGCTCCCGGCAGCATGGGCGCAGGCACACTGACCGCCCGCGAGCGGGAAGTGGTTGCACTCGTCGCTGTCGGCTTGCCGAACAAGAGCATCGCCCGGAGGCTGACCATCAGTGAGAAGACGGTCAAGACGCACCTGACGCATGTCTTCAGCGTCCTGGGCGTCAGTGACCGCACGTCGGCCGCATTGTGGGCCCAACGAAACGGGCTCGTCTAAGGGACTGCTGAAGGGGATCAGCACCGCTCGCCACTGGCGGGAACGCCCCAGGTGGCGTGCCCGCCAGTGGCGTCGGATGGATGGTGCCCAGGATTCCCCGAGAAGACATCGACAGACTCCTGGGTGTCTGGAGCGGCATCCTCTCGGCAGCGGCGTCCTCTCGGCCTGTTCAACGGTTTCAGCCGCTGGGCACCAACGGGGCTGCGATCTGCGCCGGGGGCGGTCATTTCGTGTATCTCTCCACGTTCGGGGATGACGCAGCGCAGGAAGCTCAGGCCGCGTGGCCTCCACCCCGGCTCCGGTTGCCTATTCCAGACCACTCATTCGCCTCCGTTGCCCGGGAAGCGGTGCGCTGACCATGAGCTGATGCCAAGACGCAGCTCATTGGCCACGGTATGGGCGGTCGGTTCGACCCGAGCTCGCTCCCGACCACTCCGACTCCAACCTGCCGCCTGTACAGCGGCCGAGCTTTGCGGTCTTGGCGATAAGACAGGCGGGCGAGCTCGTCGCGGCGCTCAGCGCACGGCTCCACCCTTTGAGGCACGCCTCGCCACGGTGCGGCGAGGAACGCAGCGATGAGAAGCGACATCAGCAAGTGGTGGGCAGCAGCGACAGAGACCGTTCTGCCGAACACCTGGACCCAGGCTGGCCAGATGCCGATCTTGGCAGCACTCTCTGAGCAAGCGGTCCGAGAGGAAGAAGGCGAGCAACAGGCTTATCCGTTCAGGTCGGCAGCCCAAAGTGTGCAGGCAGAGCGGCGTCGGCCGCTCTGCCTGCACACGTCTGGCTTACCCAAGTCCCTGGGAGCCGACCTATGGGTTGCTGCTACTGGTAGTAGCCGACGAGGTCGGCGATGACGTCGACGGTGCCGGTGTTGTTGTAGATCGTGACCGTGTTGCCTGGGCCTACCGGGACGATGACCATGTTGGGGATCGTCTGGTTCGGCACAATGTTCAGGTTGGAGGCGGTGGGCCGGGTGGTGCCGCCGGGGTAGAGGGTCAGGTAGCTGGCGGCGGTGGGGTTGGTGGCGGTCACGTTGAGCGCCACGGCGGTGGTCCCGGCGGGCAGGCCGGGGACGCTCAGCGTCAGGGTCCCGGCGGCGCCGAGCTTGGCCGTGGGTGCGCCGGTGCCGATGCGGGTGTCCAGCACCCGGGTCGGGGC
>JBDTWH010000208.1:0-14292 GCA_040006795.1 Actinomycetota bacterium | reverse complement strand
CGGTACCCCTTGCGAAGTGCTGCGAGGTCCAGGCCCCCCTTCGCGGCGACGGTCAGCAGCGCGCCTTCGGTGGGATCCCCGACGACCTCCCAGCGGCCGTCATCCCGGAGCAGCCTTGCCTCGTTGCAGCACGCTCCGGCCAGCAGGGTCCACCGCAGCGCCTCGCTGCTCGCCGGGCTGATCACCGCCCCTGCCTCGTCGAGCAGCTCTCCGTCCGGCGCGTAGCCCGAGCCGGTCACCTCCAACCGCCGCCGTGGCGTCCAGATCTCGCGGACGGTCATCTGGTTCTGGGTCAGCGTGCCGGTCTTGTCTGAACAAATGACCGTCGTGCTCCCGAGGGTCTCCACCGCGGGAAGCCGCCGGATCACCGCCCGCTTCCGGGCCATCCGGCCGACCCCGATCGCCAAGGTGATGGTCACCGCGGCCGGCAGCCCTTCGGGGATCGCCCCCACAGCCAGGGCAACCGCAGCAGTGAACATGTAGGCCGCATCCTCACCGCGAGCCACGCCGACACCGAAGGTCAGCACGGCCAGCGCGAGGATGACAACCGTCAGCACCTTGCTGAACCCGGCAAGCTTGGCGGTCAGCGGTGTGGCCAGCACATCGGCGGCACCCACCAGGCGGTGGATCTCGCCGAGCTCAGTCTCCGCCCCGGTCGCCACCACGATCGCCGACCCGGTGCCGCTGGTAACCAGCGTGCCGGAATACAGCATGTTGCGACGGTCGGCGACCGGAGTGGCAGCAGGCAGCACCACCTCGTCCTTGACCACCGGGACAGACTCCCCGGTCAGCGCCGACTCATCAACGTGCAGCTCGGCCAGCTGCAGCAGCCGCAGGTCCGCCGGGACCTTGTCGCCGGCCTCAACCCGGACCAGGTCGCCGGGTACCAGGTCGTCCGAGCTCACCACCACCGTGCGCCCGTCGCGGACCACCCGCGCCTGCGTGCGAACCATCGCCCGCAGCGCATCCAGGGAAGCCTCGGCCTTGGACTCCTGGATGAACCCGACAACCGCGTTGATGACCACGACACCGAAGATGACGCTGGCGTCGACGACCTCGCCCAGCGCTGCGGTCGTGGCTCCGGCCACGAGCAGGATGTAGATCAGCGGGTTCTGAAACTGACGCACAAACCTCTGCAGTGGCCCGGCCGTCTTCGCCCGCGGGAGCACATTCGGCCCGAAACGACCGAGCCGGTCAGCCGCTTCTGCCGGGCTCAGACCCGAGTGCGGATCGGTCTCGAGCAACAGCACAACCTCGTGCCCGGCCAGACCATGATGAGCGGAACCCGCTGGTGACGCCGTCGCAGCAGCCATGAGCCGACGCTATCGGCCCTCTTTCCGATGCAGAAGGCCTTGAGGATCCTCCAACCGACACTGACTGGGTAGGTCGCCGGTCAGCAGTGGGCTGACGAAGCCGTTCGACGTCCGTCGGCCCGATCGAGATCCGACGCGTCCACCATGCCGCCTGATACCTCGTGGTCGTGCATCGACAGAAACCGTTGTGGCATGGGCAGGTCGGGGCCGCCGGTATCGAGCCAGGAGCCGGTGGCCTTCCTGGCCCTGGATATCAGCTCGCCGGCGTGGCTGAAGTCTGCGGCGGACACTCCCAGCGGGCACAGCGGCGGCAACACCTTGAGCTTGGCGGGTCCGGCGTAACGTGCCACCTCGCCGATCAGCTGCTGCTGGCTCAGCAGGGTCAGCGCTTGAAGGGCGACCCCGACAGCGGTGGTCGGGGCGGCCCCGAGCGCGCAAGGGAACCCGGTCGGCAACAGATAGACCTCGTCGGCTCCGCACTCGATGGCGTGACGGATCGCGGCATGCTCGGCGATACCACCGTCGATGAGCACGCGACCCTCACGGCATACCGGCGGGAAGACACCCGGTATGGCGGCGCTGGCCACCACCGCGCTCACCGCATCACCGCTCGAGAGCATCACCTCCCGTCCGCTGCTCAGGTCGGTGGTGACCAGGTGCAGCTCGATACTCGCGTCCAGCAGGTCCCGGTATCCCAGGTTGGCCTCGACCAGGTGCCGCAACGGTTCTGCCGAGAACAGCGAGGGGCGCACGCCGGCCACCGCGAGAACACCGTGAAGTGGCCGGAGGGCGAAGAGGTCCCGGCGGCGCAGTGACTGCCACAGCTCGGCGAGCTCGGTCAGTGCGTCACTGCCCGTCCCGTGCCCGCCGACAAAGGCCGCGTTGATGGCCCCTGCCGACGTACCGACCAACAGGTCCGGTTCAACTCCGCGTTCGCCCAGGGCCTGCAGCATGCCAACCTGTACGGCACCCAGGCTGCCGCCGCCGGACAGGACGAATGCGGTGGTCATCGGTCGTTCTCCCTGTCAGCCGGCTGGTTCATCGGCCGCGGGTGACCCAGAGCAGTGGGCGCCGGTCGTACGTGGTGGCGAGCCGGGCCAGGGCCAGGGCAGCCAGGAAGAGACCGAAGTCCCGCAACGCCACGTCGTAGAACCCTGGGATCAGCAGGAGATTCACGATGATGCCGACGAGCCAGGCGGCCACGACCGGCGCGCCGAGGCGGGGATGGATAGCCACGACCACGCCGGCGATGATCTCGATGACGCCGACCGCGAGCATCAGCTGGTGGGGGGTGAACGGCAGCGGGTCGGACAGCACCGGGGCCAGATACCTGTCCCAGTTGACCATCAGGTGGAAGAACTTGTCGAGACCGAACAAGATGGGGGCGACGGTAAAGGCGGTCCTCAGGATCAGGAACGCCTGCTCTGCCGGTTCGGCGAACCGGATGCGGGCTACGAGGCCCTGCTCTGCTGTCGATGCGACCGACGGAGACTGGGTGCTTGCCATGGCGGTGGTGCCTTTCTGTTGGTGTGGAACGAGATTCAGTGGAAGCGGGACGGGAACTGGGCGATGATGCCAGCGCTGAGCTGGTCGGCCATCATGAGGATGTGGGCGTGGATGCCCTCGTATTCGGTGACGCTCGCGGGGTACTGGCCGTGTAGCTCGTGAGCTGCCTCAGCCAGTGTCTGGTCGAGGTGTTCCTTCATGTCGGCGCGCATAACGGCGTCCGGCCAGGAGCGCGGGTTCGCCTCGGCGAGGAAGTCGGCGATGTCGTTGCCGTTGGCGTACCACCGGGTGTTGGCGGTGTCGAACGCATCGGTGTTGCCCACTTTGGCGGCCTGCAGGAGCTCGACGGCGATTGTGATGTGGTCGTGCAGCAGGGCTGTCAGCTTGGTGCCCGCGGCGGGGCCGTAGAACGGTTTGATCGCGTTGCCGATATCGGCCTGGTTCTGGAGCAACCGCCCTGCGGTTGCGTCAAAGCTGGGCGACCCGTCCGCGAAGGTCACGATCGCCAGCCTCGTCCAGGTGACGTGGTCCTCCCAGAGCTTGCGCATCTGGTCGTGGAAGGCGTTCTGGGCGGCGGTTCGGGGCGCTGCAGCAGTGGTGTGCGTGTGGCCCCCGGCCGATATCTCGTCGCCATGAGCGGGTGCTAGCCGCGAGACCATCACGAAGCCCAGGAGAGCGCTCAGGATGAGCACCACCAAGGGAATCGAGTGCCGCCGTTGAACTCTGGCCTGGTTCATCGTGGTTCCTTTCGTGTGATCAGCAAGGCTGCTGAGAGCGCGGCAAGGACCTCTGCCGCAGAGGTGGCGAGGCCGAGGAGGTCGAGCTGTTCGGGGTCGGGAACCAGTGCGGCGTGGACGCCCGCACTGGCTGCGCACACCAAGACGACGCAGTAGCGGACGGCGACACTGATCCTGCCGGTGGCCAGGTGAAGACTGTGCGTCGTGGAGAGGGTCATGACAGGTTTGTGTTTGTTCGGCAGGAGTTCTTACCGGATCTCGGAGATTCCGGTCCTTGACCGCCGTGCTCGGAGCGCTGGAAGGGCCCCAGGCCTAATGACCTGGAGCCCTTACTTCGTCGGTTCGCGCTAGGAGGACGTCGCGTGCGGTCCTGAGCGGTTACCCCTGGACTGCTGTGTGGACCAGGCGCCAGAAGAAGGGGTGACGGAGCCCGGCTCCCTGATGCCGATCCGGTCATACGCACGGCGCAGCGGTGCCGGTGCCCACCAGTTCGCGTCGCCGAGCAGGGTCATGGTGGCCGGTACGAGCAGGCAGCGCACCAGGGTGGCGTCGACGACGACCGCGATGGCCAGGGCCAGGCCCATCTCCTTGATGCCCAGGCCCTGTCCGGCGGCGAACCCGAGGAACACGATCGTCACCAGCAGTGCCGCTGAGGTGATGATGCGCCCCGACCGTTGCAGGCCGTTGGCCACCGCGGTGTCGTTGTCGCCGCATTCGTCGTAGCACTCCTTGACCCGGGACAGGAGGAACACCTCGTAGTCCATGGACAGCCCGAAGGCGAAGACGAACACGAGCACCGGCACCCACAGCTCGATCGCGCCGGACGCGTCAAATCCGAGCAGGCCGGAAGGATGTCCGTCCTGGAAGATCCAGACCAGCGCGCCGAACACTGACCGCGTCGACTCCCGGGAGGGCCTTGATCTGCGTTGCGTATGCGGCGACGCGGGGGTCGCTGGACTGCACCGGGGCGACGACCAGGATGGGCTCGGACTGTTTGCCGGGGAACCGATCAAGCAGCGTCTCGGCCACCAGGCGGCTATCCGAGTTCCTGGGGAGGACCCGCGGGTCGCCGTTGCCGTAGTTCACGCCCAAGAACGGAACCGCGAGGGTGACAAGCACCGCGGCGACCCCGCCTGCGACCAGCCACGGCCGGCGCTGCACCCGGCGGGCCAGCCGCCCGAAGAAGCCATCCTCCGCGCTCTGGTCACAGTGCGCCCCGCTGCGCTCACCGAGCGTTCCATCGCGCCAGTCCGGTCCGCTCCCGCGGCCACTCCTCCCGGTACCGGTTGACCATCAGCAGGCTGTAGTCCACGGCCAGGGCAAGACCGAACAGGATGACGACGTCCACGGCATACCCGCCCACGTCGGTGACCTGGGTCATCCCGAGCAGCACCAGGAGTGATCCCGCCATCGTGGCGAAGGCGGCGATGATCGGCAACAGAGCCGGACGCAGACCAGGGACCGTCGGCGCCATCTACGGTGTCGCAACAATCATGATCGGCCTGGGAATGATCGCGGCGGGGGTCGCCGCGCTCCGCGATGGCGAGTGGTCTGGCTGGCAGCGGTGGCGGCGGCAAAGCTCTTGGCATGGCCAATACGCGTAGGGCCGTGTCAAGGTTAGGGCGTGTTCTCGACCTCAGGGAAGTCATCGCTGGCGTACGACATCACGCAGCCTCCCGGCGGCTCTGGCGCCGACGTTCTCCTCATCCACGCCGGGGTCACCGACCGGCGCAGCTGGAAGCCGCTGATCGAGGCGTTGAGCAGTCAGGGCCGGATTGTGTCGTACGACGCGCGTGGCTACGGCGACACCTGCTACGAGCCGGAACCGTTCACCCGGCACGGTGACGCGCTGGCCGTGATGGACGCTGCCGGGCTGGACACCGCGGTTGTGGTCGGCTGCTCAAAGGGCGGGGCTACGGCCATCGACCTGGCGCTGGCTAACCCCGAAAGGGTCGTTGCGCTCGTCCTTATCGGGTCTGTGGTGAGTGGGGCGCCCGACCCGGACATCGCGCAGGAGGCGATCGAGTCGATAGTCGAGGCCGCCCAGGAGGCAGAAAGAGCTGGGGATATCGACGAGGTCAACCGGCTGGAGGCCCACCTCTGGCTGGACGGGCCCACCGCGCCGCAGGGACGCGTCGGTGGTGAGGTCCGCGAGCTGTTCCTCGAGATGAACGGGCGAGCCCTTCGCGCCGCTGACCCTGGGGCAAAGGTCGAGTCTGGCGATGCGTGGCCGCGCCTTGACGAGATCCGCGTACCGACCCTGGTGCTGGTCGGGGACCTTGACCTTCTCGACATGCAGGAGATCGGCGAGCAGCTCGCGCGGCGAATACCTGGGGCGAAGTTCGTCAGGCTGCCCGGCGTGGCCCATCTTCCGCACCTCGAGGGCGACGAGAACTGTCTGCGCGAGATCGCCTCGTTCCTCGCCACCATCTGACTCGCGCAGCTGTTCACCGCGTTCATGACTCGAGGCAGGTCCGCAGTCGTTCGAGGTCGCTCGTGATGCTCCTGTTCACCTGGCGCTTCATCAGGGGGGAGGCCCACCCGAAGAAGCCGCCCGGCGTCCCGCTCGCGTGGATTGCCACGAGCGTGCCGTCTGGCGCATCGTCCAGCTCGTAGCGCACGAGCATGGGAAAGGGCCGGTCAACCTTCAGCTCGACCACCCGGTCGGGCTGGTGCTCGGTGACGACGTACCCGTAGGTGAAGGTCCGGCCAAGGAACTTCGCGGTGCGTTCCACGCTCGCGCCCTTCACCAGCGGGCCCGGCTGGGCCGGTCTGCTGGAGGTGATGCCACCGGTCCATCTCAGGTCGTTGCGGGGGTCGAACATGAAGGCGGCGACCTCGTCGCGCGGTCGGTGGACGAGCACCACTGGTCGGACGTCAACGGCCACGACGTCGTCCTGTTGCCCCGTCGGTCAGCGCTAGAGATGTCTTCATGTCGTCGGCAGGGGGAACAGGGGCTGCGGGGTGCCGCTGGAGGCGTACCTGGCCATTCGGTCCAGGATCATCGCCCAGGTCTGAGCGGTGTGGGCCAGGTCGATCTCGGCGTACCCCGGACCGAAGCCATAGTGCCGGAAGAGCACGGAGGTCCCGGTCTCGGCGCGGGTGGCCTGACCTAGCTCCCACTCCCAGGTCGAGCCCTCCCAGAACGGGAAACCCGAGGTGACGTGCATCCGGACGAGCTTGGCCGGCTCGCCGGTCACGTCGACCAGGAGGTCGACAGGGGCGGCCTCGAAGCCGAATCGTGCGGTGTCGGCGGAGACATCGCAGTCAGCCGTCCAGAAGGCGCGCTGTCCTTCGGTCGTCGACAGGATCTCGAATAGGCGATCAGGATCGCCGTCGACGTCGACGGCGAGGGTGATGGAGCGGTCCATGGCTTCCTCCGGTTGGTTCGGTGTTCGTGTTATTTTAGATTAATCTTAAATAAGCGAACGGGTCAAGCCTCAGATGCCGCGTTGCATCGATGCGACAGACTGGTCCGCGGATCGAAGGGAGCGACACAGACTCATGGAAGCGCTGCAGGTGATCGCCGCACCGCGCCGGCTGCGGATCCTCGAGCTGGTCTGGGACCGCGAGCTGGCCGCTGGTGACATCGCGGCCGAGTTCGACGTCACCTGGTCGGCCATCAGCCAGCACCTGAGCCTGCTGAAGGGTGCGGGGTTGGTGACCGAGCGCCGAGAGGGCACCAGTCGTCTGTACCGCGCGGACAAGGTCGCCCTCGGACCGCTGCGCGCCGTTGTCGAGGAGCACTGGCGAAGCAGCCTCAGCCGTATCAAGAACCTGGCGGAGGCCGAACAGAGGGAGAAGGACCGCTCATGACCGAACCCGGCGTCCTCGAGGTGAGTGTCCACATCGCCGCTCAGCCCGAGACGGTGTTCCCGTACTTCACAGACCCCTCCCGATACACCCAGTGGATGGGCAACCAGGCGGCCTTGGTGCCGGTTCCCGGAGGCACGTACCGAGTCAGCATGCGAGATGGCGTCGAGGTGTCAGGGGCGTTCGTCGAGGTGGATCCCCCTCACCGGCTCGTCTTCACCTGGGGGTGGAGTCATGACCACGCCGTCGCGCCAGGCAGCACCAGGGTCGTGGTCACGCTCGAAGCGGAGAGCGGGGGCACCCGCGTTGTCCTGCGCCACTACGACCTGCCCGACGACGAGCAACGCGGTCACCACCGCAAAGGGTGGGAGATGTACCTGGAACGTCTCGGCGTCGTGATGCTGGGTGGCGATCCCGGCCCGGACCCGAACGGATAGCCAGACACGGGGCCATCCAGGGACAGGTACCTGAGTGGCGGACCCGGTCCTGGCCGTGTGACTCGATCTACTGGCTCAGCAGCTGGGCCAGGTGGCGCATCGAAGTCGCCTCAAGCGTCGGCGCGGTGAAGTAGTCGGGGTACGTTGCCCCCGTCCGGTTGATCCAGGCGGTGCCAAGTCCGGCGCGGCGGGCGCCGTCGATGTCCCAGGGGTGGACGGCCACGAGCATCAGGTCGACTGGTTCGACACCGCACTGCTGCGCCGCGTAGGCGTACGCGCCCGGCGCAGGCTTCCATATCCCGGCGTCCTCGACAGAGAGCAGCCTTTCGAAGTGCTCGCCGATTCCTGCCCGCTCGAACAGACCCTGGGCGACGCTTGCCGCACCATTGCTGAGGGTGACGAGACGGGTGGGCAGGGCAGCGAGGGCGGGTATGCCGTCGAGAACGTCGGGGTGCACGGTCAGCTCACCGAAGCCGCCCATGATGTGCTCGATCGCCTCGTCGACGGTGCGGTTGAGGGGCAGGTCCCCGAGACTCGCACGAAGCACGCTGGTGCCGAGCTGGGCGAACGGCGCGGTGCTGCCGGCGGCGGTGAGCGCGAAGCCGTCTCGAAGGAGCGCCGCGAACCAGGTCGCGGCCAGGTGGGCGGGGGCGCCGACGTCGACGAACCGCCCGGCCATCGGCGACATGTCCGAGAGGGTCTCGTTGACGTCGAAGAGAATGACTGCGGGCAGACGGGGCCCGTCGATGCTGACGGGGCGGTCTGAGCTGGCGAGGGCGGTGTCCATGCTTCTCCTTGGTCGGTTCCGGTGGTGGCGGCCCCGGGGTGGGTTGCCGCGTGACGGGCAGCGTATGTCGGCTCGGGGCCCTGCAGCTGCGCCCTGCGGCTCTGAAGCTCCTGGCGACTTGCCCTCTCAGGTGGGAACACGGTGGGGGCGCCGATGGGTTCCCATAACGTGCCCCTGCCTTCAAGCCGCGCCGACCGGGCGCGTGCGCTCGCGTTTCGCACCCATGTCGAACCGGAGCTGGAGGTGATGCTGCGGGTGGCACGGACCCTGACCGGGAACTCCGCCGACGCCGAGGACCTGGTTCAGGAGACGGTGATTCGGGCCTTCCGGGCGCTGGATCGCTTTGACGGTGCGCACCCGCGTGCGTGGTTGCTGACGATTCTTCGGCACACGAACATGAACATGCATCGCCGACAACGACCCGACCTGGTCGAGGACTGGGCTGCCGTGCGGGGGGCAAAGCCAGCCTTCGGCGCCCTGGGCGTGCCGAGTCCGGAGGACCATGTGATGGATGAGATCTTGGAAGAGGACCTCGAGAAGGCCGTGAGCTCTCTGGATGCCCGGTTCCGCACCGTGCTCTTGCTGGTCGATGTCGACCGGCTTACCTACGCCGAGGCCGCCGACGCGCTCGGTGTGCCGGTCGGCACCGTCATGTCGCGCCTCAGCCGCGCCCGGAACCGGGTCCGGCTTCACCTTCGGCACACCGCCACAGTCCAAGGGAGGGCCCGGTGATCTCCTCAATCCGCACGATGCTCACCTGCCACTGGTCGGCTCGACGGATCCAGCGCTATCTGGACCACGATCCTTCCGCCGTTCTGGCACCAGGGGAGGTCAGGCGTCTCGAAGAGCATCTGGCCATCTGCGAGAAATGCACCCAGGTCGCAGCCGAGCACCAGGCGCTCAACCGGGCGTTGTCCCGCTGGTCCGGGCAGCAGCCTCCCGACCCGGAGTCCCTGGCTCGCCTGCACGCAGCCATGGACCGCCTCGTCGATCAGGAGGATCAGTGACTGTCGCTCGCGAACCGGTCGCCACCGGCGGGGCCGGCCCCGCCGCAGTCCGCGCTGGCGGTCCGGTCATCGTGTCGTCCAGGACCTGATCTCAGCCTCGATGCCGGCGACGATCCGGCTCAGCTCGGTGGGGGAGGCTCCGGCGCGGGCTGCGATGTTCAGGCCGAGGCCGAGCTGGGCATGGTGCCGAACATGTACGCGGGGATGGCCAACTCGCCGGGCCTGCTCAGTACCTACCGGTTCGGGTACGACCAGCTCCGGCGCCACTGCGGCTTCAGCTCGGCCGAGCAGGAGGTCATCTTCCTGGCGATCAGCCGGTTCAACGGCTGCACCTACTGCATGGGGGCCCACAGCACCATCGCCGATGGCAACAGGGTGCCGACCCAGATCACCGACGCTGTGCGTGCCGGTGAGCCGATAGGCGATGCCAGGCTGCAGGAGCTCAACCTCTTCACCACCGCCATGGTGGCCACCAGGGGCCGTCCGTCCGAGGTTGAGCTGAAGGAGTTCCTGGCCGCTGGGTACACCGAGAACCAGGTCCTGGAGATCATCCTCGCGATCGCGGTGAAGACCCTGAGCAACTACACGAACCACGCCCTGGACACTCCGCTCGACAAGGCGTTCGCGCGTCGTGCATGGACTCCGACACCGGAGTAACGAGGTCATGGCCGCCCGGCGTGCAGGAGCAGCCCTCCGGGTGATGGGCGTCGGCTGTGTGCGTCGCAACATACTGGGACGCAACACTGTTTCACTCGCGCAACGAAGGAGCAGCAACCGTGCAAATCGCCATGATGGGTCTGGGACGGATGGGTGCCAACCTGGTTCGGCGCCTCCTGCGGGATGGGCACACCTGCGTCGTCTACGACCGCGACCTGGCCGCTGTCGACCAGCTCGTGACACTGGACGGGGTCACCGGAGCTCGTGATCTTGACGAGCTGGTGTCGCGCCTCGACGCGCCCCGGGCGATCTGGGTCATGGTCCCCGCCGCCTTCGTCGGCGCAGTGGTCGACGACCTGTCTGGCCGGCTCGAGCCGGGCGACATCATCATCGACGGAGGCAACAGCCACTACCGTGACGACATCGACCGGGCCGACTCCCTTGCCGAGCGCGGCATCCGGTTCGTCGACGTCGGCACCAGCGGAGGCGTGTTCGGTCTCGAACGAGGCTTCTGCCTCATGATCGGCGGGGAGTCCGAGACGGTCGCCCACCTCGACCCGATCTTCGCCACCCTTGCGCCCGGGCTCGCCGCCGCCGAGCGCAGCCCTGGCAGGCAGGGGGAGGCATCCACGGCCGAGCGGGGTTACCTGCATTGCGGTCCCAGCGGTGCCGGCCACTTCGTGAAGATGGTCCACAACGGCATCGAGTACGGCCTGATGGCGGGTTACGCGGAGGGCCTTGGCGTCCTTGCCCAGGCTGGCATCGGCAACGGCGATCACGAGACTGACGCCGAGACGACCCCGCTGCGCGATCCCCGCGCCTACCAGTACAACCTTGACGTCCCGGAGATCACCGAGCTGTGGCGCAGAGGGAGCGTGGTCGCGTCATGGCTGCTGGACCTCACCGCGGAGGCCCTCCACAAGGATCCCGAGCTGTCCCGGTTCGACGGTCAGGTCTCCGACTCGGGCGAGGGTCGCTGGACGGTCCATGCAGCGGTCGACGAAGGAGTCCCGACACCTGTGCTCGCCGCAGCCCTCTTCGCCCGCTTCAGCTCACGGGGTGAGGCAGACTTCTCCAACCGGGTCCTCTCGGGAATGCGCAGTGAGTTCGGCGGTCACGCCGAAAAGGCACGGTGATCGCATGAGCAGGTCGGACGCCCTCGTCCTGTTCGGCGCCACGGGGGACCTCGCCCGTAAGAAGCTGTTCTCCTCCCTCTACCGTCTGGCCGCCAGAGGCAGGCTCGACCTGCCGGTGATCGGTGTCGCCCTGTCTGACTGGGACAACGACCAGTTCCGCGCTCACGTCCGAGAGGCGATCGCAGCGACGGTCGCCGATGCTGACGCCGACGTGGTCGACCGACTTTGCGAACGACTGAGCCTGATCGGGGGCGACTACGCCGATCGGGCCACGTTCGCCCGGCTCCGCCTGGAGCTGGAGAGTCTCGACGCCAACGCCACGACCTTCTACCTGGCCATCCCCCCGTCGTTCTTCCCGACAGTCACCGAAGGGCTCGCCGGCGAAGGTCTGCACGAGAGGTCGCGCATCGTCGTCGAGAAGCCGTTCGGCCGCGATCTGTCCTCGGCCGTAAAGCTGAACGCCGTGATTCACGGGCACTTCGCCGAGTCGGACATCTACCGGATCGACCACTACCTCGGCAAGGAGTCGGTCGAGGACATCCTCGTCTTCCGCTTCGCCAACTCCTTCCTGGAGCCGATCTGGAACCGCAACTACGTCGACAACGTGCAGATCACCATGTCCGAGTCATTCGGCGTGGAGGGACGCGGCAGCTTCTATGACAGCGTCGGGGCTCTGCGCGACGTCGTCCAGAACCATCTGCTCCAGGTGGTCGCCCTGCTCGCCATGGAGCCCCCGGTCAGCCCCGATGCCGATGCGCTCCGGGACGAGAAGGTGAAGGTATTCCGCTCCATCCGCCCGCTGGACGCGGCTTCGGTGGTCAGGGGCCAGTACGACGGGTACCTGGACGAGCCCGGGGTCGCGACGGACTCCAACGCCGAGACTTTCGTGGCCTGCCGTCTCGAGATCGACTCCTGGCGGTGGTCCGGCGTGCCCTTCTATGTACGAGCCGGCAAAGGCCTTGCCACCAACGCCCTTGAGGCAGTGGTCGAGCTGAGGGAACCGCCTCGCATGCTGTTCGCCGACCCTGACCTGCCCTGTCCGCCTCCGAACCTCATCAGGTTCCGGCTCGGGGCATCTGACGGCGTCACCATGACCGTGGAGGCCAAACAGCCCGGGCCTGACCTGGTGACCCAGCCGGTCGACCTCAACGTCGACTTCGCCGACGCCCTCAGCTCACGCAGCGAGGCCTACGAGCGACTGCTCGATGATGCCCTGGACGGCAATCCCCGCCGCTTCGCGCGCGAGGATGGCGTGGAGAGCGCGTGGCGCGTCGTCCAACCGGTCCTGGATGATCCCGGCCCGGTCCACCGCTACCCCCCGGGAAGCTGGGGGCCGTCGGAGGCCGACCAGGTCCTGTCCGGTGACCGTTGGCACGAGCCGCTTCGAGCGATCTGAGGAACCCTCAGGTGGCCACCTGCCGGCACGCCGGGCGGGTCGCTCCCCTCAGCTCAGCGGGTCCCGGCAGCTCAGCCGCCGATCTCGGCAGCGCCGGGGTCGGTGAGCACCGTGGAGATGCTGACCTCGCTGGTGAGCGTCCTGTGTACCGGGCACTTGTCGGCGATGGCCAGCAGGGCGGCTCGCTGCTCGGTGCTCAGGGAGTCGTCCAGGGTGATCTCGCGGTCGATGCGATCCAGCCGCCCGTTGGTGCTCTCACACGTGTCGCAGTCCCGGGCGTGGATGCGGCCGTGCTGCAGCCTCACGGTGGTGGGGCCCATGTCCCATCCCTTGTGCTCGGCATACATGCGCATCGTCATCGACGTGCACGCCCCCAGCCCGGACAGCAGCATGTCGTACGGTGTCGGGCCGGCGTCCTGCCCGCCTGAGCTCTCGGGTTCGTCCATGGTCCAGGTGTGCCCACCAGCGCGGACCGTGTGAATGTAGCGACCCCGTTCCGTCTCAGCGACGACGACGCCGGAGACGGCGGGGGCCGGAGCCGGGGCAGCTTCTTGTAGGGAGGCAGGGACGTCCGGTATCGAGGGGGCTTCGGGCAGGTACCGACGAACCCAGGTTGCGATAAGGGACGCCACGAACTCGGCGTCCGCCGGTCGGGTCAGCAGGTGGTCGGCGCCGTCAAGGGCGACGAACGACTTGGGATGGCGAGCGGCATCGAAGATGGCCCGCGCATTGTCCACCCCGACGACCTGGTCCTGCGGGGAGTGCAGGACCAGCAGGGGCCGCCCCAGCGCGGCGATGCGCTGGGCCTGGGGTTGCGCGGCGATGTCTTCCAGGAAGTCCGCCTTGATGGAGAAGATGCGTCCGCCGATACTCACCCTGGTCTGGCCGTTTGTGGCGAGCTCAGGGTCAGCCTCGACGATCAGGCGGGAGACGTGCTCGGGGCTGCAGGGTGCCCCGATGGTGGCCACCGCCACGACCTCGTCGGTGTCCCCCGCGGCCGCCAGGACCGCCGCACCGCCCAGGGAATGACCTATCAGCACGGAGGGGGCATGTCCCTGACTGCGCATCCATCCAGCCGCGGCCAGAAGGTCGGCGATGTTGGAGGAGAAGTTGGAGTTGGCGAAGTCACCACCGGACTGGCCCAGCCCGGTGAAGTCGAAGCGCAGCACCGCCACGCCGCGGGTGGTCAACGCTGCCGAGATGCGGGCCGCGGCGTGCCCATCCTTGCTGCAGGTGAAGCAGTGCGCGAACAACGCATATGCCACCGGCCGGCCCTCGGGCAGGTCAAGGCGCCCTGCGAGGACGCCGCCGAGCGCGCCGGGGAACTCCACTCGCTGGCTCGAAGCCGCCCTCGCCCGGCGCGAGGCGCTGTTCCCCGGCCAGATCACATCCAGCGCGGTCACTGCTTCCCACCCGCCCGGGACCGGGAGCGGTCGCACCTGATGGTCTGGCCCCGGATGCGGCCGCTGCTCAAACAAGATCTGGGCATGGTGCCTGCTTTCC
>JBDTWH010000207.1:0-22634 GCA_040006795.1 Actinomycetota bacterium | reverse complement strand
GAGTTCGAATCTCATCGGCCGCACCATAAAGTTGAGCAATGGCAACGAACAGCTACGAGCCGGGCGGCGATCTTGTTCTAGCGCCCGGCCCGGGGTTCCGCTCCGGGTTCGTGGTCCCGGCCCATGAGCTCGTCGAACGCTTCTCACGCTCGTCCGGGCCTGGCGGTCAAGGTGTCAACACGACAGACAGCCGGGTTGAGCTCCGCTGGCAGGTCCTCGGCTCTCCGGCCCTTGCCAGGCTCTCGCAGGCTCAGCGCCTGCGGGTGGAGTCATGTTTGCAGGAGCGCCTGGTGGGCGGCGAGCTCATCATCTTCGCCTCGGAGCACCGGTCCCAGCGTCAGAACCGGGTTGCTTCCCGCAACCGGCTGGCCGAGATTCTGAGGCAGGCGCTGCTCCCGCCTCCCCCGCCCCGCCGGGCCACCCGGCCGACACGGGGCTCACAGCGGCGCAGGCTCGAGGCCAAGAAGCAGCGCGGCACCACCAAGTCCGGGCGAGGTCAGGTTCGCGACCACGACGCCTAGGTGGTGTGGGTCCCGGAGGATCTGGAACGCCACGCCCTGACGAGTTCAGGATCCGACCGAGAGTTTGACAATGATTCGCGGCCCGTCACAGGGTGGAGGGAACCCGAAGGACCCCACCAGACAGGAGCAACCGTGCTTACCCTGACCCATGACGCCCAGGACGCCGTCCGCACCCTGACGCAGGATCCCCAGGCCCCCGAGACCGCCGGACTGCGCATAGCGACGAGCACGGAGGGGCTCGAGCTGATGGTCGTCGCCGAGCCTGCCCCCGGCGACGCGCTGATCGATGACGGTGGCGCGCGCGTGTTCGTCGAGCCCCAGGCCGCACAGCTGCTGGATGAGCAGACTCTGGACGCCCAGGTCGATGGCGACCAGGTCAACTTCTTCCTCGCCTCGCCCGACGAGCGGTCCTCGCCAGATAGCGACAACGTCTGAGGCTGGCTCAGAAGGAGAGCTCACCTGGTATCGATCGGTCGTCCCGGCGTCAGACGTGCGACGTGTGCTCAGTGCCTGGCCCATCGCCAAGACGGGCCTGAGTCAGCGTCAGTCGACGTTGACGGTGACGGTGTGCCAGCCGGTGGCGCCGTCCGGAGCGGGCGGCGCCTCAGCCGCGGTCTGGGTCACGCCCTCGCTGTCGGTGGCCCGCACCGTGATGGTGTGGTTGCCCCTGGTTGCCTGCCAAGGCAGCAGCCACTGGCGCCAGGAGTCGATCGTGGGCTCGTCGGCCAGACGAGCCTGCAGCCACGGACCGTTATCCACCCTCACCTCGACAGCCTTGATCCCGCGGTGCTGAGCCCAGGCGATCCCGGCGACGGCGACCTTCCCTGCGCTGACCCGATCCCCGGAACGCGGGACGTCGATGCGGGACTCGGTCTTGACCGGGCCCAGCGCCGACCAGCCGCGCGGCGTCCAGTAGCCCTGATCCTGGGTAAACGTGGTCACCTTCAGGTCGGTCACCCACTTGGTCGCCGACACGTATCCATACAGCCCGGGAACCACCATGCGGACCGGGAACCCGTGCTCGAAAGGCAGTGGCTGGCCGTTCATGGCGATCGCCAGCAGGGCGTCGCGGTCATCGGTCAGCACCGACAACGGCGTACCGGCGGTCCATCCGTCGCTGCTGGTCGACAAGACCATGTCGGCACCCGGTCTGGGCCCAGCCATCTTGAGCAGCTCACGGACGGGCCACCCGGTCCACACGGCGTTGCCGGTCAGGTCTCCGCCCACCTCGTTGGAGACACACATCAAGGTGACCAGTGAGTCCTGCATCGGTTTTGAGAGAAGGGCCGCCCAGCTGAGGTTGACCTCCCGGTCGACCATCCCGTGGACTTTCAGCGACCAGCCGGAGGCGTCCAGCTGGGGGACGAGAAGCGCGGTGTCGATCCGGTAGAAGTCCGCGTTCGGGATGACGTAGGGCGTGATTCCCCTGACGTCCAGCTGCGCGCCGGAGGGGATGACCAGCGGTGTCGCGGCCTCGGGCAGCCGGACGGACGAGCGAGACTGAGAAGCCAGCCTGGCGCCCTGGCCCAGCGACTGACCCAGCGAAGCGGCTGTGATGCCTGCGACGGTGAAGCCCACGCCCCCCAGCAGGAACCGGCGCCGGTCGACGCTCGTGCCGCGTGCTCCCTCATCAGCCCGCTGCCACAGGGCGGACAGAGCCCAGAGACCGGCTGCCGTGCCGATCAGGGTTGGCAGCAGATCGAGGGTGCCGGAATGGGGGCGGGTGGCGACTGCAAGCATGCCTACGCCTCCAAGGAACCCAAAGGCCACCATCCCTGCCGTACGCCGTCGCGCTCCCACGATGCCGATGACCGCGCACGCGGCGGTCAGGAACAGACCCATCCCGGCGATCAGGGCCATCTTGTCGTGGGTGCCGAAGGTCGCGATGGCAAAGTCCTTCAGCCACGGCGGGGTTCGGTCCACGAACGCGCCACCGACCGCAAACAGCGGAGAGGGTGTGCCCCCCGCGAGCCCGGTACTCGTCATCACGGCTGCCAGGAGCGTGGCGACGCCCACCGTGAACACGCCGGCCACCACGCCGACAGCGGCCGACCACCATCGCCTCATGAGGCAAGCCTTACATGACGCGGGGCCTCCAGGGGGATATGGCGGGTTGCGAGATGCTAACTGTCCGTGAAGATCCTCCGCAGGTCAGCGGCCAGCTCCCGAAAGGCCTTGCCGCGGTGAGAGATCGCGTTCTTCTCCTCGAAGGTCAGCTCGGCGGACGTCCGGGAGTCGCCCTCGACCACGAGGATGGGGTCGTAGCCGAAGCCGTTGTCCCCGCGTGGCTCCCGGGCAAGCGCCCCCGGCATACGGCCCTCGCGAACCACCACTGTCCCGTCCGGCAGCGCGAGCACCGCTGCGCACACGAACGCCGCGCCGCGATGTTCGTCCGGGACGTCGTAGAGCTGGCCCAGCAGCAGCTCAAGGTTCGCCCCGTCCTGACCCCGGGTTCCTGCCCAGCGCGCGCTGAACACCCCTGGCGATCCGCCGAGCACGTCGACCGCCAGGCCGGAGTCGTCGCCCAGCGCAGGCAGCCCGGTCGCCGTGGCCGCCGCAACCGCCTTGAGCGTCGCGTTCTCCGCAAAGGTCACGCCGGTCTCGACCACCTCGGCGACCTCGGGGAACTCGCCCATCCCGACGATCTCCAGGTCGAGCTCCTCGATCAGGTCAGCAAGGATCACCTGGAGCTCACGGACCTTGTGGCCGTTGCGCGTGGCCAGGACGATCCGCCTCACGCGGTAATCCGTGCGACATCTGCGAGAGCCGCCAGCTGCAGCCTGGTGAGCTCGGCACAACCCCTGGTGGCCAGGTCGAGCAGCACGTTGAGCTCGTCCCGGTCGAACGGCTCGGTCTCCGCGGTGCCCTGGATCTCGACGAACGCGCCGGTTCCTGTCATGACGACATTCATGTCCGTATCGGCAGTGGAGTCCTCGGGATAGTCCAGATCGAGCAGCGGCACCCCCTTGACGACGCCAACGCTGACCGCGGCAACCGACCCCTTGAGCGGTTGCGCGTTCTTCCCGATGGCGCCGCTGCGGCGACCGGTCTCGATGGCGTCGGCGAGCGCCACATAGGCTCCGGTGATCGCGGCCGTCCGGGTCCCCCCGTCGGCCTGGAGCACGTCACAGTCCAGGACGATCGTGTTCTCTCCCAGCGCCTTGGTGTCGATCACAGCCCGCAGGCTCCGGCCGACCAGCCGCGAGATCTCATGGGTGCGACCGCCGATCCGGCCCTTGACCGACTCGCGGTCGGAGCGGGTGTTGGTGGCTCTGGGCAACATCGCGTACTCGGCGGTGACCCAGCCCTCGCCGCTGCCCTTGCGCCATCGCGGCACGCCTGCCGTGAACGACGCCGCGCACAGCACGCGGGTCCTGCCGAACTCGACCAGGACGCTGCCCTCGGCGTGGTCGAGCCAGTTTCGGGTGATCACGATGTCGCGAAGCTGACTGGGGTCGCGGCCGTCGTGACGAACATCGGGTGAAGTCATGCGCCCAAGGCTAGGCGAACGGGCTCACAGCTCGTAGACGGCGTCCGGTTCGGCAAGCTCGACCTCGCCGGGCCACACTGCGTCGGCCTGGGCACGGCATACGGCTGGGTCGTTCCACGGGGGAAGGTGGGTGAGCATCAGCCGGCGCACCCCGCCGGCGTCCACAGCGGCGCGGGCCGCCCGGCTGCCGGACAGGTGGATACCCTGCACGTCATCGCGTCCATCGACGAACGCCGAGTCCGCCAGGACGAGAGTGGCGTTGTGGAACAGGAGGCTGAGGCCCTCGCAGGTGTCCGTGTCACCGGTGTAGGCCAGCACCTCGCCGTCGGCCTCGACCCGGATGCCATAGGCCTCGCCCGGGTGGCGGACCCGGTGTGGCGTCACGGTGAAGGGACCGATCCGAACGCTCTGATGGTCGGCGAGCTCACAAAAGTCGAGCTCGTGACCCATCCCGCGGGGGGGCGAAAGGTCATAGGCACGAGCCATCCGGTCGCCGGTGCCTAGAGGGCCATAAACGGGGATCCGGGTGCGTACGGCAGCTGCGGGGCTGTACTTCTGGGCGACGTAGAGGCCGCACAGGTCGAGGCAGTGATCGGCATGCAGATGGCTCAGCACCACGGCGTCGATGGCCGTGAGGTCAAGGTGGCGTTGAAGCGCGCCGAGTGCGCCGCTGCCCAGGTCAAGAACAAGGTTCCACGTTCGGCCCTTGTGCTCGGACTGGACGAGATAACACGACGCGGGCGAGCCCGGCCCCGCCAGTGAGCCGGAGCAGCCGACAATGGTCAGCCTCATCGGGCGGTGGCTGCAGCAGCCGGCTCGGGGCGCGCGCGGATGACCTCGGGACCGAGGAACCGGCGGGCAAGGCGCTCGAACTCCTGCGGGTCACCGGTGGTCACGAACTCGTGCACCGGAGCCGGCAGGTCATCGGGCCGGAGCATCCCGGCGTCGGCGAGCACGCGGAATACATCCTTGGCGGTCTCCTCGGCCGAGGACACCAGGGTGACCTCCTGGCCCATCACGTACGAGATGACACCGGTCAGCAGCGGGTAGTGCGTGCAGCCGAGAATGAGCGTGTCCACGCCGCGCGCCACGATGGGGTCGAGGTAGGAGTGGGCGACGTCGAGCAGCTCCTCGCCGGAGGTGACCCCGGACTCGACGAACTCGACGAAACGCGGGCACGGCCGGCTCATGACCGAAATCTGCGGCGCGGCCGCGAACAGGTCGACGTAGGCCTGGCTCTGGTGGGTCGACTGCGTGGAGATGACGCCGACCTTGTTGTTGCGGGTGGCTGCGACGGCCCGGCGGACCGCAGGGCGGATCACCTCGACGACCGGGACGTCATAGCGTTCGCGGGCATCGTGCAGCACCGCGGCCGAGGCGGAGTTGCAGGCAATCACCAGAGACTTCACACCGCGGGCGACCAGCCGGTCGAGACATTCGAGGGAGTACTTGCGGACCTCGGCGATGGGGCGTGGACCATAGGGCTGCCGGGCGGTGTCACCAAGGTAGAGCACCGCCTCGTGGGGCAGCTGGTCCAGCACCGCGCGGGCAACCGTCAGTCCACCGAAGCTGCTGTCGAAGATTCCGATCGGTGAGTCTGACACGGGTTCGAGCGTAGCCGTCTGGTCTGGGCACCCCGGTCGATCCGCTACCTTTCGGCCGTTGGGTCCGTCACACAGGTCGGCTCCCTCCCATCAGAGCCTGGATGAGGGACTCCTGCAGCCACGTCAGGAAGTCGTAGTACGCCGCGAGATACAGCTGGGGATCCTCCTCCGAAGCCGCCTCCAGCCGGTCCTGGAGCGCATCCGAGTCCTCGTCGGTCCGCAGCCCCAGCCGCTCACCGAGCAACAGCCGGGTGTCGGTCAGCGCGACCACCATGGCCTCGGCCTGCTCCTGGTCCAGCCTGACCTTGTCGCCGTCGGGATCAGTCAACGCCGAGATGGCCGTGGCCAGGTTGGTCGTCTTGCGCTCGCGCAGCCCCTGCTCGGTCAGCCGGCGGAACTCCGCCGCCAGTGCAGGGTCCTCGCGATGGGCGCTGGGCAGGAGTCGTTCGAGCGCGGGGTCCGGAGGGGGCTGGGGGGCCTCATCAGCCAGATCCTCGTCGTCCTTGAGCCGGGGCAGCCCCATCCTGGCCACGAGGTCCTCGAAAGGGTCACCGGTCTGCTCACGAGGCTCTGGCGCGAGGAGCTCGCGGGTCTGGTCCATCAGCCACACGACGACACCTCGCTCATCGTCATCGAGCCGGGCAACGAAGCGCTCACCCTTGCGTCTGAAAGCCCTGGCCAACTCAGTCGTCCCTCTGCAGCGTGGCCCACAGCCCGTAGCCCTGCATCGCCTCGGTGTCGCGCTCCATCTTCTCGCGTGGCCCGTTCGACACCGCGGCCTTGCCCTTCTGGTGCACGTCGAGCATGAGCTTCTCGGCCTTCTCCAACGAGTAGCCGAAGTACGTCTGGAACACGTAGGTCACGTAGGACATCAGGTTGACCGGGTCGTTCCACACCAGCGTGATCCAGGGCCGATCCGCCGACACGTCCTGCTCGATGTCGGCGTGAGACAGCTCGGCGGGGGCGATTGACACGGTTCCACCTTAGGCTGCCCGCCGTCATAGGCTGCCCACCGTGACCAGCACCGCACTGTTGACCGACCACTACGAGCTCACGATGCTCCAAGCCGCCCTTCACAGCGGGGCTGCGCAGCGACGCTGCGTCTTCGAGGTGTTCGCCCGACGGCTCCCGGAAGGACGCCGGTACGGCGTGGTGGCCGGCACCGGGCGCCTGGTCGAGGCAGTCCGGGCGTTCCGGTTCGGAGACGCCGAGATCGAGCGGCTGCGAGAGGCTGCCGTGGTTGACGCGCTGACCCTGGACTACCTGTCCGGCTACCGCTTCTCGGGCAACATCAGCGGCTATGCCGAGGGCGAGTGCTACTTCCCCGGGTCACCGCTGCTGGTGGTCGAGGGCACGTTCGCCGAGTCCGTCCTCCTGGAGACCGTGCTCCTCTCGATCCTGAACCACGACTCGGCGATCGCCTCTGCTGCCTCCCGGATGACCAACGCGGCAGGGGGACGCCCCTGCATCGAGATGGGCTCACGACGCACGCACGAGTGGGCGGCCGTGGCTGCCGCCCGGGCCGCCTACATCGTCGGGTTCGCGACCACGAGCAACCTCGAAGCAGGACGTACCCACGCAGTCCCCACCGGCGGCACCAGCGCCCACGCGTTCACCCTGGTGCATGACGACGAGCGGACCGCGTTCGAGGCTCAGGTCGCCAGCATGGGCACGGGCACCACGCTGCTCCTGGATACCTACGACGTCGAGGCGGCGGTCAGCCTCGCGATCGAGGTCGCCGGTGTAGGGCTGGGTGCTGTGCGGCTCGACTCCGGGGACCTCCTGGTCCAGGCACGCGAGGTCAGGGCTCAGCTCGACGGGCTGGGAGCCACCGGCACCCGCATCATCGTCACCTCGGATCTCGATGAGCACGCCATCGCCGCGCTGGCCGCCGCACCCGTCGACGGCTACGGCGTCGGGACCTCCCTGGTCACCGGCTCCGGCGCAGCCACGGCAGGGCTCGTGTACAAGCTGGTAGCGCGCGAGGACCGCGCCGGGAACCTGGTCGACGTGGCAAAGCAGAGCAAGGACAAGGCAACGACGGGTGGCCGCAAGTGGGCGATGCGCAGGCTCGACGCGTCGGGCCGGGCCGAGGCCGAGGTCATCGGGACCGGCGAGATGCCGTCCCCCGGCGGCAGTCACCGGCCGCTGCTGGTCAAGCTGATCAGCGACGGCAAGATCGCGGCCGACCTGACGCTTGCGGACGCGCGCCGCCGCTACGAGATGTCCCTTGCCGAGCTCCCGCCCCGCGCGCTGCAGCTCTCACGAGGTGAGCCGGTTATCGGGACCATCTTTGAAGGGTGAGGAGCTGACCCTTCGCCCCGCGACCTCGTTTAACGTAGAGACATGTCCGACATCTTCACCCGTGCACCCGGCGCTCGTCGTGCTCTGATCGTCACCGACGTGCAGAACGACTTCTGCGAGGGTGGCTCCCTGGCCGTGGCAGGTGGGGCCGAGGTCGCGCGCAGGATCAGCACGCACGTCCTGGGCCACGCCGGTGAGTACGCCACGATCGTGGCGACCGCCGACTGGCACGATGACCCGGGCGACCACTTTGCCGCTCGGCCCGACTTCGTGGACAGCTGGCCGCCGCACTGCAGGATCGGCACGGACGGTGCTCTTTTCCACCCGGCCGCCAAGCCTGCCTTCGCCCACGTTGAGGCGGTCTTCCGAAAGGGCCAGCACGCTGCGGCCTACAGCGGGTTCGAGGGCTTCGCGACGGTTGCGGACGAACGGATCTCCCTTGCGCAGTGGCTGAGGGCCAGATCGATCGAGCAGGTCGACATCGTCGGAATTGCCACCGATCACTGCGTCCGTGCCACCGCTCTGGACTCCGCCGGGGAGGGGTTCGGAACGACGGTGCTGCTAGACCTGACCGCGGGCGTTGCTGGCCAGAGCACACGGGCTGCGTTGTCCGCCATGGTCGCGGCAGGGATCGAGCTCGTCGGCGAACCGCTCGTGTCCTGATCGACCCGGCAGGCCTTGACCAGACGGCATACGCTCCAGGGATGGACGCTCGCATGCCGATTCAGAGCCCTCTGCTGGCCAGGGTTCGACGGTCCGTCATCGGCGATGACCAGGTGATGCCCGGCCCCTACGGACCACGGCGGGTGACCTACGCCGACTACACCGCCTCGGGTCGGGCCCTGACCTTCATCGAGGACTTCATCCGCTCAGAGGTGCTGCCCCGATATGCCAACACCCACACCGAGTCCAGCGGCACCGGCCTTCAGACCACCAGGTTGCGCGAGGACGCCCGGGGGATCATCCGCGAGGCCCTCGGGGGGGACCAGGAGACCGCGGTCATCTTTGCCGGCTCTGGATGCACGGGGGCCATCAACAAGCTGGTCGGCATCCTGGGGCTGCGGCTTCCCTCAAGCCTTGACGACAGGCACCACCTCAGCGCCGCGATCCCCCCGGATCAGCGCCCCGTCGTGTTCATCGGACCCTTCGAGCACCACTCCAACGAGCTGCCCTGGCGTGAGTCCATTGCCGATGTCGTGGTGATCCCCCAGGACGCCGATGGGCACATCGACTCGTTCCTGCTGGAGGCAGAGCTGCTGAAGTACGCCGCCCGGCCGCTACTCATCGGGTCCTTCTCGGCCGCCAGCAACGTCACCGGAATCGTCAGCGACACCCACGGCATCTCGGCCCTGCTCCATCGTCACGGCGCACTGTCCTTCTGGGACTTCGCGGCCGCCGCTCCCTACGTCGAGATCGAGATGTATGGCGGGCCCGCGCGAGATCCGCTGTGTTTCAAGGACGCCGTCTTCCTGAGCCCGCACAAGATGATCGGCGGCCCCAGCACCCCGGGCGTGCTGGTCGTCCGGCGGGAGCTGCTGCGCAACAGGGTGCCCGATGTCCCCGGCGGCGGCACAGTGGCCTATGTCAACCCGAGCGAGCACCGTTACCTCGACGACCCGGTTCAGCGGGAGGAAGGCGGCACGCCTGCCATCGTGGAGGCGATACGGGCGGGACTGGTCTTCCAGCTCAAGGAAGCCGTAGGCGTGGACGTCATTCGATCTCACGAGGTGAGCTACCTGCAGCGCGCCGTCGAGGCGTGGCTGCAGGAGCCTGCCATCGAGATCCTGGGCAACCTGGATGCCGAGAGGCTGTCCATCATCTCTTTCGTCGTTCGCGCGCCCAGCGGGCGATACCTGCATCACAACTTCGTGGTCGCGCTGCTCAACGACCTGTTCGGGATCCAGGCTCGCGGCGGCTGCTCCTGCGCCGGCCCGTACGGGCACCGGCTGCTGGGCATCGACCTCGACCGCTCACGTGAGTTCGACCACGAGATCGCCCACGGGTGCGAGGGCATCAAGCCGGGCTGGTCGCGGGTGAGCTTCAACTACTTCATCTCCGAGACGGTGTTCGCCTACATCGTCGAGGCTGTGCGTCTGGTGGCGAAGGACGGGTGGCGTCTCCTGGGCGACTACCGGTTCGAGCCGGCAACCGGGTTGTGGAGACACCGCCGCGGGCCGGCCGAACCTCCACTGCGCCTGGACCAGGTCACGTACGACGCGCACGGGCGGATGGAGTATCCCCGGCACCACGACCGCGCCCCGGAGTCCGAGCTCCATCGCTACCTGGATGAGGCCAGGACCCTGCTCGCCGGGGCGACCCCCGCGTCCGGGGAGCCCTTGGACGACCTGGTCTCTGCCGACTTCGAGCTGCTCCGCTGGTTCGACCTGCCTGGTGCCTGCCTGGCGGAGACTGCGCACTGACCGGCCCGGCCGGAATCACGTCCATCCCCGCACCGATGGCGTTCCGCGAAGGGAGCTGGTGGGTCAGCTCAGCGTCGAGGGGCTGCTCACGGGGCCACGCATACCACCTGAGCTGGCGCCCGTGCCCGAGGGGTTCCCTGCCCGACCGGGTCCGTGTCCCGTGCCGCGGCTGGGTCGAACGCCGTTGACACGGTCGGTGATCCGCTTGGTGAGCGAGGTCTTCATCTTGTCGGCCTGCGCCTGCGTCAGGCGGCCCTCCTTCACAGCGGTGGCGAGCCTGGCCTCGGATGCCCTCACCATGGCGCTGACGAGTGAGTCGACGCTGACGTTTTGATCCTTCGCGATGGCCGCGAGACTCTTGCCTCCCTGCATCGCGACTCGCAGCTTGTCAGGCGTCAGGCCCAGGGCCTTGGCCGCGGCAGCCTCGGTCTGGGCCATGCCCATACCCATACCCATTCCACCAAAGCGTTCGCCAGGACTCCTCACACCCCGCTCGCCACGTCTGAGCAGCTTCTTGTCGAGCGTGCTGGCCACCTTGTCGGCCTGCGACTGGGTGAGGGTCCCGTCGCTGACGAGACCGCTCAGCGCGCCCTTGATCCCGGCGAGTCGGCTGGTCACCGGATTGGCGGAGGTGGTGGCGGAAGCTGGTGTGACTGCCACGGCGCCGGCGGCGCCGGCCGCGAGAACGCCGGCGAGAACAAGGCCGGTGGTGCGCTTGTGCATGGGTTCTCCTCGATATCGGTTCGTCGTAGCGCACATCCTGCCCCTGAGACATGTGAAACCCCTGTGCTGAACCTCTGCATCGGCAACGAGCGCGTCCTGCGTCAGAACACATACCCCTTGGGGTAGGACCTTTGGCCCTGTGCCGAGATGAGAATGCTTCCTAGCGTGGTGGATGAGCCAAGACACCACAGAGCTTGAGCACAAGACACCAAAGAGCTGAGGAGCGGTTCGTGAAGAAGCTACTGGTACTGGGTGCCGGAACTGCCGGCACGATGATCGTCAACCGGCTGAGGCGCCGCCTGCCCCCGGGCGAGTGGACCATCACCGTCGTCGACCAGGACGACGTCCACCACTACCAGCCGGGCTATCTCTTCGTCCCCTTCGGCACCTACACCCCCGAGCAGATCACCCGCTCGCGCCACACGACCCTGCCCGACGGGGTGGACTTCGTGATCGGTGACGTCGACCGGGTGGACGCAGCGACCAACACGGTGGCACTGACCAACGGCCGGACCCTGGGTTATGACTACCTGGTCATCGCCTCCGGAACCACTCCGCGGCCCGACCAGACCCCGGGGATGTTCGAGTCGGAGTGGCGCCGAAGCATCTTCGACTTCTACACCCTCGAGGGCTCCAAGGCGCTGGCCAAGGCGCTGCAGAAGTTTGACCACGGCCGGCTGGTCGTGCACATCAGCGAGATGCCGATCAAGTGCCCGGTCGCCCCGCTGGAGTTCACCTTCCTGGCCGACGCCTGGCTTCGCGAGCGGGGTCTGCGGGACCGGGTGGAGATCGTGTACGTGACGCCGCTTCCGGGGGCCTTCACCAAGCCGATCTGTTCCACGGCACTGGGCTACCTGCTCGACGAACGCAAGATCGCCCTGGAGACCGACTTCATGGTCGAGCGGATAGACCTCGAGAAAAAGGCCGTGGTCTCCTATGACGAGCGCGAGGTTCCCTTCGACCTGCTTGTCACCGTCCCGGTGAACATGGGCGCAGACTTCGTGGCCCGTTCCGGCCTGGGCGACGAGCTCAACTTCGTCCCCGTTGACAAGCACACCTTGCAGTCCAAGGCGAACCCGAACATCTTCGCCATCGGCGACGCCTCGGACATCCCGGCATCCAAGGCAGGGTCGGTCGCGCACTTCGCGGTCGAGGTCTTCACGGACAACTTCCTGGAGCTCATCGCCGGCAAGCCGATGACCGGCTCCTTCGACGGCCACGCCAACTGCTTCATCGAGTCCGGCGACGGCAAGGCCTTGCTGATCGACTTCAACTACGACACCGAACCGCTGATGGGCAAGTACCCCCTGCCAGTGGTGGGGCCGATGAGCCTGCTCAAGGAGACCAAGGCCAACCACCTCGGCAAGATGGGCTTCCGCTGGGTCTACTGGAACATTCTGCTCCCCGGTCATTCGATGCCGGTTCCGACCCATATGTCCATGGTCGGCAAGACCCCCGTCAACACCCCCACACAGTAGGAGGAGTCAGCGCTATGTCCGTGACAACACTCAACGGCCACGAGATCCACGTCAACGAGGAGGGATTTCTCACCGATCCGACCGAGTGGGACGAGGAGCTGGGGACTGCCCTCGCGACCCAGATCGGTATCACGATGACCGACGAGCACTGGAACGCGATCCGGTTCCTGCGCAAGGACTTCCAGGAGACGGGAGAGACCCCGACCCTGCGCCGGGTGTCCACCGTCGGCGGCATCCCGATCAAGGCACTGTTTGTCCTGTTCCCGCAGAAGCCGGCAAAGAAGATGGCCTACGTCGCCGGCCTGCCCAAGCCCGTCGGCTGCGTCTAAACCCAACACCTGCCAAGAAGGAAGACACTGACATGACCACCACAGACGCCTCCCCGGCGATCGTCCCCAACTTCGACTCCGAGGCCGGGCCAGGCCGCAAGCTGGCTATCATCTGCTCCAAGGGAAGCCTGGACATGGCCTACCCCGGGCTGATCCTGGCCAACGCAGCGCTCGGCGAAGGCGTCGAGGTCCACATGTTCTTCACCTTCTGGGGCTTCGACATGATCAACAAGAAGACCATGGGAGACCTGAAGTTCACGATGCTCGGCAACACCGCCACCCACATGCCCCAGGGCCTGGGCGGGATCCCGGGAATGACGGGTATGGCGACCTCGAAGCTGAAGAAGTCCATCGCAGACCTTGACGTGCCAGAGGTCCCCGAGTTCCTCGAGCAGATCGTGGCCTCCGGCGGCCATCTCTGGGCCTGCCGTATGTCCGCCGACATGAACAAGCTCACCAAGGAAGACCTCTACGAGGAGGTCGAGGCCATCATCAGCGCCACCGACTTCATTGAGAAGACCGAGGGTGCCCAGCTGCTATTCATCTAGTCGGCTCTTCCGGAAGCACATCTCCTCAACAGCCAGCTCGCTATCCAGGAGGGGAGGATGGCGGGCTTTGCTGTTCCCGGGCGGGACGCCGCCGACTCTGGCGGACCCTCAGGAATGTCCGTCGTCGTCCACACGTTCATACCCCAGAAGGTATTATCCAGGGATCGAAAGGAACTTCCATGACCACCCAGACACTGACCGCGTCCGCCTTCGAGCAGACTGTGCTCGACAACGACGTCGTCCTGGTGGACTTCTGGGCGTCCTGGTGCGGACCCTGCCGAACGTTTGGCCCGATCTTCGAGAAGGCCAGCGAGGCGCATCCAGACATCGTCTTCGGCAAGGTCGACACTGAGACTGAGCAGTCGCTCGCCGCCGCGGCGCACATCACGTCCATTCCCACCCTGATGGCCTTCCGTGAGGGGATCCTCGTCTTCAGCCAGCCAGGCGCGCTGCCCGCAGCCTCGCTGGAACAGGTCATCGCAGGAATCCGCGAGCTGGACATGGATGACCTGCGGGCCCAGACCGCCGGCCCCAAGGTCGCCGAGGCCGAGTCGATCGAGCAGACCACCCCCAGCTCGATGCCCTGAAGCCCAGACGGAAACGAGAATCAACGTGTCCTACGCACTGAGCACGACTGTCCACCGTTCCTTCGCTGACACCCTCGATGCCACCCGCGCCTCGCTCACCGAGCAGGGCTTCGGCGTTCTGACGGAAATCGACATGCAGGCCACGCTCAAGGCCAAGCTGGACGTCGACATTCCTGCCCAGGTGATACTCGGCGCCTGCCGACCACCGCTGGCATATGCAGCCCTTCAGGCGGAACCCTCTGTCGGTCTGCTGCTGCCGTGCAACGTCGTGGTCAGGTATCTGGATGATGAGACGACCGTTGTCGAGGCCCTCGACCCGAGCGTCATGGTGTCCGTGACGCACAATGAGGCACTGTCCCAGGTCGCGGATGAGGCCGGACGTCGGCTCGCCGCGGCATTGGACACTGTGGCACCCGCACACGCTGAGAACTGAGGCCGCACCAGTGGCCGCACGCAATGACCCGCCGAAGAACCCAAGGAGCGATCATGGTTGAGCTGAATCCCGAAGAGATGGGCGCGGTAGTCAACCGGCTGCGTCGTGCCCAAGGACAGATCGGCGGCGTTCTCCGGATGATCGAAGAGGGCCGAGACTGCAAGGACGTCATCACCCAGCTCGCGGCGGTCAACCATGCTCTGGACCGGGCTGGCTTCGCGATTATCAGCACCGGCCTCAGGCAGTGCCTGAGGGAGGCCGGCGATGACGAGTCGGTGGACGTCAAGACCCTGGAGAAGCTCTTCCTGTCGCTGGCCTGAGGGTCGGCGCTCCGCTGACCCGGGCGGTCAGGAAGTCGCTGGCCCCGAGCGGTCAGGAGGTCGCCCGTCTGCCGCTCAAACCGGGCGGGTCGTATGCCTGAGCCTCAGCTGGCCTGAGCTCAGGCGTCGCGCCTGCGCTGGGGCCCGACGACGACGTTGGTGGCCGCGGCTTTGTCGTGGATTGCCTGCTTCTTGACGTCCCACAGCGGCCACAAGCCGTCGAGCAGGGTGAACAGCGAGCCCAAGGCGCCGACCTGGGGCAACAGCCCGAAGGCGGTGCCGGCTTCCTTGACCGCCGTCCTCTTCACGGCGGTGACGAACGGGATCGGTCCGGCCTCGTCCCGCAGGCGGACACTGATCCCAACGGCCATCTTGCCGGGGGTGGCACCCCTCCAGGTGAGGAAGGCGACCTCGTAGACGACATACACGAGCAGCTGGATCAGGCCGACCTGAAAGAGCAGGGTGGTCACGTCGGCGGGGAGCTGCGTGGTCGTCGTAATGCCAGCCTGTGCGTCGGCAAAGACTTGCCGGAAGAAGTCACCAAAGAGGTTGATCGCGCGCGACATCGGGGCGTACGTCAATGGCAAAGACACGATCGCGGCGATGAGTCCGTCAAGCAACCGCGCGAGGACCCGCTTCCACCAGCCGGAAAGGACGACGCCGTCGGGGGTGGTCGCCTTCGCTGTCTGCCATCCGGAACCTTGCTGACCCGGGCCTTGCCCGTATGCCGGCCACTGGCCGCCAGCTTGCCCCTGCTGGGGGGTTGGGTAGCCGTCCTGAACCGAGGCGGGTCCTTGCGCTCCCTGTGATCCGGCGGAGTGCGGACGCTCCCCGGCCGGCATGACGCCGTACGGCATGCCGATGGTGGACTGTTCCACGGTCGGCGAGATCTTTGGGGAGACGTGGGTGGACCAGACAACGCCGTCCCAGTAGCGAAGCTTGCTGGGGTCCTGCGGGTCGTCGTACCATCCGGGTGGCTGCGTCATGGGGTATACCTTGCCACGGCCTGACGCGGCCCGCCCCATGCCTGGCCGCCCGGCGGCTCAGGCCTCGACATACCCCTTGAGCCCGTCGACCGTGCTGTGGACCAGACCCCTGATGACGCGGCCTCTCAGAAAGCCGGGCAAGGGCAGGTTGTGGTTGATCGTCAGGTCGAACGTGACCTCGGTCTTGCCGCGGCCAAGGCTGCGGAGCGTGTACGTGGCCTCCTGACCGGTCTGCAGCCGGCCCTTGACCAGGCTCCAGCTCATGGCATCGGCAGCGTGCTCGTACGCCAGTGTGTAGCTGTCCTTGCCGACCGGCGAGGTGGCCGAGAAATGCGCCGTGGCCGGCGTGCCGTCGGGGTACTTCTCGAGGACCTGTGCCTCAAGGATCTCCTTGACCCATTCAGGCTGGCTCTCGACGTCACGGATGGTGGTCAGAACCCGCTTCATCGGTGCGGCGACGACAACTGTCTCAGCTGCGTGATCGGTGGGCATGGTCTCCCCTTTGGTGTGAGGTCACCGGGCATCGGCGGCGATGCGGAGCAGCTGGTCGAGATCCTCGTCGAATGCGTGAACGAGCTTCTCGACGTCCGGCACCATGACGGCGTCGACCTTGAAGCCAACCCGCACGACTCCGGCCAGGCTGAAGATGCAGACTCCCAGGGAGTGCCGCCCCGAACCGGGCACCCAGGCGACGGCGCCGGCGATCGGCACGCCGGCGACGTAGCGTTGCTTCTGGGGGCCGATGACATTGGTTGTCACCCCGATGGCCTTGTCGGAGAAGAAGCCGACGATGGAGTTCGCCAGATGCGGCTCGATGCTCCCGATCAGCTCATTCAGGCCGAACGTCATCAGCGCCTCGGGGGAGACCTTGATCCAGTCCATCCGCCTCTTGGTCTCAGCCACCCGCTGCAGCGGTGCCCTCACAGCGCTCGGCAGCTTCAGATAGACCAGGGCGAACTTGTTGCCCAGCTCGCGTGGCAGTGGCTGATCGGGGGGACGCACATTGACCGGGACCATGGTGGTGAGGTCGACCGGATCAGCGCCGCGGTCGCGCAGGTAGGTGTTGACGGCCCCTGAGACTGCCGCGACGAGCACGTCATTGACGGTGGCCCCGGTGAGCCGGCTCACGCTCTTGATCTCCTTGATCGTTCGCGGGCCGGACCAGACAGCACGCTTGTCAACACCAGGCGTCCCTTCCGAGAACAGGCTCGGCGGGTTGTGGCCCAGCAACAGCGTGTCAACGACCTTCCCTGTTCGCCAGCCGAGCTCCAGCACGTCCCTCGCCCTTGACGGGTTGACGAGCTCGGGAAGCAAAGAGATGGCGCGCAGACCACCCCGGACGGCCTGCGCGCCCGTGTCCAGCACCTCCCGGGCCGCGCCCATGACGCCCCCCTTGTGCTGGGAGGACAGCTCCTGCTCGTCGATCTCCTCGAGGTCGGCCGTGGGTGAGTCGTCGGTCAACGAGAGCAGCACCTGCGAAAGAGCCATGCCATCGGCGAGCGAGTGGTGGAACCGCGACACCAGCGCACAGCCACCGAGGTAGCCATCGACAAGGAAGAACTCCCACATCGGGTGTGCCCGGTCGAACGGCACGCTCATCCGGTTCTCGACGAAGCCTTGCAGCGCCACCTGGTCCCCGGGCGCCGGCAGTGTGGCCCGTTTGAGGTGACGGCTGAGGTCGAAGTCCGGGTCATCCTCCCAGTGCGGCATCCCAAACGGGATCGACGACGGCACCGGCCGCTGTGAGAAGACGGGGTAGCGGTTGAGAAGCCGCCGCTGGATCACTGGGCCGAGCCGCTCGAAGTCGATCATCTCGTCGAACCACATCACGCCGTCGATGACCATCAGGTTGTTGGGCTGATCCCTGTTCAGCCACATGTTGTCCACTGGTCCGATGGATCGTCGCTCAGACATCACACACTCCAGGCCCCCTAGTCGTCAGGTGCAGTTTCGCACCGGATGGCAGCCGGGCATAGGGCCAGAAGCCACAATGGAACGCAGGTCACATCGGAACGGAGGTCACAGCCAGAGCTCAGAGCTCAGGGGGTCAGCGACGACCGACGAACCAGCGCCGGATCGTCGCGATACGCAGGGCGACCTCGGCGGCATTGGCCTGGTCCAGGGTCGGTCCGCCACAGCTCTGGCGCAGGTCGGCATGGACAACGGCATGAGGAGCGCCAGACTTGCGGGCGTAGGCCGACACCAGAGAGTTGAGCTCCTTGCGGGATGCCGCCATGGCCCGGTGGGTGGCCAGCTCGGGGTCGGCCTTCCGGCGGGAAGTTCCCTTCTGGGCAGACTGACGCGCGCGCAACAAGGTTGCCACCTGGTCGAGCTCGAGCAGTCCTGGCAGGCCAAGGAACTCCTGCTCGTCGGCACTACCCACCTCGGCGTTGAGACCGAACTGCTGGGCGTCGAAGAGCACGTGGTCGAACTCGGCCTCGGACTCCAGCGCCTCGAACGCCAGGTCGTCCAGGTCGGCGCTCGAGCCGGTCCGGTTGGCTGCCGCCAGCAGGTCATCCTCGGGCGACCACATGGAGTCCTCGTCGCCAGGCTTGGAGACCCGGTCCAGAGCGTGGTCGCGCTCATCCTCCAGGCGCGCAGCATGCTCGAGGATCAGCGGCACGCTCGGCAGGAAGATCGACGCCATCTCGCCGCGACGCCGCGCCCGGACGAATCGGCCGACG
Organism: Actinomycetota bacterium; assembly: GCA_040006795.1. Taxonomy (GTDB): domain Bacteria; phylum Actinomycetota; class Actinomycetes; order Actinomycetales; family Dermatophilaceae; genus UBA4719. Next base: position 4,207 of record JBDTWH010000207.1, on the reverse strand, counting down.
GCCTGGGCAAAGTAGAGCGGCGTGGACGTCGAGGTGGCGTAGACACCGACACACAACCGCGGCACGTCAACACCCTCGGAGACCATCCGGACCGCAACCATCCAGCGCTGGTTACCCTCTGCGAACTCCTCGATCTTGCCTGACGAGCCGGCATAGTCCGAGAGAACCACGACGGGCTTCTCTCCCGAGATCCGGGCCAGGATCGTGGCGTAGGCGCGAGCCTGGGTCTGGTTCGACGCGATCACGAGGCCCCCGGCGTCAGGCACCCCGCGCCGAACCTGGGTCAGACGCTTGTCCGCTGCGGCCAGAACCGACGGAATCCACTCGCCCTTGACGTCCAGCGCGGTGCGCCACGCCTGGGCGGTCGCGTCCTTGGTCATCGGCTCCCCCAGCCGTGCCGACACCTCGTCGCCGGCCTTGGTGCGCCAGCGCATCGACCCGCCGTACGCAAGGAACAGCACAGGACGAACAACCCCGTCCCGCAACGCCTCGGCGTACCCATAGGTGTAGTCGGCCTCGCTGCGGCGGATCGAGTCCTTGCCCATCTCGTAGCGCACGAACGGGATGGGACTGGTGTCGGAGCGGAACGGTGTGCCCGTCAGCCCGAGGCGGTGAGTGGCCGGCTCGAAGGCCTCCCGGATCGCGTCACCCCACGACAGGTTGTCGCCTCCGTGGTGGATCTCGTCGAGGATGACCAGAGTTGGGGCCGCCTGGGTGCGTGCCCGGTGCAAGAGCGGTTTGCTGGCCACCTGTGCGTACGTGACAGCGACTCCGTGGAACTCGGCGCCGTGGCGGCCGGCCGCGTTGGTGAAATGTGGGTCGATGCTGATGCCGACCCGCGAGGCCGCGTCGGCCCACTGGGTCTTCAGGTGCTCGGTCGGCGCCACCACGGTAACCCTGCTGATCCGGCCCATGGCGAAGAGCTCGGTCGCCAGACGCAGCGCGTAGGTGGTCTTGCCGGCACCCGGAGTCGCCACAGCCAGGAAGTCTCGGGGGGTGGTACCCAGGTACTGCGTGAGGGCGTCCTCCTGCCAGGCACGCAGCTTGGCTGCCGTCCCCCACGCGGCTCGTTCTGGGAATGCTGGTGAAAGACTGGATGCCGCCGCGGTGCTCATAGGCTGCTAACTGTAACGGGATACGGCCCGCGACATGCCGGACCAGGCTTCGTGCGGCAGTGGCGGCGAACAGGCGATGCGATGTGCTAACGCCGGCCGCCGTTTGGTGCTGTGGGGCTACTTCTGGCCGTCCTGCGGGGCACGCAAGCCCTCGAAGATCTCCTTGCAGGTAGGACAGATCGGGAACTTCTTGGGGTCACGTCCCGGCACCCAGACCTTGCCGCAGAGCGCCACCACCGGCTGGCCCGACATGGCGCTGTCCATGATCTTGTTCTTGCGAACGTAGTGCGAGAAGCGCTCGTGGTCCCCTGGCTCGCTGATCTGCTCGTCGACCTGTTCGCGCTCGATCACCGTTGTCGAGGTCGAGGGGCGAGAGTGCTCTCTCTGGGGGGCGAGAGGGTCGTTCGGGTCGTCGAGTGCGTTGAAAGGAGTCCGCGAGTCGCTCATGCGTCAAGTCTAACCAAACCGGATTCGAAGCCTCTGTCAGTTCATCGTGGGGTCTTCGGGCAACGTCGCAGCGAAGGCGAGATTGCCTCGTTGCCGACGCAGAACGGCCTTCCACAGAGTCTCCGGCTCGGGGGTGAACGCGTCTCTGGCCTCGGACTCCACTACGTACCAGCCTCCTTCGCGGATCTCCTGCTCGAGCTGACCATCGGTCCAGCCGGCATACCCGGCGAAGATCCGCAGTCCGGCCACCCCGGGCATCACCACCAGCGGCGGAACGTCCAGGTCGACCAGGCCCAGGCCGCCGAACAACAGCCGCACACCCATCGGCTCCTGCCGGTCACCGGGCACCGTCACCAGCCCGAGCGCCGAGTCCAGTGCCACCGGGCCGCCCTGGAAGACGTTCGGCGGATCAGTGACGAACTCCTGCCACGAGGGCAGCACTGCCGAGACGGGAGCATGCAGAGGGTGGTTGAGGACAACACCCTGTGCGCCTTCCTCATCGTGCTGCAGCACGAGCACGACACTTCGTCGGAAGACCGTGCCTCCGGTCCGCGCGGTGGCCACCAACAGCTTGCCGGTGGCGTTGTCGAAGCTCACCTGAACATTCTCGCTCAGTCCAGATCCACCGGGCTCCCCCGGGTCGCCGATGGCCCGGCAAGGTCAGAAACTGGGCTCAGGTCATCGTCGGTCGGGTCAGTGAACGCCAGAAGGTCTGGCCAGCGAGCTGGTCAGACCTTCTGGATAGTCCTGTGCCAATCAGTGTGCGACTCGGTCAGCGCGAGCCGCGATATCCTCGCGGGCCGTCGTTGCTGCGACGTGGGCCGCCGCGACCGCCACTGCCGAACGAACCACGGTGAGGCCGCTGCGGAGCCTCGAGAAGACGACGCGACTGGCTGGCCGGGATCGGCACGCCACTCGGAGCGCAGGCACCGGTCGAGGTGAGCATCGCATCGCCCGGGACCGCCCGGGTGGCCATCACGTCCACCCCTGCCTCGCGGGCGAGTCGCTCCATTCCCTTTCGCTGGTGCGGGAGCGCCAGGGTGATGACAGCGCCCTTCTCACCGGCGCGGGCAGTGCGGCCGGAACGGTGGAGGTAGTCCTTGTGATCAGCCGGCGGGTCGGCCTGCAGGACAACGCCGATGTCATCTACGTGGATACCCCGGGCGGCGACGTCCGTGGCGACAAGCACCGGCAGGCTGCCGTCCTTGAACGCGTTGAGCACCCGGTTGCGTGCGCCCTGGGCAAGGCCACCGTGCAGCGCGGCAGCGAAGACTCCCTGTTCCCTCAGCTGCTCGGCAACCCGGTCAGCGCCCAGCTTGGTCCGCACGAACACCAGGGTCCGGCCTTGTCTGTTGGCAACCTCAGCGGTGATGGACTTCTTGTGCTGAGGGTCGATGAGCAGAATGTGGTGATCCATCGTGGTGACACTGGCGGTCGCGTCATCAGTTGAGTGGGTGACAGCGTCGTGGAGGTATCGCTTGACCACCGCATCAACGCCACGGTCCAGGGTGGCTGAGAAGAGCAGCCGCTGGCCCCCCTCGGGCAGACCGTCCAGGATCGACGTGATCTCGGGCAGGAAGCCCATCTCGGCCATGTGGTCGGCCTCGTCCAGGATCATGATCGAGATATCGGTGAGCTGGACGGCCCCGCGCTCGATGAGGTCCTTCAGCCGGCCCGGAGTCGCGATCAGCAGATCGACTCCACGGTCTAGAGCCATGAGCTGGGGCGGGTACGGCATGCCGCCCGCAACCAGCTTGTGACGCAGGCCCATGACGTGCACGAACGGCTCGAGAGCGTCGCTGATCTGCATCGCGAGCTCGCGTGTCGGGGTCAGGATGAGGGCGCGGGGGCGACGGGCCAGGGCCCGGTCACCGGCAGCGAGCCGGGTCAGCGTCGGCAGGCCGAACGCGAAGGTCTTGCCGGAGCCCGTCTGTCCGCGACCAAGCACGTCGCGGCCAGAGAGTGCGTCCGGAATGGTCGCTGTCTGGATCGGGAAGGGGGTCGTGATGCCTTCACGCGCCAGTCGCTCGACCAGCGGTGCCGGCAGACCGAGAGCCGCGAAGCCGTTGTCCTCGGCGATAGCGATGGGCGTCGTGTCGATAACCGGCGCGGGGATGTGCTTCTCATACGTACGAGCTGGACGGTCCGTTCGCTTGCCGTAGTTGGCGTCACGTTTGAAGTCCGAGCGCGGTGCACCCGGCTCGCGCTTCTCGTACGTACGTGCCGGACGGTCACTGCTGTATGAACGGGCGGGACGGTCACTGCTGTACGAGCGCGCGGGACGGTCGCTGCTGTACGAGCGAGGCGCGCGGTCGTCACGGCTGTCGTTGGAACGGGCCGGACGGTCGCTGCTGTACGAGCGAGGCGCACGGTCGTCACGAGAGTCGTTGGAACGGGCCGGACGGTCGCTGCTGTACGAGCGCGGCGCACGGTCGTCACGGCTGTCGTTGGAACGGGCCGGACGGTCGCTGCTGTACGAGCGGGCCGGACGGTCGCTGCTGTACGAGCGAGGCGCGCGGTCGTCACGGCTGTCGTTGGAACGGGCCGGACGGTCGCTGCTGTACGAGCGAGGCGCACGGTCGTCACGAGAGTCGTTGGAACGGGCCGGACGGTCGCTGCTGTACGAGCGCGGCGCACGGTCGTCA
>JBDTWH010000206.1:0-38129 GCA_040006795.1 Actinomycetota bacterium | reverse complement strand
TGTGAAAACAGGGGTTTGGCAAGAACCCGCACCGCCTCTGGGTTTGCCGACCGGAGGGTGCACAGTCCTCGTGTTGGAGCTATGAGTCTGTCAGCCCGAGGCGCTCGAAATAGAGCGGCGAGTCCCTGGGTCTGCTAGTCAAGACGACTGCACACCGCATCGGCTGGCTCGCCCATCAGTCAGTCACAACTGCGGGCGAACACCCACATCGCGCAGGGTGCTAACCCTCCCAGGTGGTACGCCGCACGAAGGCATAGCCCTCGGCCAGACGGCGGGCCGTGCGCGCGTAGGCCGCCCTCTCCACCACAATTTCGCCCGGCGTGCTGCGGACGCGCGCCCAGATGGGCATGATCCCGCTCGGATGGCCAACAATGAGGGTATCGCCGTCGCCCGGCGCTGTTACCTCGGCGACGACGGTTCCGGGGATGCGGGCCGCGACCGCGGTGCAGACCCCGGCGGTGCCCGGGTAGGCCTTGTGCATCGCCAGCGGAATTCCGCCGACGACCCGAGCCAGCAGAGACATCTCTTCGGAGCCCACAGCCTGCCCGCTCCCGTAGGCGGAGTATGCCGCCGGGGCAGCGACCGCAACGGGGATCGGCACGAGCCCGCCGGTGGGCATCCCCAGCTTGCGAGCGGCGGCATACTGGATCGCCTTCACCGCGGCAATCTGATCACCGGTAAGGGTGGTGGAGTCCTCCAGACCCGTCATACCAGCGGACTTCGCAGCGAAGAACACGCAGAGGTTGCCGATATCCACGAAGCTGACGTCCACCGTGGTCGAGAGCTCTGGGATGGCCAGGGAGTCCCGCTCGTGCCCGGTGGGTAGCAGCGCCCCGGTGGCTCCACCGGCAGTGTGCTGGTAGTCGAGAAGGATTGGAGCTCCGGTTCCGGGGACTCCGTCCATCTGGAAGTCGCCCGCCACGGCGGCAAGGCCACCGACCACCGGGACGTCCGCCAGCAGAACTCGCTGGGTGTTGGTGTTGTACATGCGGACGTGGGCGGTGGCAGAGCCGTCGCCGACGGGCTCGACGAGGCCCTCGTCGACCGCGTAAGCGCCGACGCCGGCCGAGATGTTGCCGCAGTTGATGTCATAGCTCACCAGCCGCTCGGTGATGCTCACCTGGCCGAAGGTGTAGTCCAGATCGGCGTCGCTGGTGCTGGCCCCGATGATCGCGAGCTTGCTTGTCAGGAGGTCGGCACCCCCGAGCCCGTCGATCTGACGGGCATCAGGGCTGCCGAACAGCTCCAGGATCACGTTGTCCCGAAGGACCGGGTCAGCGGGCAGCTCATGACGCCTCAGGAAGAGGGCCTTGCTCGTGCCACCCCGGATGAGAACGAAACGAATCCTCATCTGCTCGCTCATGCTCATGATCGAACCCTCTCGGCGTGACGCGAATCCCTGAAAAGATCGTGCGCTGCGGCCGGCTGCCTCAGCGGACGAGAATCTGCACGGTGCATGCTGCGCCCTCTACTCCGGCAGCCTTGCCACCGCGGCAGTGGGCGACGCCGATGCTCGGGGAGCTGATCTGGCGGGTTCCGGCCTCGCCGCGTAGCTGGCGAACGACCTCGACGACCTGAGCGGCGCCGGTGGCACCGAGGGGATGGCCTTTGCCGAGCAGTCCCCCGCTGGGGTTGATCGGAAGTCGTCCGTTGATATGGGCCTCGCCGCGACCGACGGCCAGCAGGTACGTGCCTTGCTCGAAGAGCCCGAGCCCCTCGACCCGCAGAGCCTCAGCGATGCTGAAGCAGTCGTGCACCTCGGCGAAGTCGACATCCTCAGGCCCGATCCCGGCGACCTCGTACGCGGCATTGGCCGTTTCGCGGGTGAGCGGCTCAAACGTCATCGAGGAGGGCTCGGACTCGACCTTGCCGGAGCGCAGAGAGGAGGCAGCCAGGCGGACGGCCCGGCCCATCCCCAGCTGGCGTGCCTTCTCACCTGACATGAGAATCACGGCAGCGGCGCCGTCGCTGACCGGGGAGCACTCCATGAGGTTCAGCGGTTCGGCGATGGGGCGCGAGGCGAGGACCTCCTCCAGGGTCACGATCTTGTGGTACATGGCGACCGGGTTCATCGCCGCGTTGGCCTTGTTCTTGACGGAGACCATTCCGAGCTGGGCATGGGTCAGTCCGAAGTCCGTGAGATACCGCTTGGCTCTCATGGCGTAGACCCCGGGCATCGTGAGCCCTACCGCTCCCTCGATGTCGCCCTCCTCGGGGGCGAGCGCGCCCTTGAACTTCGAGCTGAGGTGTTCGAGGCCGACGGCAAGCACGACATCGTGCTCGCCGGCCCTGATGGCGATTGATGCCTCACGAATGGCGGTCGCGCCGCTCGAGCAGACGTTCTCGACGTTGGTCACGGGGATCCCGGAGATGCCGATGTGACCTGTCACCCGCTGCCCGGCGTTCATCCCCTGGTAGACGTGGCCGAAGTACGCCCCGTCGATCGCCCGAGGGTCGATGCCGGCATCCTTGATCGCAGCCAGTGACGCCTCGGCTCCGAGGTCGAAGGCATCGCGGTCCGGGTACTTCCCGAAGCGCGTCATTCCGACTCCGACTGCATAGACCTCGGTCATGACAACTCCTCCGTCGCGGTTGTTGCCGCCGGCTTGAAACGGAACCAGAGCACCTGCTCGCCATCAGCGTTCTCGCGTGGCTCGACCTGGGTCGTCAGTCGCATCCCGAGCTCGAGCGCGTCGACGTCCACGTCAACGAGCTGGCCTGCGACGCGCACATTGTCGTCGAGGTCGACGTAGCCGAGGACGTAGGGCGTCTCGAACTGCGCCAGCGACTGGTGGATCACGGTGTAGGTGTACAGGGAGCCCGAGCTGCAGAGTGGCACTCGCTCCAGCTCGCCACGCAGGCAGCGAGAGCAGACACTGCGCGCAGGGAAGTAGAAGGCGCCGCAGCCGGGGCAGTGACCGCCGACGAGGTAGCCCTTCCCGTCAGGGCCAACCTCTAGGGTCCCGGGCACGAAGGGAGGCATTCCTGCCAACGAGGTCTCGGCACTCGCAATTGTCATCGTCAGTCCTTGTCTGGCGCCCCTGTTCGAAGCCACCTTGAGCCAATGTCTCCAACGGCGGACCACCGGTCGCGCCGCTGTCTGTCGTCACTCCGGTCACCGGGGAGACGTGATGCGGTCCTTTCGGTCCGCAGTCACGTGTCCAGATTAACCGACCAACCGTTCGGTCGGGAGGATGGTGCAACTCTCCCCCGCCTGCCACGCGAGGTCAATGGAGCCTGTGGATCAAATCAATGATGTAAATGCTTCGCGGCCCTGACGTCAACGAGTCCAGGGCGGCTCCCCGTCAGATCGCCTGCGAGGTGCACCGCTGTCCTGGAGGTAGCTGAGAGCGTCGTTGACCCTTGCTCAGTTGCCTATTCTCGTGTCGTGGTCGCTCCAGAACGGCTCCCGCAGCTGACGCTTCAGGACCTTGCCCGCCCCAGACTTCGGCAACGGCTCAGTGGTCACGTTGATGTGCCTGGGGATCTTGAAACCGGCGATCCGTCCCCTGCAGAACTCGATGAGCTCGTCAGCGGTCACCATCTCCCGGGGAACCACCACGGCGTAGAGGCTCTCGCCCCATTTTTCGTCGGGAACTCCGAAGACAGCAGCCTCAGCGACCTGGGGGTGGGAGTAGAGGGCGTTCTCGACCTCCACGGTGTAGACGTTCTCCCCACCGGTGACGACCATGTCCTTCAGCCTGTCGACCAGGTACAGGCGGGACTCGTCGTCGAGATACCCAAGGTCGCCCGTGTGGTACCAGCCATCGCGTAGCGCAGCCGCGGTCTGTTCAGGCTTGTTCCAGTACCCGGTTGTGACGTTCGCACCCCGGATCACCACCTCACCGATGTCCCCAGGCGGCAGGACAGCACCCTCAAGATCCAGCACCCGGACCTTGACGCCGAGCACCGGATACCCGCAGGAGCGTGCGACATGGGTGTCCAGGAGCAGCTCCTCGTGGGGCAGGCTCGTCGCGATCGGCGAGGTCTCAGTGGTGCCGTACAGGTGCAGCAGCTCTGCCTCCGGGAACGCTTTCACTGCGCGTCGGAGAATCTCGGTGGCCACCGGAGAGGCTCCATGACTCAGCAGCCTCAGACTGCTCACGTCACGTGGGCGCTCGAACTGCTCGTCGGTCAGGGCCGCCAGCAACGTAGGCACGGCCAGGGTCAAAGTCACCGACTCACCCTCGATGACGTCGAGCAGATCATCCGCGCGCGACGAGGGCGGGATGACCTGGGTCCCGGTGACCCAGACGGTCGCGAGCACCGCGCAGGTGCCGGCCGCATGGAAGAGGGGGGCCATGATGAGGAACTTGTCGTCCCCGGTGGGGCGCGCCCAGTTCAGCGCGGTCCAGGTGTTGGCCATGAGGTTCCGGTGGGTGAGCATCACGCCCTTGGCCTTGCCCGTCGTCCCGCCGGTGTAGAAGATCCCCGCGAGGTCGTCCTCGTGGACGTCGACGCCCAGGATGGCCGGCTCGGCGTCAGCGAGGGCTTGCTCGTAGGCGTCTGGTAACCGGATCACATGCTTGAAGAGGGCATCAAGCGAGCTCGGCTCACGGTCGGTCAGCAGGACACTCGCCTGGGAGTCGGCAACCGCATACTCGAGCTCGGCGAGGGCGCTCCTGGTGTTCAGCGGGACGATGACATACCCGGCCGCCGGAATAGTCAGATAGGCCTCCAGGTAGCGATGACAGTTCGCCGCGACGACGGCGACCCGGTCGCCGCGCTGGAGACCCAGTCCGGCCAGGTACCCTGCCAGCCGACCGCAACGAGACCACAAGGCGAGGTAGTCGAGCCGATCCTCACCGCACACGATCGCCTCCTTGTGCGCGTTCGTGAGCCTGGCATGTTCAAGAGGGTCAGCCGTGATCTGCATATGGTTCTCCTGGTGAGGCTAGTGACGCTGGACGGTCAGGTTCGTCTTTGGGATCGCTTGTCGGACTGGGGGCAGGTGTCCGCCGGAGCCGGTTGACCTCGACTCCGACGGACCTACAGGTTAGAGGGACTTGCGGCCGAGGATGCCGGTTATCTGGTAGACCTCGCGGGCGAACACCCACCAGATCGAGAGTGCGCCGGCGAACGCGAACCAGGCGGATGCCTTGACCAGATTCACCGCGGTCGAGAGCGACGGGGCGCCCTTGGTCTTCGCGGCGGCGGAGACCTCGTTGTAGAGGTCGTGATAGCCGAGACCGAGCAGGAGCAGCATGCTGAGGAGCGCCACGAACGCGATCGTGAACGGGATGTTGCGGTGGAGGATCGCCGGAACGGCCATGATGGCGACCGGGACGACCAGGACCAGGACGTAGAAGGCCAGCGCGTCGGGCGTGAATGCCTCCTCCTTCGCACCCGAGGTGACCAGCAGAAAGAAGCCGATCAGCCAGATCCCGAAGATCGTCGTGACGTAGGCCGGGTAGGTGATGCCCTTGATCAGGCCGAGCACACCGGCGAGCGTCTCCGCGACACCCGCAATGAGCACGGCGTAGTCCAGCGCGACGGTGGTCGAGCCCGCGGCGAGCGTGGAGGCGTCCAGGTTCATGAAGCGGATGCCGTAGACCGCCAGCGCGAAGGCGAAAAGGGCGTAGGCGACGGGCATCGGGTCGGCCATCCCTGATGCTGCCGGAGGATTCTTGGAGGCTGGCGCACTCACCTCGGTAGCGGGTTCAGCCGTGATCGATGGGGCCATGTCTGAGCACCTTTTCCTTTGAGTCTGCGTTGACGTCGGTTGGGACAAGCTCTGTCTTCAAGAACTTCACTCCAGTCGCCTGGTGTACAGCGCGACATACCGCTGGCAGGCGATGATCGCGCAGCCGGCGCACTCGGGGCCGATCTCCTGGGGCGCTATCGGGAGGGTGGTGACTTCGTAGCCCATCTCGCAGTACAGATCGGTGAGCTCACCCGCCCGGCCGGCCTCAGCCTCGAAGCGACGCTGCCAGCCCGTCGCCTCGAGATCGAGTCGCTGCCGGCCTACGGCTTCGGCCTCCTTCTCGACGGCCACCTTCCCGACCGTCGACATCAGGAGGCCGTGGCACCGACAAGACCGGCACTGCCCGCCCGCCCGGCCTCCGGTGCACCCTGCTCGGCGAGCCGGTGGACCTGGAGCTGAGCAAGGATGCCAGCCCCGAGAGCGGCGACGAACTGCACGAGGTCCCCCTCGGGAACGTTGAGGTCCCCGGGAACGGTCTTCCGGATCGCGCTGACCATGGTCGGGAAGCGCATGATCCCGCCGATGAGAGTGACCTCCGGCTCAATCTTGACGCGCTTCATCAGCTGGACCGACTTACCGACCAGGGAGATGATCGCGCCGTTCATGATGTCGGCCGCGGCAATCCCCTGGGACAGGTGATTGATCACCTCGGCTTCGGCGAACACCGTGCACACTCCCGAGATCGGCACGGCGATGGACGAGGTCGAGGCCAGTGCCCCGATCTGGCCGGCCTCGAATCCCATGTAACGGGCGGTCTTCTCCAGAAAGGCACCAGTACCAGCCGCGCACTTCTCGTTGAGCCGGAACGACTTGACCTGGCTGGACTCGTCGATCCGCGAGGCCTTCACCGCGTGACCACCCACGTCCAGAATGGTCCTGGTGCCGGGGAACAAGGAGTGAGCCCCCCAGGCTGCCGCGGTCAGCTCGGTGACGTTGAGCTGGCTGAAGGCCACCTGGAAGCGCCCGAAACCCGTGGCCACCACGTAGTCGAGGCGGTCTCGGCCGATTCCCGCGTCGGCAAGGGCGCTAGCGAGGCACTGCTCGGCAGCGATGCCGGGCTTGTAGCCGGTACGCAGGATGGCCCGGCCGATGATCTGGTCGCCGTCCAGCAGGACAACCTTGGTATAGGCGCCCCCGACATCGATGCCCGCAGTGATGGTCATACCCGCACCTCCGATCGGCGAGCCGGGCTGCGGCCTGCCACGATTCGATCCATTGCGAACAAGGCGGCGCCCACTGCGCCCATGTAGTGCGAGTCTTCGCTCACGTTCACCTCGAAGCCGAGCTCCTGGTTCAGCACGCTGACCATGCCGACATTGCAGGCCACACCTCCCGTGAAGGTGACCTCCCGCTCGATCCCGACCCTGCTCAGCAGGCCGATCGAGCGCGATACGACGGAGTGGTGGACACCCAGCAGGACGTCCTCGACCTTCTTGCCCTTCCCGATCAGCGAGAGGATCTCGCCGTCGGCAAAGACCGTGCAGGTCGTGGTGATCTTCACCGGCCGGCTGGACAGCAGCGCGGTGGGGCCAAGCTCGTCGAGCGGGAGGTCGAGCGCCATGGCTGCGGCCCCGAGAAAGCGCCCGGTGCCGGCGGCGCACTTGTCGTTCATGAAGAAGTCGAGGATCTCCCCGGTGGGGCTGACCTTGATGGCCTTGGTGTCCTGGCCTCCCATGTCCACCACGGTGCGTGTCCCGGGGAACATGTGCACGGCACCTCTGCCGTGACAGGAGATCTCTGTGGTCTGGGCATCGCCGAAGGTCACCTTGTAGCGCCCGTAGCCGGTGCCGACGATGAAGCCGACGCCCTCTTCCTCCTCGTGGATGTTGCCCTGCTTCAACGCCAGCTCATAGGCGGTCTGGGCCGCAATCGTCACGTTCGAACCGGTAGAGACGAGGGCCCGACCCACGATCTGCAGATCCTCGTCGATGATCACTGCCTTGGTCTGGGTCGAGCCAACGTCGACCCCTGCTGCATACGCCATGTCTCTGATCTCCTCTCTAGCCGTCAGGCTCTGGCCGCGGGAGCACCCGCGGAGGCGAGCCGCTGTCTGCGCGTTGCGAGCCCCTCGAAGAAGGCGTCCACCCGGTTCTTCAGCTGCGCCTCCGAGACCACCCGTGAGTCCATGTGGTCGGACTCGACGAACAGGGTCGCCACATCGGTGGCCGCCATCACGGCGCGGCGGTTGTCGGCCAGCCCGGTCGAAACCGTGCGGCACGACTTGATCGGGTGGTAGACGACGCCGTCAATGCCGTAGGGCTCGATCATGTCGATGAGGTTCTTGTCGGAGTAGAACATCGAGTCCATCGAGTCCCGGACCGTGATCAGGAGGCCCTCTGCCAGGCTCTCCAGGGGATGGTCGAGGTCGTACTCGTAACCCAGGTTCGCTCCCCCGGAGGCGAACCAGAGATAGCTGGAGCCGACGAAGGAGCCGCCCCACTCGGTGAACATCTCACTGAAGCGCCGGAAGATCGGGTAGCACGGGACGCCGACGAACGCGAGGCGGTACTTCTCCTCGAACGGGGTACCGATGCCGTTGGCCGCCTTGTACTCCATCTCCTCCACGAGATCGGTGAAGTACTGCGCGCCCTCGGCACGTCCGCGGTAGCCGTTCATCATGCCGAGGAACACGGTGCCGTCGGTCACCGCGTTGTAGACCGCGGGCGAGCTCTTGTTCAGCTCGATGAGGCGCTTCCACTTCCGGCTCATGGTGTTGGTGTATGCCATGGTCTGGCGCAGCTTGTCGATGTCGAAACGCTTGCCGGTGACCTGCTCGCAGAGCTTGATCAGCTCGTTGATCTGGCCTGCGACATACTTGCGGTCGTTCTCGAAGTCGACGTGTCCCGGCCAGGTCAGCCGGCCGGCAGCGCGGCTGCCGGGGATGTCCATGGTGAAGGTCGGGACGTGGTACATCCGCTCCCAGATCTCGGCCCACTTGACGTAGGTGTTGCAGGCGTTGGTGTAGACGGCCAGTGACGGCGGCGGGATCTTGCCCATAGGGTGGTCGCCGCCACGGAGCTGGAGCCCGACATCGGCCTTGACATAGCCGCAGACGTCAGCCGAGAAGCCGTAGTCCTCGGCCTGGCCGATGTAGTCGTCGGCAACGTGCCGGACGGCCTGCTGAAGCCCGTTGATCTCCGGGAAGATCGTGTGGATGTCGAAGCTGCGCAGGATCTCGGCGAGACTGCCCATGACGAAGACGTAAGCGGAGTGCTCTTTGCGTTCGGGGGCGCTGGTGAGCTCCTGATACCAGTCCCGGAAGAGTCGGTTGCCTTCCTTGTTGCCGCGGCCCACGATCGAGGCCTCTTTCCTGTCGGCCGAGGCACCTGGAGTGAGCTGGGTGGTACTAGACATGGGTGGTCTCCGTTCCGGCAAAGAGCAGGTTCTCGATGAAGGTCTCGAGCTGGATCTGAAGGCTGTCGAAGTTCGTCATCCGCTCTTCGAACTCGCTGACGAAATAGGGGATCCCCTCGTCGTCCAGAGCCTTGGTGTAAGCGACTACCTCGTCCAGACCGGGCTCGCACATCTTCGCTGCGGTGATGATCGCCGCCCCGGCCTTCGCTTCCTTGACCTGTTTGAGAAGCATCTGCTCCTTCGGCTTGCGCAGGTCGTGCTGAACCGGGCTGTAGGAAGAGTTCTCCAGATAGGCCTCGGCCAGGTCGCCTAGCGGATCATCACCCATCGGTATGTCGTCCAGGATCCACCGCAGCCCGACCAGAAGGTCGTCATCCACGACGTAGGAGAACTGGGCGATGGTGTGCAGCAGGTCCAGGGGCGGCTGCTCGCAGAAACCACCGGTGAAGACAAGACGCATCCGGTCCTGCGGCGTGGCCGAACCCTTGCGGATCTGCGGAATCGCCCATGACAGCAGCTCGTTGTGCTCCTCGCGCGTGATCATCCCGCCGACAGCCATCAGGCAGTAGGCCTTGTCCACGGACAGGAGCCAGGGCGTCTCGCGCTTGATCTCGTAGAGCTCTCGCAGCAGACGCCGGTTCTCGTTGAAGACCCCCACGGAGGCCCGGAGCTGCTCCGGGGTGATCGAGCGTCCGGCAACCTTCTCTACCTCACGGGTCAGCCGGGCGTACTCGCCGCGAAGGTAGGTCGACGCATGGGCCGAGTTCGCATTCTGCGGCAGGTAGAGAATCTCGCAGGGATACTCGAAGTTCCGGCCGAAGACAGCGGCGAGGTTTCGGGCCGAGTCGCAGATGGGATGCGAGACGAACATGTCCAGGACGACCTTGCCGCTCAGGGCGAGCTCCAGCGAAGTCTTCAGGATCGAGCAGAGGTAGGAGCCGAAGTGCGACTCCCCCTGCCGGGCCTCAACCGGGGCCCCGCGCACCTTGAACGGCAGCATGCCCGCGGCGTGCACGATCTCCTCGGGGAAGTAGACCTGGAAGTGGCCAACGACCTTGCCGCCGGCGTCCCGCCACCGCTGGACGGTCGGGAAGTCGGGATCCTCGACCAGATCCCGGCACATCACGATGGCCTCCTCCACGGACATCGATCGGTAGTCATCAAGCAGAGCGTGTTCAAGCGGCGCGTCACCCAGCGCAGCAGGCTTGGTCATCGCCATCACCTCTTCGCTCGTTCGTCGCCGTCGCTGTCGGCGAACGCCGACAGGTCCTGTTCCAGCGCCTTGCCACACTGACCGCAGTAGCCGAACTGCGAGGGGATGAAGCGCGCACCGCACTCCGGGCAGCTCTTCTCATAGGAACCCCACGGGAACTCCGAGGAGCCCTGCGGTGACGCCGCCTGCTCTCGCAGCATCGTGTAGCCGGGCGTGCGCTTCTCCACGAAGGCGTTCATGCCCTCGATCGGCTCGAAGCTGGAGTAGTGGATGGAGAGCCAGTCACGGGCGTGGCCCACGGTCTGGTGCCAGGCCAGGTCCTTCCAGAAGTTCACCTGCTGCTTGGTGTACCGGGTGCACTCCGCGAACTGCTCGACCAGGTCCTTGACCATGGAGTCGACGGCCTCGTCAAGCCTGGACAGGTCGATGGAGTACCCGTCCTTGTCCTTCTTGGCTTTGGCGATCTGCTCGGGGGTGGCCCCTGTGATGAACTCCCCGTCCTTCACGACCGAGGGGACGACCTCGTTGACCAGACCCCAGTCGAGGGCCTGGTGTGCCGGGATCTTGCGGTTCAGCATGAGCATCTCCCTGGCACGCCGGTCGCCGACGAAGATCGGGAGCCACTGTGTTGCGCCCCCGGCGGCCACACTGCCCACCTTCGTGCCGACCTGGCCGACGTAGGCATGCTCGGCGATAACCGAGAGGTCGCAGGCCAGGTGGCTCTCGTTGCCGCCACCGACCGCCATACCGTTCAACCGGCCGATCACCGGCTTGCCACAGTTCAGGATGCTTTCGATGTAGGCGCTGAACAGCCCCATGTACTTCCAGTAGTCGTGAGGCGACTTGGTGTAGACCCGCTCGTACTCCTTGACGTCTCCACCGGTGCAGAACGCCTGCTTGCCGCTCCCGGTGAAGACGATGGCCGCGACCTCGTCGTCGAACGACGCCTCCCGGAAGGCCGCAGCGAGCTCGATCAGCGTCCGGGTGCTGTAGCAGTTGTACGACTCCGGGCGGTCGATCGTGATCCGGGCCACCCAGTCCGCCTTCGTATAGCGGATCTCGGTGTACTCCACCGCAGGAAGTTGCTCAAAAGTCATCAGGGGATTCTCCTAGCTCGCGCGGCACCTTTGACGTTCTACATCTGCTTGACGTTTCGTGTCTGGAATGTAGTTAATCATCTCTTTCCGTGGCCGTCAAGCATTCTCCGGAAAACACCGGTGAGAGCAACGGCCAGAGCTGGGACGTGAGCGTGACCCGACTGCATCTCGCCGTGATGGGCATAAGTCAGGCGACAGACGCCCCCCATGGACAAGGCGATGGTGCCGTTGTCCCAGACGCGGATCAGCCGGGAATCGGATGGGGTATAGCTGTGGTCGCGTTGCCACCACACCGTGGTCCCGATGGGTGAGGCCGTGGTCCGACTATGGTCCGGATAGGGCCCAGATGGGTCTGACGGGAGCAGCAATCTGGCTCGTGCGGCGGCGCGTTCTGGTGGAACTCGACTTTCAGGAGAGCAGGCTGCGGCGCGTTCCGTCGGTGCGCCCGGCCGGGCGGGACAGGACTGCGGTGACCGCTGCGATGGTGACCCCACGCTCAGCAACGATCACCGGGTTCAGCTCCAGCTCAGCGATCTGCGGCAGATCGTCGGCCAGGCAGGACAGCCGGGCGACAACGTCCTCCAGCCCTGCGACATCCAGCGGCGGGGCACCTCTGTACCCGGTCAACCTGGGAGCGGCCCGGACCGAGCGGATGAGGTCAGAGACGTCGACCCTGGTCAGCGGAGGAACACGGTGCGCAACGTCTCCGAGAAGTTCGGAGGCGTCGCCGGCGAGCCCGAACGAGACGATGGGTCCGAGCAGCCCGTCCTCCATCGTCCGAAGCACGCACGACACACCTTCGGGAACCGTCACGCTCGCCGCGGGCCGGACGGTCAGCCCGTAACAGGCCAGCAGGGTAGCGATCTCGTCGGCCGCCATGTGCACGCGGGCGCCGTGGTCCATCCCGGACAGCAGCTTCTCGATAAGCTCGCGGGCGCTCACCCTGTCGACGTCCTTCGGGTCAACCCGGACACCTGAGTCCCGGTGCCGCCACTGCGCGTAACGGACGACCGACGCAAGCGCCACAACGGCGTCCTCCGGAGCGGAGTATGCCGGAAGCGAGCTCGGCAGATCGCCCCCGGCGGCCGGGGACTGCTTGTCAGCCTCGACCCCCGCAACGCCACGAATGCCCAGCAGGCAGGCCACGGTGGTCTTGCCGCTAGCGGCAGAGACCTCGGACAGCGCGCGCAGTATGTCAGGGCGGATCGCGCCCAGCGGAGGGATGAAGCACGCAACCACCGCGTCGACATGCTCCTGTGCGTAGCAGCGCTCGAGCGCCTCCCGGAACTCCTGGGTGGTGGGCTCCGGTCGGACCGTCACCGGTTCGGCGCCCACCTCCAGACCCTCGCTGATCACCGCGTCGGCGACCAGCACCGCCATGGCCTGGGAGTTGCCCACGATGCCGATGCGTGGCCCTGCGGGGAGCGGCTGATGCAGGAGCAGCTGGGCCACGTCAAAGAGCTGGTGCATGTTGTCGACCCGGACGACCCCCGCCTGCCGCAGCAGGGAGTCAAGTGCCTCCCGGGGGGCGTGCGAGCTGCGGACCATGTGGCCTGCCGGGAGAGCGTACCCGCTGAGACCAGACTTCACGACGATGACGGGTTTCGTGCGCGACAGCCGCCGGGCGATCCGGGAGAACTTGCGGGCGTTGCCCATGCTCTCCAGGTAGAGGCCCACCACAGAAGTGTCGGGATCCTCCTCCCAGTACTGCATGCAGTCGTTACCCGACACGTCGGCGCGGTTGCCGGCCGACACGAAGCTCGATACTCCCAGCCCGCGCCGCCTGGCTGAGGCCAGCGCCGCCACCCCGAGCGCCCCGGACTGGCTGAAGAGGGCCAGGCCCCCGACCGGAGGCAGCTCAGCGGCCAGGGAGGCGTTCAGACGGATCTGCGGGCTGGTGTTGAGCAACCCCATCGAGTTGGGGCCGATGAGGCGCATGCCATTGGCCCGGGCGACCCGGACGAGCTCGCGCTGGCGATCGAGTCCTTCGGCGCCCATCTCGGCGAAGCCCCCCGACATCACGATCAGACCCCGCACGCCGGCGTGACGGCAGTCGTCGACCACCCTCGGTACCGCCTCGGCCGGGACCACCACCAGGGCCACGTCCACCGGGCCGGGCACGTCGCTGACATCGGCATAGCACCGCACCCCCTGGAGCTCGGACGCCGTCGGGTTCACGGCGTACACCCGGCCGGTGAAACCTGCCCTGATGACGTGCCGAAGAACCCGTGCGCCGATAGAGTCCGGGTCGCGGCTCGCGCCGATCACCACGATCGACTGAGGTTGCAGAAGCGCGCTCAGACTGGCGGCCTCCGATCCATGCTCACGGGCCTCCATGACCGCCAGAGACCGGTCGGTCGGGTCAATGTCGAAGGCGAGCGCGATCACTCCGTGGTCAAAGTGATCCGTCACCACATAGCCTGCCTCCCGGAACACGGCCAGCATCTTCCGGTTCTGGGGAAGGATGTCTGCGACAAACCGGTAGATTCCCCGCTCGCGCGCTGCCGCCGCGAGGTGCTCCAGCAGGACGGAACCCAGTCCCCTGCCCTGATGGGCGTCGGAGATGTTGAACGCGACCTCCGCCTGCCGTTCGTCGACGCGGTCGTAGTTCGCCAGGCCGACGATCTCGCCACGGATCAGGGCGACGATGGCTACCTGGTTGGTGTGGTCGACCTGGGTGAACTGCCGCAAGAGGTTCTCGGTCAGGCGGGGCATCGGGGTGAAGAAGCGCAGGAAGGTGGACTCTGCGGACTGTGCAACGTGCATGCGCTGAAGAGCCTCTGCGTCCTGCGGGGTGATGGGCCGCAGGTGAGCGGTCCTTCCGTCGCGCAGCACCACGTCGGCCTCCCAGTGCTTCGGGTAGTCCCCGCTGACGTCGGCCGGCATACCACCCAGCCTAGTGTCGTCTCCCCCATCGTCTCCTGGTCAGAGGAGAGCGCTCATGACGGCAAGGCGTGCGATACCCGCCGGTCTTGCCGAGGCGATCCGAGTGCTTGCGGGTCAGGCTGGAGCCGGCGCGGAGCTCCTGCTGACGACGGCCCCGGAGGACGTGGTGCCGGCGCCCAGGTAGGCCGATCGCACCCGTTCGTCCCCGGCGAGCTCGTCCGGGGTACCCGTGGCGACAACGGATCCCCGCTCCATCACCAGAACGCGGTCGGCCACGCTGAACGCTGCCCGGATGTTCTGCTCGATCAGAAGAACGGCAAGCCCCTTGGTGTCCCGCAGCGCGCGGAGCGCAGCGACGATCTCACCGATGACCTTCGGCGCCAGACCGAGGCTCGGCTCGTCGAGGACGACGATGCACGGTTCGGCCATCAGTGCACGCGCCATGGCGAGCATCTGCTGCTCTCCGCCCGAGAGCGCACCCGCCGGCAGGTTGATCCGGTCGCCGAGACGGGGAAAGAGCTCCAGCGCCTCAGCCCGCCTGCGGGCATGCTGTCCGTCCCGCCGCCGTGTCCAGCCACCGAGCTCGAGGTTGTCGTCCACGGTCAGGGACGGGAACACGAGCCGGTTCTCGGGCACGTGCGACAGCCCCAGCCTGGCGATCTGCTCAGCCCCGAAGGAGGTCACGTCCTTGCCGTCCAGCATCACGGATCCGGCCGTCGGTCGCAGGAGACCGGACACCGCCCGGAGCAGGGTCGTCTTGCCTGCCCCGTTGGATCCGATCACCGCGACAAGCTCGCCCGGAGCCACTTTGACGTCGATCCCCTGCAGCACCTGCAGCCGGCCGTATGCCGCTGCGAGACCCCGCACCTCCAGGCCGGCCTGGGCGGGCGACGAGGACGTCATGCCGACACCGGCCGGGCGGCAGCGATGCGAACGAGTGGTGCGTCGTCGTCCTCGCCCGTCCCGAAGTATGCAGCGATGACCGCAGGATCGGCGCGCACGTCCTCGGGCTCACCCAGGGCGATCAGGCGACCGTCGTCCAGGACGGCCACCCGGTCTGCCAGCGCCATCACCGCATCGACATCGTGCTCCACCAGCAGCACCGAGATGCCGGCAGCTCGCACCCGGCGGAGCAGCCAGGCCAGCGAGTCGCGCTCGGTCCCGGACAGACCGGCCATCGGCTCGTCGAGCAGCAGCAGGGCGGGCGCGAGCGCCAGCGCCCGCGCCACCTCGACCTTGCGCTGCTGGCCGAAGGCCAGGTCGGTGACCTGCCGGTCAGCGTGTTCTGTCAGGCCCAGGGCGGCGACTGCGGTACGTGCCCATTCCTCGATCTCGCGCTCCTCCCGACCGGCGAGCCCGAGCATCCCCCGGAAGATGCCAGACCGGCTGCGCAGGTGCCGGGCGACCTTGACATTGCCAAGGACGGTGGTGCTTCCGAAGACCTGCAGGTTCTGGAAGGTGCGGGTCGCGCCAAGCCTGGCGATCACGTGTGGACGCCGACCCTGCACCTGCCTGGCCCGAAGCGTAACGGTGCCGGCGCTCGGCTCCAGCACGCCCGTGATGATGTTGAAGGCGGTTGTCTTGCCGGCGCCGTTGGGACCGATGAGGGCAAGGATCTCGCCCGCCCGGACATCGAGATCGACGTCCCCGAGGGCAGTGACTCCGCCGTAGCGCATCGTCAGCCCGCGGATGGACAGGAGCGGCGAGCCGGGCTCGGTCACGTCCGCCTGGGCGAGCAGGCGGGACAGTGCCTCTTGACCGCCGTACTCCACAACCGTGCCGTCCCCGTCGTGGTCGGCGCCGGGGGCCGCGACGCCCGCAGCCGGCGTGCCACGGCGGGTGAGATGGGTCAGACGTCCCCACAGCTGTGCCAGCCCGCCGGGGAGCAGGACGACCAGAAGCACCAGGACGATGCCGAAACCCAGGAGCTGAACCTCTCCGGAAGCACCTGGGACCAGTCGGGGGATGAATGACCTCATCCCCTCGTCGAGCGCCTCGACGGCCACTGCCCCGATGACCGCGCCCCACACTGTGCCCAGACCGCCGAGAACCACCATCAGCAGCAGCGTGACGCTGAGCTCGAAACCAGCGGCCTCGGGGCTGACGACCGCCAGCCAATGAGCGTAGAAGACTCCAGCCAGACCCGCGTACCCAGCCGCCAGCACGAAGACCCGCACGCGAAGGGCGTACGTGTCGACGCCGAGACACTCTGCCGCCACCTCGGAGTCGTTCACGGCGCCGAGGGCGCGGCCGGTCCGGCTGTGCACCAGTCGATGGGCGAGCCACAGGCCGACGACGACGAACGGCGCCAGCAGCCAGAAGTACTCTTGCGGGCTGTCGTAGACGCGACCGAGGAACGACGGCTTCGGGATGCCGAAGATCCCCGAGGTCCCGCCCGTGACCTCGAGCTCCCGGGCAACGACCGCCACGATGATGCCCAGCCCCAGGGTGGCCAGGGCGAGGAAGTGCCCGCGCAGTCGCAGCAGGGGAAGCCCGACCAGAAGGGCCACCAGCATCGAGGCCGCAACGGCCAGAACGGCGGCCAGGATGCCGGGGACCTGGGTCTTGGTGACAAGGATCGCCTGCACGTAGGCCCCGACGGCGAAGAAGGCGGCATGCCCGAGGCTCACCTGACCGGCAAGCCCCATGAGCAGGGACAGCCCGATGGCGGCGATGCCGTAGATCATCGCGTACACACCCATGTTGACCAGGTTCACGGGCAGGACGATGGGGACCACCGCCAGAGCCCCGGCCAGGGCCAGGAACGGAAGGAAGGTGCGTAGCCGCGCCATCAGACGCGCACTCCTGTGGCCTTGAGAGCCAGGCCCTGAGGCCGGACCAGCAGAACCAGGAGCAGAACCACGAAGGCGACGGCGTCGCGGTATCCCGTCGCACCATAGCCGGCGGCCAGACTCTCCAGAACACCCAGAAGCAGCCCCCCGAGCATGGCGACGCGGAATGACACCAGGCCGCCCAGGGTGGCCGCGACGAAACCCTTGAGCCCGAGGGTGAGCCCGGAGCTCCAGGAGCTGAGGTAGATCGGACTGCCCACGACACCGGCCACGGCGCCGGTGAAGCCCGCAATGGCGAAAGCGACCATGGTCGCCGTCCTCGGCGAGATGCCGAGGAGCCGGGCGGCGATCGGCTGCTCAGCGCAGGCACGCAGAGCCTTGCCGGCCGCCGTGTGCTCGTAGAAGGCGACCACGACATACGCGACGACGGCGGCGAGCCCGAGAATCCACAGCTCCTGGCTGCGGACGCTCACACCGGCGAAGACGAAGTTCTTGCCGGGGAAAGCCGGAAGCGCCTTCGCCTCCGGCCCCCAGAGCAGGAGCATGACAGCCTTGAGAGCAGTGGAGATGCCCAACGTGAGGATGATCGAGACGAGCGGCGTCATGTGCCGCACCGGCCTGACCGCCACCCGCTCCACGGCGACGGAGACAGCCACCACGAACGGCACGACCACGACCACCGCCAGCACCAGTGGAACTCCCGCGGCCACGGCGCTGATTGCGCTCAGCCCCGCGAGCGAGGCGTACTCACCCTGGGCCAGGTTGACGATCTCTCGCACGGAGAAGATCGCGACGAAGCCCAGGGCGACGAGCCCGTAGACCGCTCCGAGAGCCAGTCCCGACCAGACGAGCTGGAGCAGGTCACTCATCACTTGGGCCCGTTGAGGACCTTCCACTTCCCGTTCTCGACGGTAACCATGACGAGGGCCTCCTTGGTCAGCCCGGAGTGGTCCGTGGGCGTCATGGTGAAGACGCCGCTGACACCTGGGGCGTTCGAGGTGCCCTCGATGGCGTCGCGCAGCTTGTTCGGGTCGGTGCCAGCCTTCTTGAGGGCGGCGACCGCGATGGTGAAGCCGTCATAGGCATGGCCCGCGAACGTGGACGGGTTCTTCCCATACTTCGCCTTGTAGTCGGAGATGAACTTCGCCACGACCGGCTTCTGCGGGTCGTCGCCCGCGAGCTGGTCCGCGACGAGCATGCGTCCGAGCGCTGCTCGCAGGCCGTCGGCCGAACCCTTTGCGGTGTCGAGGAACACCTGGTTGCCGATGCCGTGCGACTGGTAGACGGGGGCCGTGATACCGAGCTGCCGGTAGGCGACCTGCGCCAGTGAGGCTGCCGGCGGGATTCCCCAGATCAGCGTGGCATCGGGCTTCGCAGCCCGGATGTTGACCATCTGGGCCGTGAAGTCGGTCGCGTCCGGCGCGAACTTCTCAACCTTCACGACCGTGATGCCTGCGTCCTTGCCGATTTCGGTCAGCAGCTCGGGGATCCCCTCGCCAAAGCCTGAGGCGTCCCGGGCGACGGCGATGTTCTTGTAGCCGTTGGCCTTCATGTCACCAACGAGCCGCTCCATGACCACGCGGTCGTTCTGAGCGGTCTTGAAGACCCAGGTTGACCCCTGCACGATCTTCTGGTTTGAGGCCAGGGAGATCATCGGCTTCTTCGCCTGCTCCGCGAGCGGTCGCATGGCCAGGCTGGGACCGGTGCGCGAGGCACCGAGGAGGATATCGACGTTCTCTGTCGACAGGAGCTTGCTGGCGGCCTTCGCCGCGCCCGCCTCGGTCGACTGGTCGTCCTCGATCATCAACCGGATCTTGCGGCCGTTGACCCCGCCGGCTGAGTTGACCTGCTCGGCCAGCATCTCGAGGGTCTGACGTTCCGGCACACCCAGGCTTGCGCCAGGCCCGGTGATGTCCAGGACCGCACCCATCTTGATCTCGCCTGTGGCCGCGCCAGGGCTGCCGCCGGCGGCTGTGCCAGTGGACTCGCCGCAGCCGGCTGCGGACAGTGCCACGGCGATGATGGCGACGACGGTCGTCGCAGAACGGACGTTGCGTGTCATTAGGGTGTCTTCTTTCCTCAAGCCCGGAGGGCTTCATGAAATACTACATTTTGTTGACGTTTCGAAAAGATGTCGTAGTTAATCATCTTTGTGTTGCACCCGTCAAGCATTTGTCAAGTCGTCTGATGAGAAGAGTCGTCCCGGCCGTTGATCTGGCAAGGGCTAGATGGGGGCCCCGGCCCCACGGATCGCTTCCTCGACCGCCTTGCTGGTTATCCGCTTGCGCCACACGTACGAGAGGTCCGCGTTGTCGAGCGGCCTCGCCGGCCTCGCCGCCTTCACGGCAACCGCCTCGATCAAGGCGTCATCGAGCTCCCGTCCCAGCAGCGCCTCTGCGGCGTCGCTGACGTCCAGCGGCTGCGAGGCCACGGCAGTGAGCACGATCCGGCAGGCGTCGACGATGGGACCGGCCATCTGCAGGGCGACAGCCACTCCGACCACGGGAAAGTCGACCGAGTCCCGGCTGCGAACCTTGACGTAGGAGGAGCGCCAGCGACCGGGCTCGGGCAGCCGCAGAGTGGTGAGCACCTCGTCGTCAGCCTTGGTCAGGTAGAGCTTGCCGTCGTCCTGGTACAAGGAGGCCAGCGGCACCTCGCGCTCACCCGCAGGGCCGACCAGAACCACAGTGCCGCCGAGTGCGATGGCGATGGGCGCCGTGTCCGAGGAGGCGATCGCCCGGCAATGGGTGAAGGCGGGAGCAACACGGCATACATCTCCGCCCTTCTTGAGGCAGAAACCCAACGCCTGTCGCCACTCGTAGCTCTGGTCGTAGTAGTTGCAGCGGGTGTCGACGCAGAGATTGCCACCTACCGTGCCCGCGTTGCGCAGGGCAGGGGACGACACCAGCCCCGCCGCGCGGACGTAGCCCGGATAGGCGGCACGCAGCCGGGGGTGCGCGATCACCTCGGTCAGGGTCACCCCCGCACCGATGTCGAAGCCGCCGTCGGCTCGTGCGCGTACCTGGCGCAGCTCCTCCAGGTGACCGAGACCAACGAGGATCTCCGGCTCCATCTGGCCACGTTTCATCTTCGGCAGCAGATCGGTGCCCCCGGCGACGAGCCTCGCCCGGCTGCCGTGCTCCGAGAGCAGCTGGGCCGCCTCCGTGACGGAGCCCGGTCGCAGATAGCTAAAGCGTGGTAGGCGCAGCATCGGGGGAAGCCACCTTGTACATAGTCGGGTAGGGAACATCGGGGAAGTGCTTCGGGCCGCAACGCCCTTCGCGACCCCTGGCCAGGTCATCGAGCGCTCGCACGATCTTGTCGGGAGTCACCGGCACCTCGTCCACCCAGACGCCCAGGGCGTCGTGCACGGCTGATGCGACGGCCGGTATGACGGGCAGCAGCGGACCCTGCCCCACCTCTTTGGCGCCGTAGGGGCCCTCGGGATCGAGGGTCTCCACGAGGATGGTCTCCACGTCGGGCATCTCAAGAAAGGTGAGGGCCCTGTAGTCCAGCATCGAAGGCCCCTTGTGCAGGCCGCCGCGGTAGGCCTGGGCCTCCCCCATGACCTCGCCCAAGCCCATGTAGACGCCTCCCTCGACCTGGCCCTTCACGGCCAGGCTGTTGATCGAGCGCCCGATGTCGTGCGCGAGCCAGACCTTGTTCAGATGGATCTCGCCGCTGCGTGGGTCCACGTCGAGATCCACGACCGCCGCCGAGTAGCTGTAGGACGGGCTCGGCCCGACCCCGGCACCTCGGAAGGACCCGCCCAGGTCCGATGGCGGCGTGTACGTGCCATGAGTGGACAGCACCCCGAAACGCTCCTGGGCCAGCACGGCAGCGTCCTCGAAGGCAAGCTCCCCTATCTTGCCGTCGCCCACCTCGACCTCAGCCGGGCTGCAGCCCATCTGCTCGGCGGCAACGCCGACCAGGATCCCCCGCATCTTCCGGGCTGCCATGAGAGCCGCGTTGCCGGCCATGAAGGTGACCCGCGACGAGTAGGACCCCAGGTCGACGGGGGCGAACCCGGTATCCCCGGTCACCAGGCGGATGTCGGTGGGCCAGAGCCCGAGCTCCTCGGCCGCCACGGTTGCCAGCACCGAGTCAGACCCCTGCCCGATGTCGGTCGCGCCACAGAAGAGCGTCACCCCTCCGCGGCTCACCTGCAGCACGCACTCGCTGTGCGGCATCTTGTTCCAGTAGATGGGCAGCCCGGCACCGCACATGTAGCTGGATACCGCGAAACCCATCCCGTGACCCGGACGTCTGACCCGATCGGCGAAGCCCGAGGCCTGCACGACCCGGTCGGTGACCTCCTCGATGCCGCACGAGGTGATCCGCAGCTGGTTGACCGTGCGAGTGTGCGGCTTGACGTAGTTGCGTCTGCGGAGCTCGACGGGGTCGAGCCCGAGCTCCTGCGCGATCTTGTCCAGGTGGAGCTCGAGCGCAAAACGTGGCTGGGGCGTGCCGTGACCGCGCTTCGGGCCGCAGGGCGCCTTGTTGGTGAAGACCCGCACTCCCTCGAAGCGGTAGGCCGGGATGGTGTAGGTCGTGGTCTGCAGGGCGCCGGTGTAGAGCGTCGAGGCAGGCCCGTACGACCCATAGGCACCACCGTCCAGGGCCGTGCGGAAGTGCATGGCAAGGATCTTCCCGTCCCTGGCCACGCCGGTTCGCACCCACATCAGGACCGGGTGCCGGCCGCGGTGCGCATAGAAGACCTCTTCGCGGGTCAGCGTGCACTTCACCGGGCGACCGGTGAGCATCGCCAGCTTGCAGACGACCATCTCGTGCGAGAACGGGTCACACTTGCCCCCGAAGCCGCCCCCGATGGTCGCCGCGACCACCCGGATGTGACCCATGGGCAGGTCCAGAACCTTCGACAGTGCCCGGTGGACGTAGTGCGGAGTCTGGGTCGAGGACCACAACGTGAGCTGATCGCCCACGTAGGTCGCCGTCGACGAGTGCTGCTCCATCGCAAGGTGGGTGTTGCCCTCGAAGAAGAAGACGTCCTCGCGGATGTGGTCGGCCTGCTCGAAGCCCTCGTCGACGTCCCCAAACTCCAGTGCGGCGAGCCGGTGGATATTCCCTGGCCCCGCATAGTCATCGTGGATCGGCTCGTCAGTGGGCGCCATGAGCGCCTGCTCGATCGACTCGATGGCTTCGAGAATCTGGTAGTCGACACGGATCGCCCTGCACGCGGCCAGCGCGGTCTCCTCGTCCACCGCCGCGACCGCCGCCACCGGGTCGCCGACGAAGCGGACCTTCTCGTTCTCCAGGGCCCGCTCGTCCTGGGTCGTCGGCATGATGCCGTACTTGGTCGGGAGATCACTGCCGGTGATCACCGCGGCCACCCCGGTCATCGAGGTTGCCTCCCTCGTGTCCACCGACAGCACACGCGCATGCGGATGGGGGCTGCGCAGGAACTTGACGAACAACGTTCCGGGCAGCTCGATGTCGTCCGCATAGGCCGACGCGCCGGTCAGCTTGCCCACGGCGTCAACCCTCGGCAGGGGCTTCCCGACGACCCTCAGGTCCCCGTCCGAGCCCGGACTCCCGCCCGAGCTCCGACTCTCCTCGGACTTCAGGTCCTCCCCTGGTTGACTGGTCACTGTTGTCATGCCAGCGCCCGGCTCGCCTCAGCGGCATCCAGGACCGCCTCCACGATGCCGGCGTAACCGGTGCACCGGCAGAGGTTGCCGGCCAGCGCCTCCTTGATCTCCCCCGTGGACGGCGTGGAGTTGGACTCGAGCAGCGCCTTGGCCGTCAGCACCATGCCAGGGGTGCAGTAGCCGCACTGAACGGCACCGGCCTCCATGAACGCCTGCTGCACAGGATGCAGCGTTGAGCCGTTGGCAACCCCCTCGATCGTGGTGATCTCCGCACCCTCGGCCTGGGCCGGCAGGACGAGACAGCTCAGCTTGGGGACGCCGTCGATCAGGACCGTGCAAGCCCCACACTCCCCCGCCTCACACCCGTGCTTGGTCCCGGTGAGCCGCAGGTCCTCGCGCAGCACCTCCATCAGTGTCGAGTACGGCTTCACGAGCAGCTCGCGGTCCTGGCCGTTGACGCAGAGGCGCAGGACCTCCCGGCTTCCGATGGCGTTGACCTGTGCTTCGCTCATCTCTGCTCCTCTGTTGAGACTGGGCTGCCGGCCAGAAGATGAAGCGTATGCGAGACGTACTACATTACGTTAGACTTCCGTGTCCAGCCTGTAGTTAATCATCCCTGGTCATACCCCGTCAAGGTCTTGCTCGCGGTCTGACTGGCGCGCTGAGGTCACCCACAACCGCTGCGCGGGTGAGGGCTCCGGCACTGGCTGGGCGAGTCTCAGTCGTTCAGCACACCGCGAGCAGATGGGAACAGCATCTGGTTCTCACGCGTCATATGGTCGGTCAGCAGGTCGCAGAGCTCAGCGCATCCACCGAAGTCCGCCCGGCCCTGTCCCATGCGCTCGTAAACCTGATCGCGCAGTGCCCTGATGCGGACGTGCTCCTCGACGAAAAGGCTCACCATCCCCTCACCGAGCATCGCGGCGATCCGGGGAAACAGGTCCACGTCCTCTACTTCGCTGTGCCTGGTCAGGGCTGCACCAAGAGCATCCTCGCCGGCCGCCAGCGCAGCCTTCAGCGCCACGTCCTCCTGTAGCTCGACAGCGGCACGTACCCTCGCAACCGCATCAAGCACCTCGACGTGCTCGCCCTCCAGCCGGTCAATGAGCCGGAGCAGATTCTTCGTCATCTCGCACCTCCTCAGCACGCCTGTCTGTAGCGCAAACGCTGACAGGCTCATGTCAGGCATCCTGCGGGAGGCCCTGCAGGATCAGATCCGGATCAAGCAGGCATCAGACCATGCTCAGGCCACCGTTGACGCTCAGCGTCTGGCCTGTGATGTAGTCGGCGTCGGAAGAGGCCAGAAACAGCACGGCCTTGGCGACCTCTTCGGGGGTCCCGACTCTGCCAAGGGGAATGGACCTGATGATCGCCGCCATCAGCCTCTCGTTGCCCTCGCTGACATTCGCGAGCATCGGGGTATCGGTCAACCCCGGTGCCACGCAGTTGACGTTGATCCCGGCGCGGGCGTTCTCACGGGCCAATGCCTTGGAGAAGGCGATCGCCGCGCCCTTGGCGCCGGAATAGACCGCCTCGCCACTCGATCCCACCCTTCCGGCATCTGACGCGAGGATGACGACCTTGCCGGAACCGGCTTCGACCATGTGCGGGACCACGGCGTGGGCACACGCAAGATGGCCGCGGTAGTTGATGGCGATCACCCGGTCCCAGAGCTCCTCGTCGGTGTCCAGGAAGGGCATCACCCTGTCCCACCCTGCATTGGAGATGAGGATGTCGATTCGGCCGAACTCCTCGATGGTCAGCGCCACCATCGCGCGGACCAGAGCAGCATCGGCTACGTCCACCTGAACAGGCAGGGCGGTGCCGTCAAGGTCGCTGATCTCCTTGGCCACAGCCTGGGCGCGCTCGAGCGAGAGATCGCCGAGCACGACCTTGGCCCCACCGCGCGCGAGCCCGAGCGCAGCTTCGCGGCCTATCCCGCTGCCGGCCCCGGTCACGATCGCCGTCTTCTGGTCGAACTTGCCGTTCAGTATCATTTTCTACGGTCCTTTCAGGAGGCCGTCGGTGTCGAGATCGCGCAAGAGGGAAAGCTGCCGAGAAGTTGGCACCGGTGTGACCGGGACCGAGTCAGGGATGATCAGGTCGAATCCAGTGGCATCGCGCACCTCGTCGATCCCGACGCCCGGATGAACGGAGACGAGGCGCATTCGCAGACTGGCCGGATCGAAGTCCATGGTGCACAGCGGGGTGACGACCTGGGAAGGCCCGCCACCGGAGAGCCCGGCAGAGACCCACTCGGCAGGCCCGCCCAGGAACCCCGGCCCGCTCAGGAAGTCAACCTTCTCCACGAAGGTCCTCCGGTTGTGCGACTGGGTGTAGATGAGGACCCTGCCGACACGGGACAGGAACGGCAGTCCCACCGTGCCGGGTCCGCGTAGGCTCGGGCGGGAGTAGTCGCCCACAGCCACCAGGTTGCAGTTGCCGTAGGCGTCGATCTGCAGTCCCCCGGCGAAGAACACCGTGAGCACATCGCCTCGACCCTCAAGAAGGACGACATCACTGAGCGGGACCGCGGTGTCCGCCCTGAGCAGGTCGTAGTCGCAACAAGATTGCACGACCGGGCTCAGATGGGGGTTGACCGAGCAGGTTCCGCCCGCGATATACCAGAGCCCGGGCGCATGGGTGAGCTGAGCGAGTCGACAGGCCACCTGGGGAAGCGCGCTGGCGGTGCCCATCACGGCAACGTCGTCGTCCCGCAGATGTGCGGCCAGCTCTATCGCCATCAGCTCACTGCGAGAGAACGCCAGGTCAGGTGTCACCGTGCCAGTCGCCACAGAGCCATCCGCAACAGAGCCATCCGCAACAGAGCCATCCGCCGTCGAGCCAACCGTCACAGCCATCTCAGTTCCCCTGTCCTGCAAGGGCATCGGACATCAGCCCGTCGCCATAACGCAACCCGGCCAGGCGCGGGGCTGCCTGTTCTTGGTACTGGTCTTCGGTGGCTCCCGTCACATACTGCCGGAGATACTGGCTGACGCCCTCCTCCTTGGCGGCCATGCGCAGATACACCGTTATCTGCTCCTCGTCGAGGTTGTAGGAGCCATGGGAAGCGGTGGGATGGCAGCCGCCGGGGGCCTCGACCACCCCATGGACGAGGAAGCCGGGGATCGTTGTTCCCACGGGGTGTCTGGCTATCTCCTCCGTGGAGACCACTCGCTCGACCTGGAGCAGGACGGTCTTGGCCGCCTGGACCATCAGCCGGTCGACAAAGTGCGCTCCGGCAAGGACGGCGTTGCCCCGCGCATCGGCGATGGAGGCATGGATGAGCGCGACATCGGGACGCAGTGGTGCACCGACAAGGACCTGGCCACCCGTGAAGGGATCCGTGGTCATCGCGTAGCTCTCCTGGTTCACCTTCGTGACGTCGGAGATCTCCAGACCGGCCGGCAGCGGGATGAAGGGCAGGCCGCCGGCACCTGCGTACAGGCCATGGGTGATGTAGCCCTCGTCGCACTCAAGGATCCGGATGGTCCCCGACTCGGCGGCACGCCTGAAACAGGGAGCCAGGCCGAGATGCTCGAAACCGACGTAGGAGGTCGCTATCTCCTGGACGAGCCCGGCTGCCAGAAGAAGATCAGCGTTCAGGGCACCGCAGGGGCTCGTCAGCAGACGCCGAATCCCCCGCTGCTGGCGGACGACCTCTCGGACCAGTGCCATCGGGTTGTTGTGCAGGTGCATCCCACCCACGGCAAGCAGCCCCACACCGTTGGGCACGTATCGCTCGACGGCTTCGGGAAGTGAGAGAAGCTTGCTCATTGCGACCTCGTTCTGTCAATTACGCCCTGTGAACGACTGGGTGTCTCGACGACAATTAATTCCCTACAAAACCCTGTGGCCGCGAGCATGAAATGTAGCCTATCATGTGGTTCCATAGCCGCACCGTCAGTCATGTTCGACAGCAAGGGACCTCAGATGACCGAAATCATCACGCGACCCCGCACGCGCTTCGTGGCCGGAGGGCCTGAGTCGCTGTTTCGGGTGGGCCCGGTGACCAACGACCGCGATCTGACCCGGGGGTCCATGCGTACCGGGGACTGGATGCTCAGTCCGGGCGGGGGGCCATGCCTTGGGTCCCTGGGAGTTCTGGCGGACGACATACTCGGCTACGCAGTGGTGGCCGAGCGCCCAGACGGTCACTGGGCTGTCAGCACGGAGATCTCGGTCGAGTTCTGCTCCGACCTGCCGGTCGACGGGTCGACGCTCCACGCAGAGAGCCATGCGATCGAGTTCGACCTGGTTGGCGGACTCTCCAGAGGTCGCATCGTGGACCGGCTCGGCCGCACGATCGCGCTCGGCAGCGAGCGCGTGCGCTTCATTCCGGAGACGCCGTCGGCTCCCGCCTACACAGGCAGCGCAGACGTTCTGGCTGAGGCGAGCCGGTTCAGTGATGCCAGCGGTATCCCGACCCCCGACCTGCTCGGGGCCACGACTCTTCGCCACGATGGTGGCGCCACCGTCCTGCTCCCTGCCACTCGAGGCCTGTCGAACCCGATGGGTAACCTGCACGGCGGTATCTCGTTGTGTGCCTCGGAGATCGCAGGACTGGCGGCTCTGCAGTCCGGCTCTCATCCACTCGTCACGGCCTCGATCCACATCGCCTTCCTTCGCCCTGTTGCCGTCGATGACCGGGTCACCTTCACCGCGAAGGCTCTACACGAGGGACGAAGCATGGGTGTAGCCCAGGTGATCAGCCACAACCAGGCGGGCAAGGTCTGCACCATCGCCACGGTCATCTGTCACGACCCTTCGTGAGCTCAGCCTGAGTGACCTCGCCATACTGTGGGCGACGTATCGTCACAAAGACGACCATCGCCATCCAAGAGGAGCACCAAGACTGTGGACATGAGCAGCTACCTGGGGCCGTTCGCCGAGAGCCTCGGCCTGGTTCTGGACACCGCCGACGGCGACGAGGTCACGGCGCACTGGACGGTCACGCCACAGATGCACCAGCCCTTCGGGATCCTGCACGGCGGCGTCCACTGCAGCGTGGTCGAGACCCTGGCCAGCGTCGGGGCCTCGTTGTGGCTCGCCGACCGCGGCAAGGTCGTCGGCGTCTCGAACAGCACGGACTTCTACCGGGCTTCGACCGCGGGCAGGCTCACCTCCAGCGCCCGGCCTCTGCACCGGGGAAGATCCCAGCAGGTCTGGCTGGTGGAGACCCTTGACGAGCGGGATCGAACCGTGGCGCGTGGTCAGGTCCGCCTGCAGAACCTCAACCCGTGACAAGCCTCCCCACGCCCTGCCGGGGTCGCCTCCGACTGCGCGCTCGGCGAGACACCGGACGCCCTCAGGGCCTGCCCAGCAGCATCGCGACGCCCTGGCCCACACCAACGCACAGCGTGGCGATCGCGTAGTCAAGACTCTCGTCGGCCAGGGTCTGGGCGGCGGTGAGCGCCAACCGCGCCCCACTCATCCCGAGTGGGTGGCCGAGGGCTATTGCGCCTCCGTTCGGGTTGACGTGCGGCGCGTCATCGGCAAGGCCGAATGCGCGCAGGACGGCAAGCGACTGAGCGGCGAATGCCTCGTTGAGCTCGATGGTGCCAACCTCACCCAGCTGCACGCCCGTGCGCTCGAGCAGTCGCTTCACAGCCGGAACGGGGCCAACGCCCATGACCCGTGGCTGGACTCCGGCGCTCGCCGTAGCGACGATCCGCGCCATCGGTTCCAGACCGTACCTCTGGACGGCGTCCCCGGACGCGATCAGCAACGCCGCTGAGCCGTCGTTGACCCCTGAGGAGTTGCCCGCGGTGACCGAGCCACCCGCGAACAGCGGCCGCAGCCCGGCCAGGGCCTGCGCCGATGTCTGCCGTGGGTGCTCGTCGCGCGTGACCACGACCGGCTCACCCTTCTTCTGAGGCACCTGCACCGGCACGATCTCTCGCGCCAGACGCCCGTTCGCCTGCGCCTTCGCCGTTCGCTCCTGCGAGCGGAGGGCGAAGGCGTCCTGGTCCTCACGGCTGATGCCGTACTCGTCGGCGATGTTCTGCGCCGTCTGGGGCATGCCCTCGGTGCCGTACTGCTCCTGCATCGCGGGGTTGACGAAGCGCCACCCGATGGTCGTGTCGTGGATCTGCGCCGACCGCGCATAGGGAGCCTGCGCCTTGGGCATGACGAACGGCGCCCGGCTCATGCTCTCGACGCCACCGGCAATCATCAGGTCGCCATCGCCGGCAACGATCGAACGGGCTGCGTAGGCCACCGCGTCAAGGCCGGAGGCGCAAAGACGGTTGACCGTGATTCCTGAGACCTCGGCCGGCAGTCCCGCCAGCAGTGCCGACATCCGGGCCACGTTGCGGTTGTCCTCGCCGGCCTGATTTGCACAGCCCAGGATGACGTCATCGACGCTGGCCCAGTCAACCTCAGGGTGCCGACCGGTCAGCTCGCGGATCACGTGAGCCGCCAGGTCGTCCGGCCGGACGCCGGCCAGCGCGCCGCCGTACCGACCGATGGGAGTGCGCACCCCGGAGACGAGGTATGCCGTGCGGGCAACACTCATAGCGAGGCACCTGCCCGCTCGTGGGCCAGGCGTCCCTGGATGTCGTCGTCACTCATCGGGGTTCCCTTTCTGATGTGCCATCCCAGGCGCTTCGGTCAGCACGGGCTCGTCGATCGGCAGGTGCTCTTCGATCGGCACCGGCTGGTCGATCCTGCGCAGGCCCTGCCGGTAGCGCTCGGCGTTCTCGGCGTACAGACTCACCGCCAGGTCGATCCACTTCCACTGTCTGTCGGGGTCGATGGGCTTGGATCGTGCCGGGATGCCGAGCGCCTGGTGGCTGGCCGGCACCTCGAAGTCCTCTGGCACCAGAGCCTTGGCACCGACGACGGAGCCGGCCCGCACCACCGCGCGGTTGAGGACGACGGACCCGGAACCTACCAGGCACCGGTTCTCGACGGTGCAACCCTCAAGGTGGGCATTGTGACCGACGACGCAGTCGTCCCCGATCACCGTTGGCCACTCCGGGGTGGCGTGGATGACAGTGCCATCCTGGATCGACGTGCCCTCGCCGATGACGATTCGCCCGAAGTCCGCCCGCAGCACCGCGCCGGGCCAGATGGACGACCGTGCGCCGATTTGTACCGCACCGATGATGACCGCCTCCGGGTGGACATAGGCATCGGGGTGAATCTGCGGCACCAGTGAGTCCAGTGCGTAGACCGGCATCTCTCAGACCCCTTTCGGTCGGCTCGTGGCGGCACCCGCGGGGACAACGGCGGAGAGCTCCGGCAACCCGGCGTACACGCGCATCGCGTTCCCGCCCAGCACGGCGGCCGCGACCTCGTCGTCCAGCAGGTCGGCCACCGCCGTGGCATTCTGCGCGATCCCAGGCACGCCGGGCCAGTCGGTGCCGAAGATCCACCGACTCGCGAGCTCCTCCAGGTCGAATCCGGCGTAGTAGTGCGGCAGTCGCTTGGGTGGCAGGCCGGACAGCTCGATCCATACGGTCTCGTGAGACAGGGCCATCGAGGCCGCCGTGTCGTACCACTGGCTCCTGCCACCATGGGCGAGGACGACGTCGAGGCCGGGGAAGTCGCGGATGACCGGCAGCAGGATCTGCGGGTCGGCGTTCTCGTTGACCGAGCCCGGGAAGGAGCTCGTCCCGCAGTGGACCACCAGCGGCACCCGGCGCTCCTGCAAGACCTCGTAGGCGGGGTACAACAGCTTGTCGTCGCAACGGAACAGGCCGTGCACGGGGTGCAGCTTCAGTGCGGCGCCGCCGAGGTCGAGCTGACGCCTCACCTCCGCGGCGATGGGGCTGTGCAGGTGGGGGTTGACGTTCGCCACAGGACGGAACCGGAGCGGATTGTGCTCGACGATGGGCAGCAGGTCGTCAAAAGTCTGCATCCCCGTGGCCTGCGGGCTGTACTCGCAGAACAGCAGCGCGACATCGACACCCTGCTGCGCGAACAGCTCATCGAGCCGCGCGGGGCGGGGCAGACCGTCGGGGTCCCAGACGTCCGCCAGGATGCCATCGGGCCCGAAGTCGCGAGCCCACTGGATCCAGGCGGGACGCAGGGTGGCGAGCAACGGCACATGGACGTGCGCGTCGACAAGAGGGACCCCGCTCAGCACGGGGGACGCCTGGGGTTCAAGAACTCCGTGGACTCCGTCATGGCTGGAGTCTACGAAGGACTGCCTTGCACTCATCCTTCAACGCTCTGTCCCTCATGCTCACGGACCGCGCAAGCGTCCGGCTGGCGTTGTCGGCGACCAGCTCGCGGACCTTGAAGCGCTGAAGCTTGCCGGTCGCCGTCTTGGGCAGCTCTTCCGCGAAGACGACCGCCCTCGGGCACTTGAAGTGGGCCAGCTCCTGGCGGCACCAGCCGATGAGCTCCTCCTGGGTGACCGGGCTCTGGGTCACCACGCACGCCACCGGCTTGACCAGCCCGTCCGCGTCGAGCAGTCCGACGACCGCGGCCTCGCTCACCATCGGGTGCTCGAGCAGGCGGCCCTCGACCTCGCTGGGAGTCACCCAGATCCCGCCGGCCTTGATCAGGTCGTTGCTCCGGCCCATGCAGGCGTAGTAGCCCTCATCGTTCAACACGTACGTGTCGCCGGTGTTCAGCCACTCCCCCACGAATACCTGCCGCGAGGCAGCGGTCCGCCGCCAGTAGCCCAGCGCGATCGACTCACCCCGCACGTGCAGGGTTCCCGGCTGCCCCTGAGGCACCACCGCCCCGCTGCCGTCACGCAGCTCGAGGTCATAGCCGGGCACCGCACGACCCGTCGTGCCAGGCTGGATGTCGCCGGGGCTGTTGGACAAGAAGATGTGCAGGGCCTCGGTGGACCCGATGCCGTCGATGATCTGCACGCCGAAGCGCTCGGTGAACCGGCGCTGCAGCGGAGCAGGCAGCGGCTCACCCGCCGAGATCGCCAGGCGGACCGAGGCGAACGTGTCATCCGGCAGATCGCTGGCCATCAGGTGGGAGAAGAAGGTCGGCACCCCGCAGAAGATCGTCGGCCTGTCCGCCCTCATCCGCTCGGCGATCACCTCGGCCGTCGGGCGGCGGGGCTCGAGGACCGTGGTCGCCCCGGCGGAGAGGGGGAAGAACGCGGAGTTGCCCAGTCCGTAGGCGAAGAAGAGCTTGGCCACCGACAGGCACACGTCCTGCGCGCGGATGCCCAGCACCTGGTCCCCGTAGGTCTTGCAGACGTGCCGGATATTCGCGTGACGGTGCATGGCTCCCTTGGGCGAGCCCGTGGTGCCGGACGTGTACAGCCACAGGGCCCAGGCATCCTCGTCGGTTGACGCGACCGCGTGGTCCTGCTCGCTCCCCCCGAGCCCGAGGGCGATGAAGTCCTCCCACGACCGCACCGACGCAGCCGACAGCTCCGGCAGGTGATCGCCGCCTGCCAGCACGAAGTGCTCCACCTCGGGGACCAGGTCGACCGCGGCGGCGACGGCCTCGACGTACTCATGGCTCGCACACACCACCCGGGCACCACAGTCGGCAAGGATCGTGGCGAGCTCGCGGGCGCCGAGCATCGTGGAGACCGGCACCGCGACCACACCGGCACGGAACGCCCCCAGGACACCGCCCAGGAGCTCGACGTCATCGGACATCACGAACACGACCCGGTCGTCGCGGCGCAGGCCGATGCCACGCAGTGACGCGGCAACATCACCACTGAGCACCGCCAGCTCGGCATAGGTCAGGGTCCGGGTCCCGCGCACCGCGATCCGCTCACCCCGGCCCTGCTCCACGTGCCGGTCGACCAGCCACGCCGCGGCGTTGAACATGGCCGCCATGTCAGATCCTCAACGGAAGGCCTGATGACCGGTCAGTGCCTGGCCGATGACCAGAGCATGCATCTCACTGGTCCCCTCGTAGGTCAGCACGGACTCGAGGTTGTTGGCGTGGCGCATGACCGGGTACTCGGAGCTGATCCCGTTCGCGCCCAGGATGGTCCGGCACTCGCGGGCGATCGCGATGGCCTCGCGGGCGTTGTTGAGCTTGCCCAGGCTGACCTGTTTGGGCGCCAGCCGGCCGGCGTCCTTGAGCCTGCCCAGGTGGAGGGCCAGCAGCAGCCCCTTGCCGTACTCCAGAGTCATGTCGGCGAGCTTGGACTGGGTCAGCTGGAAGGCGCCGATGGGCCGGTCGAACTGCTCACGGGTGCAGGCGTAGTCGATCGCGGTCTCCAGACAGTCACGGGCCGCGCCCATCACCCCGAACAGGATGCCGAAGCGCGCCTCGGACAGACAGCCGAGGGGCCCAGACAGCCCCCGAACGCCCGGCAGCATTGCTGAAGACGGCAGCCTCACACCGTCCAGCACCAGCTCGCTGGTGACCGACGCCCGCAGTGACATCTTGGTGGTGATCTCGTTGGCGGTGAACCCGGCAGTCGACGTGGGAACCACGAAGCCGCGAATACCATCGTCGGTCCGGGCCCACACGACTGCCAGGTCCGCGATCGAGCCGTTGGTGATCCACATCTTCGTGCCGCTCAGCACCCAGTCGTCGCCGTCCCGCTTGGCGACCGTGCGCATACCGGCCGGGTCGGACCCGTGGTCGGGTTCGGTCAGGCCGAAGCAGCCGATCGCCTCACCGGTGGCCATGCTGGGTAACCACTGCGTGCGCTGATCCTCGCTGCCATAGGCATGGATGGCGTACATCGCCAGCGAGCCCTGCACGCTGACGAGCGACCTGACTCCCGAGTCACCGGCCTCGAGCTCGATGCACGCCAGTCCGTAGGCGGTCGCCGACATACCAGCACAGCCATAACCCTCCAGGTGCATGCCGAGCAGGCCCAGCTCACCGAACTCCTTCGCGAGCTCCCGGGCCGGCAGCTGCCCGCTCTGGTACCAGTCGGCCACGTGCGGCTTCACCCGATCGTCGACAAAGTGGCGCACCGCGGCGCGAACGGCCTTCTCCTCGTCGTCCAGCAACGAGTCGATGTCGAAGAGCTGATCGGGCGAGTCGGGGGTGGTGTGCTTGGGATTCATGAGGTCTCCTTGGCGGGCGTTCGTATCGGAGGGGCGTCTCGGCGGATCAGTGAGATCCCGGCGCGGTAGCCGGCCTGACCTGCTCGAGCGTCTGGTTCGCCTTCTCGGCGAAGAGGTCGCGCACCTTGAATCGTTGCAGCTTGCCGGTGGCCGTCTTGGGCAGCGCCTCGGCGAAGATGACGGCTCGCGGGCACTTGAAGTGGGCCAGCCCTTCGCGGCACCAGCCGATGAGCTCCTCCTGGGTGACCACGCCGTCGGCCACCACGCACGCCACCGGCTTGACCAGCCCGTCCGCGTCGAGCAGTCCGACGACCGCGGCCTCGCTCACCATCGGGTGCTCGAGCAGGCGGCCCTCGACCTCGCTGGGAGTCACCCAGATCCCGCCGGCCTTGATCAGGTCGTTGCTCCGGCCCATGCAGGCGTAGTAGCCCTCATCGTTCAACACGTACGTGTCGCCGGTGTTCAGCCACTCCCCCACGAATACCTGCCGCGAGGCAGCGGTCCGCCGCCAGTAGCCCAGCGCGATCGACTCACCCCGCACGTGCAGGGTTCCCGGCTGCCCCTGAGGCACCACCGCCCCGCTGCCGTCACGCAGCTCGAGGTCATAGCCGGGCACCGCACGACCCGTCGTGCCAGGCTGGATGTCGCCGGGGCTGTTGGACAAGAAGATGTGCAGGGCCTCGGTGGACCCGATGCCGTCGATGATCTGCACGCCGAAGCGCTCGGTGAACCGGCGCTGCAGCGGAGCAGGCAGCGGCTCACCCGCCGAGATCGCCAGGCGGACCGAGGCGAACGTGTCATCCGGCAGATCGCTGGCCATCAGGTGGGAGAAGAAGGTCGGCACCCCGCAGAAGATCGTCGGCCTGTCCGCCCTCATCCGCTCGGCGATCACCTCGGCCGTCGGGCGGCGGGGCTCGAGGACCGTGGTCGCCCCGGCGGAGAGGGGGAAGAACGCGGAGTTGCCCAGTCCGTAGGCGAAGAAGAGCTTGGCCACCGACAGGCACACGTCCTGCGCGCGGATGCCCAGCACCTGGTCCCCGTAGGTCTTGCAGACGTGCCGGATATTCGCGTGACGGTGCATGGCTCCCTTGGGCGAGCCCGTGGTGCCGGACGTGTACAGCCACAGGGCCCAGGCATCCTCGTCGGTTGACGCGACCGCGTGGTCCTGCTCGCTCCCCCCGAGCCCGAGGGCGATGAAGTCCTCCCACGACCGCACCGACGCAGCCGACAGCTCCGGCAGGTGATCGCCGCCTGCCAGCACGAAGTGCTCCACCTCGGGGACCAGGTCGACCGCGGCGGCGACGGCCTCGACGTACTCATGGCTCGCACACACCACCCGGGCACCACAGTCGGCAAGGATCGTGGCGAGCTCGCGGGCGCCGAGCATCGTGGAGACCGGCACCGCGACCACACCGGCACGGAACGCCCCCAGGACACCGCCCAGGAGCTCGACGTCATCGGACATCACGAACACGACCCGGTCGTCGCGGCGCAGGCCGATGCCACGCAGTGACGCGGCAACATCACCACTGAGCACCGCCAGCTCGGCATAGGTCAGGGTCCGGGTCCCGCGCACCGCGATCCGCTCACCCCGGCCCTGCTCCACGTGCCGGTCGACCAGCCACGCCGAAGCATTGAAAGTGTGCACCATCTCAGATCCTCTCGAAGTCGTAGTCGCCCTTGCGGCCCGAGCCGAACCGGCGCAGCGCGCCGTCCGGGCCGGATGCATTCGGCCGCAGGAAGATCCAGTTCTGCCAGGCGGCGAGCCGGCCGAAGATCTTGGTCTCCATGGTCTCAGGGCCGACGAACCTGTGGTTGGCCTCCATCCCGGTCAGGGAGTCCGGCGACAGGGAGGCGCGCTCCTGCAGGACGATGCGTAGCTCGTCCTCGAAGTCGATGTCATCCAGGGCCATGGTGACCAGTCCGGCCCCAAGGGCCGCGCTCGCTTCAAGCTTTTCGCCAGACCGGGCCCGGACCGCGACGAGATCGTCGCCGTGGCCCCAGAACCTCGACTGCAGCCGGGAGAGGTCGTTGCCCATCGGGAAGGCGCCGTCGTTGGAGGCTGTCACCACGATCGTCGCAGGCACGGCGTGGGGACCGACGTCCTCATAGACGCCGTCGAGCATGTACTGACGGTCGGCAGCGAGGGCCAGCTCGAGCAGCAGGCCGACGAAGCAGCTGCCCGGCTCGATGACGGCAAAGAGGCTCCGGCTGGTGACGTCCAGGCGCTTGAGCGTCCGCTTGTAGTAGTGACGGACCTCAGAGACGAACCAGTCGTCGCACAGGTCTGCGAGCTGGGCATCGTAGGCGAGCACCTGATCGGGGTCCCCCGCGGTGCGCAGCACCCAGATGCCGATCTCCGGCTCGTTGGTGCGCAGGTGCAGGATCAGGTCATCCAGCGCACGGGTGAGCGCCATCGGCCAGTAGTCCGCGCCCTGAGCGAGCACCGCGGCAGCGTCGGCGGGGGGTGCCTGCACCGGGCCGTGCACGGTGATGTCGACACGGCGGGCCGGGCGATCGATCTTTGCAGAGACCTGTGGTCTCGCCGAGCCAGAGAGGTACGTGATCTCATCGCCGCGTTCGTCGCGGACCAACGGGGTGAGCTCCACCCCCGGGGCACCAGCAGGCCGCCTCGACGTGGCGGCCGATTCGGTGGCACGGCGCATGATCTCGGCGGTGAAGGCCTTGCGCGGGACTGTCGCGTCGACCAGGCCCCACTCCACGGCCGTGGCTCCCCTGTATCCCTCAGCCTTGGTGGCGAACAGGTCGGCCCGGTCCTTGCGGACGTGCCGCTTGTCGACGACCCGGGTGAGGCCACCCGTGCCGGGCAGCACACCGAGCAGCGAGACCTCGGGCAGCGAGACCACCGAGGAGCCGTCGTCGATCAGGACGATCTGGTCGCAGGCCAGGGCGAGCTCGTAGCCCCCGCCTGCGGCCGTGCCGTTGAGAGCGGCGATCCACGTCTGGCCGGAGCTGGCGGTCGCGTCCTCGATGCCGTTGCGGGTCTCGTTGGTGAACTTGCAGAAGTTGACCTTCCAGCCGTGCGAGGACTGGGCGAGCATCCGAATGTTCGCGCCGGCGCAGAACATGCGCTCCAGGCCACCGGTCATCACGACCGACCTCACGCCCGGGTGCTCGAACCGGAGGCGCTGGGTCAGGTCGTAGAGCTCGATGTCGACGCCAAGGTCATAGGAGTTCATCTTCAGCTCGTAGCCGGCCACCAGAGCGCCGTTCTCGTCAACGGCAAGGGTCGCCGTGGCCACCTCACCATCCACCTCCAGACGCCAGTGCCGGTAGCGGTCCGGGGCTGTGGAGAAGCTGACGACCGGGGGCGCGCCCGGTGCCAGCTCGGCGGCCAGGTTGGCCGGGTTCGAGGTCCCGGCGGCAGCGACAGGCATGTCACACCTCATAGCGGATCGGGTGAATGGCTTGACGGATCAGGTATGTCGTCATGCAGCAGTACCATGATACACAACGTAATTTGTGCGAATCGTCAAGAATTTGTAGTATTTATACCACACCGGGACGCGCCGTTGGTCAAACGTCTCGCACAAACGCACCACGGGCTGAGACAATCGTCAACCAGGCGATGTCGAACAACGGAGGGCTGAGTCGTGTCGCGCGCACCCAAGACAGCGATCACTGTGTCGCGGAAGAAGGCCGTCCCGGTCGACACAGCCGAGACGAACGGCTTTCAGCGCGAGTCGGGGTACCCCAGCGCGCGCCACCTGCTGCTGACCGTCCTTGGCGAGTTCCTCTACCCGCGGCGCGGAGCAGTCTGGACGGGCACCCTCGTCGAAGCCCTCGGGGCTCTCGGTGTCGAGGAGAAGTCCGCACGCCAGGCCCTGTTCCGGGCCGCAGCCGAGGGACTGATGTCCTCGACCCGGCACGGCCGCCGGGTGCGCTGGCAGCTGGACCCGGATGGTGAGCAGCTGTTGCGGGCAGGCACCGAGCGCATCTACGGGTTCATGAGACAGCCTCATCCGTGGGATGGCCGCTGGCTCGTGCTGACCGTCAGCGTTCCCGAGAGCCAGAGACAGCTGCGCCACAGGCTACGCACCCGCCTCACGTGGCTCGGTCTTGGTTCCCCGTCGCCCGGCCTGTGGGTTGTCCCGGATGTCAGCAAGGAAGCCGAGGTCAGCGCCGTGATCGACGAGC
Organism: Actinomycetota bacterium; assembly: GCA_040006795.1. Classification (GTDB taxonomy): domain Bacteria; phylum Actinomycetota; class Actinomycetes; order Actinomycetales; family Dermatophilaceae; genus UBA4719. The sequence goes on along the minus strand of JBDTWH010000206.1, from coordinate 352 downwards.
TGGGCCTGCACGATCGCGCCTTCGCCTGGGCCGCCTCCGCCCTCGCGGTGGGCGATCCCGGCAAGCTGATCAACACGGCGTGGGACCTGAACGACGTGGAGAAGCGATACCTGAGCTTCATCGACCGCTTCGGAGGCGCCACGCCGACCGCTGCACCGGACGCGTTCGTCTGCCAGGTACGGCTGGTCCAGGAGTGGCGCAGGTTCCCGTTCCTCGACCCCGATCTGCCCAGCGAGCTGCTGGACCACGACTGGCCCGGGCCGCGCGCGGCCGCGACGTTCCATGACCTGCACGACCGCTGGCACCGCAAGGCACAGGAACAGTGGGACCGGATGGACGACGATGCAGGCAG
>JBDTWH010000205.1:0-2348 GCA_040006795.1 Actinomycetota bacterium | reverse complement strand
CCGACGTGCTCAAGGTCGACGAGGCTGCCGAGTCGCCCCGCGAGCTTCAAGGCCAACGGATTGATCACCGAGTGCACTGGGCCGAACGCCCTTGGCCATGGCATCGGCACCTCCGGGCGGCTGAGCGTCTGGGGAAGGCGGGTCTCGCCGTAACTCTCGCACAGCGAGAGGGTGCCGGACCCGGCGTCCCTCGCCTGGGCAACGGCGCGTCCCGTGGCGGGATCGCCGGCCGGGAAAGGGACGTCATCTGGGACGGGCTCCGGTTCGACCGGATCCGTCTCGCGAATTAGGCGGGCGCGAAGGGAGCTCAGCTGGACTTTATGTCCAGTACGGTCAGTCGTTGAGCCAAGGGCAGGGGTCGTCTTGGGTCGGTCTTGAGCAAGAACGCGTCGACAGCGGGCTCAGCTGTAGCACGGATGTGGAGCTCGGCGTGGGCTGTGAACAGGATGATCTTCACGCGTGGAGCTAGCTCTTTGAGGGGGCGCTGCATCGAGGCCGGTCAACGATCCGGCCAGGCCGTAATCGAGAACGATAATCCCCGGCTCTGTCTTCCGCGCTGATTCAAGTGCCTCGTCGGCGGTCTCCGCCGCGTTCGCGGCGCTGAAGCGGGAGTCCATGGAAAAGATGCTCTCTATGAGCAAGTGAACGTCTGGGTCGTCCTCGATGACGGCGAGGAACTCCATGGACATCTCAGTACGCGCCACTCTGCTCGCCTCCATCAGCCGGGCCGAACTTCCGGAGATACTCGTTCTCCTTCTTCAGCTCGACCATCTTGAGCTCACGTCCGACGGTCAACCGCTGGAACCGCTCGAGTTCGGCCAGCCGATCCAGTTCATTGAGTCGTTGCTGGGCGATCTCTCTCTGTGCCATGTTCTGCTTGGTCACGTCACGGGCGGCGGCGAACACGCCCAGGACCTTGCCGCCGCCGTCGCGGTAGACCGACGCGTTGTACAGGACCTCGGTCACCCTCCCGTCCAGGTGGCGCATCGTCAGCGGGTAGTCCACCGCCATCCCCTTCTCAAAAACCAGCTCATAGATCGCTTTGGCCTTCTCCGGCTCGGTGAAACGCTCCGAGAACGCGGTCCCGATCAGTTCCAGCCGGGTTACGCCGGTGGCCTGGACCGTGGCCTCGTTGGCATCGGTGATCAAACCCTCGGGGCTGATCGCGACCAACGCGTCCAGACTCGACTCGATCATCGAGCGGGCCGCCTCCAACGCTTCTTTCTCTTGCGTCTTGTCTCGGGTGATTGTGGATGCGCCGACGACCGCGCCGTCGGCGTCGCGTACCGGCGAGATGGTGAGCAAGACCGGGAACACCGTCCCGTCCTTTCGGACACGGACGGTCTCGAAGGGGTCCACATTTAAGCCGGCCCTGATCCTGGCCAGGATGGCGATGATTTCACCGGTTCGGCCCTCAGGGCTGAGCTGGTCGATGGACGTGCCGAGCATCTCTTCGCTGGAGTAGCCATACATCCTCTCGGCCGCCGGGTTCCAGCTCGTGATCATGCCGCCGAGCGTCTTGGCGGTGATGGCGTCGTTCGAATTCTCGACGATCGAAGCCAAGAGCTTGGAGTTCTCCAGCGCCTGAGCGTGGCCGTTCACCTCGCGCCCGGCCCTGATCACCAACAGGACGTCCCCGGTGTCGAGATGGGACAAGCTGATGTTGACCGGGAGCTCAGTTCCGTCTCGTTGCCGTCCGCCCAGCTCCAGATCCAGGCCCATGGACCGGCTCCGGGGATCTGCGAAGGACTCTTCCCGGTGCTCTGAGTAGACCTCCCAGAGATACTCGGGCACCAGCATCTGAATGGGCCGGCCGACCAGGTCGTCACGGTCATAGCCGAACAGCGACTCCGTCTGGTGATTGACGAACCGGATCACACCCGCCTGGTCCATCCCCACCAACGCACCCGGCACAGCCTCCAGCAGACTCTCGAACCTACGTGTCTTGGAAGACATCGGCTCCCCTTGAATTGCATCAGTCTGCTCGGAACTTCTGGTGCAGAGGTCAAGAAGCCACTTTATGTTGGGCAGAGTCTCACCGGATAGGGATCACCCCAAACCGGGCAAATCGACCGTGCCGAGTGCGGGACGCCCCACGCCCTACCTAGAAATGAAGACGAGCGGATGTGGCTGTCTGAAAGGAAGGGCAACCGGTGATCGGAGGCCACTTCGGCCGACAGACAGACGCCCACAGCAGCGATCCCGAACCGTGCAGCGGGAACTTGGTCTCGGCCTCCATCTCGAGGCGTTTGACCCGTCAGTCAGCGGTGCGCTATCAGCCGAGTTGCCAGCCTGCCATGAGACCGCCACTGGTCAGCGCGCATATCTGGAGGCCGAAAGCCAGTCGG
>JBDTWH010000204.1:0-7835 GCA_040006795.1 Actinomycetota bacterium | reverse complement strand
CAGGGCAAGATGGAGGCCCGGATCCGTCAGCTGACCCAGCTGCTGGACGGCGCCACCGTCGGGCAGGCTCCCCCGGATCACGGCATCGTCGAGCCTGGAATGGTCGTCAAGGTCGAGCTGTTCGGCGACGAGCTGACCTTCCTGCTGGGCAACCGCGAGATCGCCGGAGACTCGGATCTGCCCGTTTACAGCGAGAAGTCACCCCTCGGCAAGGCCATCCTCGCCCTCAAGGCCGGCCAGGCGACCAGCTACCTGGATCCCAAGGGCAAGGAGATCAAGGTCAAGGTCCTGGACGCCAAGCCTTACGACGTCTGACCGGTCGCGAGCCTGTCAGCGACTGACCGAACGGCGGAACTGCCTGGTCGTCAGCGGGACGAAGACGACCAGGATCGCGGCTGTCCAGATCAGGGTGTACGTCACCGGGTGCTGCAGCGCCCAGCCCGGCGCCGGCGTGTTCGGCGGGATGTTGCCGAACAGCTCACGGGCTGCCTGGGTGACCGACGAGACGGGGTTCCACTCGGCGAAGGTCCGCAGGGGTTCGATCAGGGTGACGATGGGCACGAAGGTGTTGGCCACGAAGGTCAGCGGGAAGATCACGATGAAGGCCGCATTGTTGACGACCTCCGGGCTCGGTGCCAGGAGCCCCATCATGGCCATCACCCAGGAGAACGCGTAGGCGAAGATCAGCAGGATCAGGTACCCGCCCAGCGCCTCCCAGAACGAGCTGGTTATTCGCCAGCCGACCGCCAGACCCGTCAGTGACATCACGATGACGACGATGACGTTGTTGACGACGTCCGAGAGGGTTCGTCCGAACAACACCGCGGACGGCGACATCGGCAGCGACCTGAACCGGTCGATGATCCCCTTCTGGATGTCCTCGGCGAGACCGGCTCCGGTGATGACCGAACCGAAGATCACCGTCTGGGCGAAGATCCCCGCGATCAGGAAGTTCTTGTAGTTGCTGCCCTGGACGGCGATCGCGCCGCCGAAGACGTAGACGAACAGCAGGACGAACATGATGGGCTGAAGCGTGGTGAAGACGAGCAGGTCGGGCACGCGCTTGATCTTGATGAGGTTGCGCTTGGCCACGACGAGACCATCCCCGACCGCGCTGGTGACGCTCATCTGGACACCTCCCGGGCTGACGGGCTGACAGGCGAGCTGTCGGAGACCCCTGCATCCTCAGCTGCGTGGCCGGTGAGCGAGAGGAAGACGTCGTCAAGGGTGGGGCGTCTCAGTCCGACGTCGTCCAGGACGATGTGCGCGGCATCCAGCCTGCGCAGTGCGTCGGTCAGCACCATCGCGCCGCCGCTGACCGGCATGACCAGCGAGTGCCGATGCTGGTCCAGGACTGCCTCGCCGACCCCGAGCGGCTCGAGCAGCTCACGTGCAGCCGTCAGCTGCGACGCATCCCCCACCGTGATCTCGAGGCGCTCGCCGCCGACCTGCGCCTTGAGCTGGTCTGCGGTGCCTTCCGCGATGACCTTGCCGTGGTCGATCACCACGATGTTGTCCGCGAGCACGTCCGCCTCCTCAAGGTACTGGGTGGTCAGCAGCAGCGAGGTGCCACCGGCAACCAGTCCCTGGATGACCTCCCACATGTCGGTGCGGCCCCGGGGGTCGAGCCCGGTCGTGGGCTCATCGAGGAAGAGCACCGGCGGGTCGGCGACCAGAGCCCCGGCCAGGTCCAGACGCCTTCGCATGCCGCCCGAGTAGGTCTTGGCCATCCGGTCGCCGGCATCCCCCAGGTTGAACTGGGCCAACAGCTCTCGCGCGCGCTCACGGCTCGCCCTACGGCCCAGGTGGTAGAGCCGGCCGATCATATCGAGGTTCTCGAAGCCGGTGAGGTACTCGTCGACGGCGGCATACTGACCTGAAAGGCCGATCCTTCGCCGAACCTCCCGAGGGTCCTTGAGCACGTCCACCCCGGCCACCTCGGCTGTCCCGGAGTCGGGCGTCAACAGGGTCGCCAGGATGCGCACGGCAGTGGTCTTGCCCGCCCCGTTGGGCCCGAGCAGGCCCAGCACCGTGCCCTTCGGCACCGTCAGGTCGATGTCATCGAGGGCCTTGACCTCGCCGTAGTGCTTGACCAGTCCCCTTGCCCTCACCGCGTCAGTCACACGAAGAGACTTTCACGAGGGTCCGACAAAGTGCCACCCAGATAGTGTCATCAGTTTCGCCGGGGCTCAGCCGAAAGTCGGCGCGTAGCCCTTCTGGCGCAACGTCATCAGGATCTCCTCGCGATGTACCGTGCCCTTGGCCTCGAGCTGGACGGCGATCTCGACCTCGTCCACCGGCAACGTGGCGCTCATCCGGACGTGCTCGATATGCACGACGTTCGCCTCGGCGCCGGCCAGGTCGGCCAGCAGGCCCGCCAGCGACCCCGGGCTGTCAGGGACCCTCACCCGGAACTGCAGGTACCGCCCGGCAATGGCCAGACCGTGCCGGATGATTCGCAGCAGCAGAAGCGGGTCGATGTTCCCGCCCGACAGGACAGCGACGACCGGCCCGTCGTGAACGCCCTTGCCGGCGTCCAGCAGCCGGGCGACGGCCGCGGCGCCCGCCGGCTCAACGAGCTGCTTGGCCCGCTCGAGCAGAAACAGCACCGCCCGTGACAGCGTGTCCTCGCTCACGGTCTCGATCGAGTCGACCAGCTCACGGACGATCGCGTACGGCACCTCACCGGGACAGCCCACGGCGATGCCGTCGGCCATCGTGGCCATCGTGGTCAGGGCCACCGGATGGCCGGCGGCCAGGGACGGCGGGTAGGCCGCGGCCTTCTCGGCCTGCACCCCGATGACACGCACTTCGGGATGCTCGGCCTTGACCGCAGTCGCGATACCGGCGAGCAGCCCACCGCCTCCGGCGCTGACGACGATGGTCCGCACGTCCGGGCACTGAGCCAGGATCTCCAGGCCGCAGGTTCCCTGACCCGCCACGATGTCGGGGTGGTCGAACGGATGGATCAGGACGGCGCCTGTCTCGGCCTCGAACCGCCGGGCCCGCACGAGGCATTCGTCAATACTGGTGCCGAGCTGTTCGACCTGCGCGCCATACCCGCGGGTCGCCATCAGCTTGGGGATGGGCGCGCCCAGGGGCATGAACACCGTCGACCTGATGCCCAGCAGCTTGGCCGCGAGCGCGACTCCCTGAGCGTGGTTTCCGGCGCTGGCAGCGACGACGCCGCGGGCTTTCTCCTCATCGCTGAGGCGGGACATGCGCGTGTAGGCGCCACGGATCTTGAAAGACCCGGCGCGTTGCAGGTTCTCGCACTTGAGGTGGACAACCGCCCCAACCCGGTCGGTCAGGGCCTGGCTGAACTCCAGCGGGGTCGCGGTGATGATCCCGCTGAGCAGATCCTGCGCAGCGAGCACATCGTCGACGGACACGGGCAGCGACGTGGATGCCATCTCTGCAGGTTACCGCCGCAGGTCTGACCCGGAGGTCAAGACCTGTCGGGCCACCCTGGCTGCCACCTCGTGGCCGCTGCCCTCCGCGTCCGCCAGGAGCCCTGCCGCAAAGAGCAGGTACTGCGAGTCAACAGTGGTGCGGGCCTGGTCGGGGACCTTCCAGCCGCCGCCCACATCGCCGGTCACGGCTCGCAGCACCCTCTCCTGCATGGCTGACGGGCTGTGCCGCAGCACCCCGCCTGAGCCGATGACATGGGCGAGCCGGGACAGCGGACGCGCCGGGTCCCCCGCGCGCGCCGGACGGGCGTGGCGCCGGACCGCGGTGACGGCGGCCACCCTGGCCAGGGTCACGTCGAGGCGAACCTCCTCATCGCCCTGCGGGAGGTATGCCGGGTCGGCCTCGACGGCGGCAGCCCACCTCTGCAGGGACTCGAGGTCGATGCCTTCGCCCGAGTCGGCCCCGGACAGCAGGTGCTCGCTTCTCGCTGCCGTCGCGACGCCGAGGGCGTTCCAGCGCATGCCCAGATCTCCCTCGACGGTCCGGGCATGCCACAACGGGGCCACGACCTCCCTGCGCAACGTCGCGTCCTCACCCTCGGGGCTGACCACCGAGTAGACGTCGGTGGTGGCTCCACCGATGTCAAAGACCAGCACATCGGCGCTTTCCCCGTCGCTGGCCGCGGCGAGCGTCTCGACCCCGCGCAGCATGGCGTCCGGTGTGGCTGCCCGGACCATCGACGCGAACCGGGGGCCCTTGGACAGGTGCTTGCCGCCGATGACGTGACGCAGGAACATCTGCCGGATGGCGCCGCGGGCACCGCCGGGGTTGATCTCGCCGATCTGCGGGAGCACGTTGTCGGTCAGGATGAAACGCCGGCCGGTCGACTCCAGGGCGAGCGCGACGTCGTCGCGGACCTCAACGTTGCCGGCGACCACGATGGGGGCGCGCAACCGGGCACTGGCCAGCCGGGCGCCGTTGTGCAGTATGACCTCCTCGTTGCCCCCGTCGGTCCCGCCGACCAGCAGAATGACGTCTGGCCGGCTCGCCCGAAGCGCCGCCACCTGCGCCGTGGTCATCGGCCCCGCGGCAACATGGACGATCTTTGCCCCGGCACTCAGCCCCACCCGGTGGCCGGCCTCAGCCGTGACCAGGTGCTCGTAACCGACGACCGCCAGCCGGAGACCGCCACCGGCACTGGAGCAGGCCAGCACCTCATCCGCCGAAGGGAACCCCGCAGCGGCGATGGTCTCGCAGATGGACTGGTAGCCGTCCAGGACATCGGTGCTGATGGTGGTCGGCACCGACGCACAGGTCAGGACACCGCCGTTCACGGCGGCCTCGGTCTCGATCAGGACCGCCTTGGTGAAGGTCGACCCGAAGTCAACACACAGGACGGTGGTCAAGCGCTCTTGGCCAGCGCCCGGTCGAGGTCTGCGATGAGGTCCTCGACGTTCTCGATGCCGGTGGACAGCCGCACCAGGTCGGCGGGCACCTCGAGCTCGGTCCCGCGGACCGAGGCATGCGTCATCCGCGCCGGGTGCTCGATCAGCGACTCGACCCCGCCGAGGCTCTCACCGAGGGTCCAGACCTCGGTGGCGCCGCAGGCGTCGACCGCCTGCCGCTCGCCGCCGGCGACCTGGAAGGAGACCATGCCGCCGTAACGCCTCATCTGCCTGCTCGCCACGTCGTGGCCCGGGTGGGTTGCCAGACCCGGGTAGTGGATGGCTGTGACGGCGCTGTGACTCTGCAGGAACTCGACGACCTTCTCGGCGTTGTCACAGTGCCGGTCCATCCGTACGCCGAGGGTCTTCAGACCGCGCAGCACCAGCCAGGCGTCGAACGGCCCGGCAATCGCGCCCATCGAGTTCTGGTGGAAGCCGATGCGTTCTTCGGCGTCCTCGAACCCGGCGACCGCGACAGTCCTCGCGGTGACGACCGCCCCGCCGACGACATCGCTGTGGCCGCCGCAGTACTTCGTGGTCGAGTGCATGACGAGGTCAGCGCCCAGGGACAGCGGCTGCTGGAGGTAGGGCGTGGCGAAGGTGTTGTCCACCGCCAGAAGGGCACCCGCGTCGTGGGCGACGGTGGCGAGCGCGGCGATGTCGGCAATGCCCAGCAGGGGGTTGGTCGGTGTCTCGACCCAGACGATCTTTGTCTGACCGGGCCGGATGGCGGCCCGCACGGCCTCGACATCCGAGATCCTGGCGGTCGAGTGCTCCACCCCCCACGGAAGCGCAACCTTGTTCAGCAGCCGATAGGTGCCGCCATACGCGTCGGTGGGAACGACGACGTGGTCACCAGGGCGTAGCAGCGCCCTGATCACGGTGTCCTGGCCCGCCAGGCCTGAGGCGAACGCGAAACCGCGACCCCCGCCCTCCAGCGCGGCGAGGCACTCCTCCAGAGCCGTGCGGGTCGGGTTAGCCGAACGGCTGTACTCGTAGCCGCCCCGCAGGCCGCCGACACCGTCCTGCTTGTACGTCGAGACCTGGTAGATCGCGGGCACGACAGCGCCGGTCCTCAGGTCCGGTTCCTGCCCCGCATGGATTGCACGGGTGTTGAAACCAGCATCATTCTCAGGGCTCGGTGTGCTCACGGCTGTCATGGCGCCAAGATTACGCGAGCCGAATCGAGCGGTGGTCAGCCGTCGAACGTCGGTGAGAGCGGTGCACAGCCGCAGGAGGCGCGTATGACCAGCCGGGTCGGCAGCACCCGGGTCATCCCCGCCGGCTGCCCGCCTGCGATACGCGCGCTGAGCTGCTCGGCGGCGAGTCGCCCGAGGTCGCGGATCGGCTGGCGCACCGTGGTCAGCCCCGGGGAGATGTACCGTGCTGCGCTCACGTCGTCCCAGCCCACCACGGCAAGGTCGTCGGGAAGGCGAACCCCGTTGTCCTGCAGCCGGCGGATGATGGCCAGGGCAAGGTCGTCGTTCGCGCAGACGAGACCGTCGACCTTCACACGCCTACGGAGGATCTCGTCGGCGACCTGGATCCCGGCGCCCTCGACCAGCGGCACGCGCAGGGGAGGGCGGCGCATGGGCACCTGTGCCACGACGTGGGCCGTGCGGAATCCGGAGTACCTTTCGGCCACGTCCGGGGAGCTGTCGGGATCTCCTACGAACACCAGGTGCGAACGGCCGTGCTCCAGCAGATGCGACGTCAGCAGCACCGCATTTCCGACGTTCTCGGACCGTACGCAGTCGCAACCGTCCACCTCGGAGCGCGCAAGCAGCACCACAGGCAGCCCGCTGACCAGCTCGCGAACCATCGAGTCGGGGACGGTGTTGGCCCCGATGACCATGCCGTCGACCCGTCCGGCCAGGGAGTGAAGTGCCTCGGAGGCATCATGGCGGCGCCTGGCCACGACCAGGGCAACACGCTGGTCCAGCTCGGCGGCCAGGGACCCAAAACCCAGCACGAGCTCCGCGTGGTAGGCGCCGGCCAGGTCATCGAGCACCAGGCCGTAGACCTCATGGCTCCTGGACACCCGGGTCCGGGGTCGACCCGGCGACGAGTAGCCCAGCTCACGGGCCGCCGCGACAACCTTCGCCCGGGTCCGTGCCGAAGCCGGTCCCCTGCCCCTGAGCACACGGGAGACGGTCGCAGTCGAGAGGCCCGCGCTCAACGCCACGGTGCGCTGGGTCACTGCGGAGGCCCCCTCATCCTGCGCCATGTATGCCCTCCCCTGAGAGACTGATCCTGACAGAGACCGGACGGATCAACCAACATGACGTCGGCTGGTTCCGTATCGCCCGGATCATGTCAGAATTGTGCTGTGTTTGGATCAACGAAGCGCACCGTGACCACCGCCGCCGACGCCCTGCCCGGACGCAGCGCGATGCTGCCGGACATCCTGAACCGCCATGAGGTGCTCGGCACGTCGATGCTTGGTCCCTGGCCATCCGGAACCGAGGTCCTGTACGTCGCGATGGGCTGTTTCTGGGGCACCGAGCGAATCTTCTGGCGGCTGCCCGGCGTGGTGACCACCGCCGCCGGGTACCTGGGTGGGTTCACCCCCAACCCGACCTACGAAGAGGTATGCAGCGGCCGCACCGGACACGCTGAGGCGGTGCTCATCGCCTACGACCCGTCACTGACCTCCCCGGAGCTCCTGCTCAAGGCGTTCTGGGAGAACCACGACCCGACGCAGGGCTTCCGTCAGGGCAACGACGTCGGCACGCAGTACCGGAGCGCGATCTACTGGTCGACCCCCTCCCAGGAGGCGGCAGCCCGAGCGACCCGTGAGGCCTTCCAGGACGTGTTGAAGGGCAACGGTTTTGGCGACATCACCACTGAGATACGTCCGGCGCAGGAGGCCGGGCCGTTCTACTACGCCGAGGGGTACCACCAGCAGTACCTGTACAAGAACCCCGGCGGCTACTGCAACCACGGACCGAACGGGATGACCTGCCCGGTCGGCCTGGT
>JBDTWH010000203.1:0-2746 GCA_040006795.1 Actinomycetota bacterium | reverse complement strand
ACACCAGCCATTACTCCCAGGTCACTGGGGGAAGGTGCTCCTGCGAAGGGAGAGCCACAGTCCGGCGAGGAGCAGCACGGCGGCGAGCGCGACAAACCCGGCGCTGATCTCGATGTCCTGCTGCTCGACCGTGACGTGCTTCCGCAGGTCCGCAAGCACGGTGTTCAGCTGTTCGGCGTCGGTGGCCTTGAAGTACTCGCCGCCGGTCGTCTCGGCCACGGCGCGTAGGGCGCCCTCGTCGACCAGGAGAGGGTTGCGTCCGCCGAAGCCACCCGGCCCACCGCCGAAGCCGCCGCCACCCGAGCCGTCGACCAGCCCGCCGAGCTGGTCGGAGGTGCACACCAGCTGACTCGGCGTGGTCGTCCCGAACCCGATGGGATAGACCCGGATGCCACGGGCCGCGGCCTGCGTCGCCGCGTCCTGCGGGGAGACGCCACGCGTGTTCGCGCCATCGGTGAGCAGCACGACGATCTCCGGTGCGGTGGGCGCCTTTGTCGTGGGAGGCCCGCCCGGACCCGTCGGGATACCACTGGGCCGGTCTGCTCCTGACCCGGTCGCACCCGACGACGCGTCCGACCGTGCCACATTGGCGTCGAGCTCGGCGATCGCGTCGATGGACTTGAGGATGGCCGCACCGATCGTCGTGCCCCGCCCCGTCGTCAGGCCGTCCACGGCCTGGAGCAGCTGGTCCCGGTCGTTCGTGGGCGCGACCGCGAGCTGCGCAAAGCCGGAGAACAGGACGAGCCCGATCCGGGTCTGGTCGTCCTGCAACCTGATGAACTTCCTGACGGCCTCCTGGGCGGCCGAGAGCCGATTCGGGCTGACATCGGTGGAACACATGGATCCGGAGACGTCCAGGGCGAGGATCACCGCCGCGCCTGTCACCGGGACGTCGGCCCGCACCTGTGGCCGTGAGCTCGCGACACCGAGCAGACCCAGGCTGGCCAGGACCAGCGCGATGGGCACGTGGCGCCGCCAGCGGCGCTGGTTGCCGACTGCCACCCGGACGAGCGCGACGTTCGAGTAGCGGACCGCCCGCCGGTGTCGTCGCCGCAACCGCCACAGGTATGCCGCGAGCAGGGCCACCGGGGCCAGGAGACTGAGGAGCAGGTAGGGCTGGGCGAAGGACATCGCTAGATCACCCGCCCGGAGCGCAGCACCGACAGACCTGCGGCGGCGGCGAGCAACAGGGTGGCGAGCGCAGCCACGAGGGACGTCACCTCGTGAGGCACCGTCCGCGACGTCCAGGTCAGCTCGATGGAGTCGTAGACCTGGGCCAGCGCGCCGGAGTCAGCAGCTGAGTAGTAGGTTCCGCCGGTGGTCTGGGCGATCTGCTTCAGGAGGTCCTCGTCGAGGGCGGTCGCGAGGCTGAAGCCGTCGATCTGCAGGACGCTGCCGCTGGTGCTGCCCAGCCCGATGGGGTAGATGCGCACTCCGGCAGCGGAGGCGAGGTCGGCCAGCTTGAGGGGGTCCGGCTGGTTCGTGTTCTCCCCGTCGGTGAGGATGACGATGGCGGTCCCGCCGTAGTAGCCGATCGGTGTCTCGTCCGGGTTGCCCCCCTCCGTGTCACCGGCGGCGGTGATCACCTTCCCGGCGATGGCGCCGAGCGAGGTGAGGATGCCCCGCCCGATGGCCGTGTCCCCCTGAGGGGCCAGCCGGTTGATCGCTGAGCGAACGTCGTTCTTGTCCGTCGTGGGCTGTTGCACGACGAGAGCGGTGCCGCCGAACGCGACGACCCCCATCCGGATCGACGACGGCGCCTTGTCCACGAAGCCACGGGCCGCGGCCTTGGCGTACTCCAGCCGGGTGGGCTTCACATCCTTGGCGGCCATGCTCGTCGATACGTCGAACGCGAGGATGACCGTGCCCTCGCGCCGTGGCTCGGGCACCGAGGCCACCGGGCGGGCCAGGGCGAGGAGCATCAGGGTGACGGCCGCCACGAACAGCACCGGGACGACATGGCGCCACCTGTCGGGTCGGGTCGCAGTCGGGGTGACGAGGCCCAGGGCTGCGAGGTCGGCTCGACGGTGGGCCTGTCCACGCAGCATGCTTCGATACCCGAACAGAAGGGCCGGCACGGCCGCCAGGGCCACGAGCATCCACGGCCAGGTAAAGGTCATCGCCGCCTCCGCTTCCGCAGGGCCGAGATCCGCATCAAGGCACGAACCAGGTCCTCGTCGGTCAGCACCTGGTGCAGGTCGACGCCGGCACTTCGCGTGGCTTCCACCAGCTCGCCCTGCCGGGCGCCTGCCGCCTCGCGCAGTCGCCGCTGGAACCCGGGATCGTCGGTGTCGACGAAGATCTGCTCGCCCGTCTCGGCGTCCTCCACGTAGACCATCCCGACCGGGGGGATCTCGAACTCACGGGGGTCGGCCACCTGGATGGCCACCACCTCGTGGCGCCTCGCCAGCAGTGCGAGCAGGACGTCCCAGCCCGGCTCGCTGATGAAGTCGGAGACAATCACGATCAGAGACCTGCGCCGGGCCAACCCGTAGGCCGCCCGCAGGAGCACGGCCAGATCCGTCGTGGTGCCGGATGCCGGGGGTGTCGGCGCTTCGATCAGCTCGCGGGCGATCCGCAGCACCTGGTTCCGGCCGGAGGCAGGGGGGATCACCTGCTCCACCTCACTGCCGAGGATCACGGCTCCGACCCGGTTTCCCCCTTGCGCCAGGATGTGGGCCAGTGTGGTGGCGACCTCCGCCAGGACGAGGTTCTTCTGCCGGTCGACCGGCCCGAAACCCATCGA
>JBDTWH010000202.1:0-13040 GCA_040006795.1 Actinomycetota bacterium | reverse complement strand
CCCTGCCCGAGCAGATCGGTGGCCCGCGGAACTGGGACTACCGGTACTGCTGGCTTCGGGATGCCACCCTGACCCTGCAGGCTTTGCTGGGGGCCGGGTACACGAAGGAGGCCGCGGCCTGGCGGGAGTGGTTGCTGCGAGCCGTCGCCGGGGACCCCGCGAAGCTGCAGATCATGTATGGCATTGCCGGGAAACGGCGGTTACCCGAGACCGAGCTGACCTGGCTGGCCGGCTATGAGGGGTCCTTGCCGGTGCGTACCGGCAACGCGGCTGCCGGCCAGCTCCAGCTCGACGTCTGGGGGGAGGTCCTGGACGGTCTTTCGCTGACCCGCGGCGCCCTGCTCACCACCGAGGACGATTCGTGGGACCTGCAGATCGCCCTGATGGAGCATCTCGAGGGGGCCTGGGACCAGCCGGACAACGGCCTGTGGGAGATGCGCGGGCCGCGTCGGCACTTCACCCACTCGAAGGTCATGGCCTGGGTGGCGGCCGACCGGATGGTCAGGGGGGTGCGTGAGTCGGGGCTGCCCGGCCCGGACGACCGCTGGGCCGCTCTGGCCGCCACGATCCATGCGGAGGTGATGACCCGCGGGTTCAACACCGAGCTGAACACCTTCGTTCAGTCCTATGACGGCACGGACCTGGACGCGAGCCTGCTGCTCATCCCCAGGGTTGGCTTCCTTCCGGCGGACGACAGCCGGGTCATCGGCACGATCGACGCCATCCAGCGTGACCTCACCCAGGATGGTTTCGTGCTGCGCTACCGGTCAGCTGGCAGCGATGACGGCCTCCCTGGTGGCGAGGGGGTGTTCCTCGCGTGTTCCTTCTGGCTCGTGAACGCCCTCCAGGGCGCCGGACGAAGGGGCGAGGCTGTCGCGCTCTTTGAGAGGCTGTTGAGCCTGCGCAACGATGTCGGACTGCTGAGCGAGGAATGGGATCCCCGCACCCACCGGCAGCTGGGTAACACTCCGCAGGCATTCAGCCACTTCGCCCTCATCAACAGCGCCCTGCTGCTTCATCATGGCGGAGCTGAATACGGCAACAGAGCGGTCGGCGCGTTGCGCCCAGTGCAAGGATCAGGAATTTGACCCCATAACCCGAGGTGGGGCTGGACCTGACGCCTACTGAGCGGGCTGAGCCGCCTCCTGGATATCGACAGTATGTGACCGTGGTCACATACTCGGGGTGGTATCTCTTTCGGGATCTGCTGCGTCTATGAGATGTAGGTAACTCACCCGAAGGAGAACATCATGAAGATCAATATGGGTTCAGCTGACCGCAAGCTTCGTTCGTTCGTCGTGGCCCCTGTGCTCGTCATCGCCGGACTCCTGATCGGCCCTGCAGGATGGCTTGCGATCGTGCTCTATGTTCTGGCGGGCGTGATGCTGGCCACTTCCGCTGTCGGCTTCTGCCCCCTGTATGCGTTGCTGGGGCTGCGTACCGTACCCGAGCAGAAGGCCACCACCCCCGGTGCGGAGCGCACCGTCTCGCAGTAGCGTTGCGGTGTGAGCGAGTCGGAGGTTCGTAGCCGAATCGCTGACGAGGTCCCCGGCCTGCTCAGGTATGCCCGGACGATCGCGCCGGACAGCCATCGGGCCGAGGACCTCGTGCAAGACACCCTGCTGCGCGCCCTCCAGCGAGCCGAGTCGTTTCACGGTGATGCTTCGCTGGCATCCTGGCTGCACAAGATTCTTCACAACCTTGCCATCGACCGGTTCCGTCGAGACCGCGAGGACGCCACCGAAGACATCGAGCGCGAGGTCGAGCAGCGTTGGCGTGAGGACTCCTACACCGTGGACGCAGCCATCGTGGTCGAGCGGGCCGAGACCCGCGAGGAGCTGGAGGACGCGCTGGTGCGGCTGCCCGTCATCTATCGGACGGTCGTCGTGCTGCACGACGCCGAAGGGATGACCGTGGCTGAGATCGCTGATGTCCAGGGCGTGGGGCTGCCCGCCGCCAAGCAGCGGCTACGTCGGGGCCGGATGATGCTGGTGGACGCGCTGGCCCAGGGGCGGGCGCGGCGGGATGCCCTCAGTGGTGTTCCACTGCGTTGCTGGGATGCCCGGAGCAAGGTCTCGGACTACCTCGACGACGGGCTACCGGCCTCCGATCGAGTGCTGGTGGAGCGCCACCTCGAGGTCTGCCCGACGTGCCCGCCGTTGTATGCCGGTCTGGTCGGGACGCGGGCTGCCCTCGGCGCCCTTCGGGACGCTGACACCGTCGTCCCGCAGTCGTTGGCTGACCGCATCAACGAGCTGCTCGCACCCGAGTGACGCGGGCGGTTGCCCGACTCATCGCGGACGTTTCCCGGGCCCTGGGTGGCTTTCGACCACGCGGCTGCCGGCTATTCGTGACCCAGGCGTTTGTGGACCTGTCTGGGGTGCTTCAGCTTTGGCTCCACGGGAACCGCCGCACGGGCCGCTCTGCGGCTGGGCTGCAGGTGCATCGCTGGGTCGGGGCGACCCTGGACATGACGGAGTCGACGTGCTGGCCGCATCCGCTCCAGGTGGTCTTTCCGCAACGGCCGCAACGGGCGGGACTACACATGTGGTGCTCCTCTGGTTGGCTCTGAGCTACTGGTTGACGGTGACGTGCAAGAGACCCAGGTGGGTATGAGGGTTGCCGGGGGTCAGGACGCTGCGGCAGTCGCTTTGGACTCGGCGATCTGGGCCCGGATGTCATCCATGTCCAGCGCTCGGGCGCTGGCGATGACCTCTTCCAGGGCTGAGGCGGGGAGTGCTCCAGGCTGGCTGAAGACCAGGATGCCCGCGCGGAAGATCATCAGCGTGGGGATGGACGTGATCCCGGCCGAGCCCGCCAACGACTGCTCGGCCTCGGTGTCAACCTTGCCGAACACGATGTCGGGGTGGGCTTCGCTGGTCTTCTCGTACGTCGGGCCGAAGGCAATGCATGGTCCACACCAGGCCGCCCACCAGTCGACCAGGACGATGTCGTTGTCGAGCACGGTCTGCTCGAAGGATGCTGCTGTCAGTGCTTGGGTGGTCATGAGGGCTCCTTCTCGGTCGTTCTGGATAATACCTCCGGGGGTATTAACCCACCATACGTGACAGGCATTCCCGACAGTCCAGCGGCAACGCCGGGTATGGGATCGGGTCGGTCAGGCGGAGCTGCCGCGCTTCCCAGCCGGCGGGGCATGGGCTAACGTTGGCGTCAGTCCGATACCCCCATGGGTATCGGATCCTTCTCTTGACATCCGTCATGACACAAGGAGTCAGCATGCGTGAGGTCCCCCTGGCGGCATTCGCCGCCGCCCACTCCGACGGCGCGATCGTCATCGACGTCCGTGAGCCCGGCGAGTATGTGGGTGGCCACGTTCCGGGCGCAACCCTCGTCCCGTTTGGACAGCTACAGCCGCGGGTGCGCGAGCTCCGCAAGGACGTGCCGGTCTATCTCATCTGCGCCAGCGGCAACCGCAGCCTGGCGATGGCCAACGTTCTGGTGCGCGCCGGCTACGACGCGTACTCGGTCATCGGTGGCACCGGTGCCTGGACCCGGGCGGGCCACCCGGTCGTGATGGGCAGTCGGCGCAACGCTGCCTGAGGCAGGCGGTCAGCGTTCGTCACCAGGCTCCGAAGGCGTACCTCCGTGGTCATTGGCAGCCATGTCTGCTCGTCAACTCCGATGGCGCGACGGAATACCTCGCGCGAAGCAGGGTCAAGGACCTCCCACGCAACCACGAGGTCGACTGTCGGATCGCCCACAGCCAGCCCTCCGAAGTCCAGTACCGCGCTGAGGTGGCCATCGCGCATCAGCAGGTTCTCGGCCAACAGGTCCCCGTGGTACCACCGCGGTGTCAGTCTTGGATCCGTCTCGGGAAGCGCCATGGCCTCTTCCCAGACCCGGAGTGCGGCGTCCAGGTCCAAACCAAGACTCGAGATGGCCCGGCAGGCCATCACATTGTGGGTCACGCCAAGGCAGCGCGCGGGGGGCCGGCGTGCGACGCGGGATCGGCAAACGCGGGGACATCCCCATCGAGCCAGCGCACCACCGACCACCGCTCGGGATAGCCAAGATCCGGCTCCCCAACTGCGACGACCTCAGGCACCGATACCGGCAGCAGTGGCCCTATCTGCCGCAGCCAACGCGCTTCCTTCTCGATGGTCGCGGATCCCCCAGGCTGTCTGGGAAGTCGTCACGCCACCAGCCCCCCAGGCTCATGGACGGGCACTTATCGAGAGCAGGGACCAAGGCTTCCCGCTCGGCGGGTCGTTGGCCAGGACTACAACAAGACGGTGACCCCGCCTGAGGACACCGAATCGTGCAGTTCCAGCTTGCGGACGCTGGTCCCCTCGGGAACGTCGAAATACATAGTGCCCTTGATCGAGCTTCCAGGTTTGATCTCCTCAAACATGAGCTTGGCTGAGTCATCGTACGAGCCAGCCAACGAGTCAGGGGTGAACTTTCGTCCATTTGCGTCGAACAGATACTGGTTGCTCTCGAACATCCTCTGGGCTTTGTCGCCGATATTCTCAACAGTGATGGCCACCCGGCAGTACTGTCCTTGGGCCCTCTGAATCAAGAACTCGTTGGTGCCTTCGCCTACTTGAATGAGGCCGCATTTGACAGTGGTGACCGTGAAAGCGAACTTTCCGTCCCGAACAGTTTTGGCAAGTGGCGGTGCAGCGGCCTTCTGAGCAGCAGCGTTGGTTGCGGCGCTCTTCTGTGCGGCGGTCTTCTGTGCGGCAGCCCTGTTTGCAGTTGCTTTGTCGGCGACGGCTTGGTCGGCGGCAGCCTTGTCTGCAGTTGCCTTGTCTGCAGTTGCCTTGTCTGCGACGGCTTGGTCAGCGGCAGCCTTGTCAAGAGCAGCCTGGCTGGGTGTTGTCGCGATGGCGGTCGGGTCAGAGACCGACGCGACGCTGTCGGACCTGCTGCCCACGCCATAAGCGATGCCCGCGAACACCATGAGTAATACGACAGTGACTACCCCCGTGATGGCCTTGTGCCGGAGGAACCAGTTCCTTTGTGCCGCGACTGGGGGCGTCACCGGCAGAACACCGGGGGCGATCTCCTCAGTCCACTGCTCACCATCCCAGTACTGCTGTTGGCCATCAGGCTGTGGATACCAACCGGCTGGATTGCTCATTCCCACTCCTAGTCCCCACGCAAGGGTATCTGCCGTGATCGGATCTCCCCACTTCAGAAGGTAGAGATCGCCAAGAGCGGGGGCCATGTGAATGCGCAAGACTGACCGAAAGGACTACTCGGACATATCGGGCATTGGTCTTCGTCCTCGCCAACAGCACAACGGACACCACCGACCGCAGCTGATCGCGGTCATCGCCTGCATCGGGAGCCCGGGCAGACGACCTACCCGGCTCTCATAAGCGAGCGGTTCTGAGACACCGTCACAACCACCACGGTCATCGCCATGGCCTAGTGGGGCAGCAGGTACTTGAACCCTGGACCGACGGATCATGAGTGCGGCCGAAGCCTGCATGGAAGGCCAGCGATCGGCCGATTCGTGCGTGGTTGGTTGATACTGGCTGACTCGGCTGAGCAGCATTTCTCAGTCTTGTGTGCCATAAATGTGCCACAAGATCTCGGAAGCTTTGGTCTGCCGGGGGCGGTTAGATCACCAAGTTCACCTGGAAGGGCCGGTGTTCGCAAACTATGCCAAGAGGTCGCGCAGCTCGGCGCCGAAGTGGGGCAGGTTATGACCGCGGGCCATCAGCTCCGCGAGCTGGACTGGCGATTGTTGGGGCTTCCTCAGTCGACGCGAGATTGATTCGACGGCCTCGACTACCAGGTCGGGCCAATTCGAAAATGAATGGTGAGCGGGCAGGCGACAGCATCCCGGCGTAGCGAAGCGGAGCCGGGACGGGGTCAGAGGTGAGCTCGGCGCTTGGTTGGGTCACGCCGCAGGGTCGAGGGTGACCTTGTAGCCGAGGGCTTCGAGTTCGCGGATGTGGTTGCGCTTCTTGCGTTCTGGGTTGATGCGGGAGTCGTAGTAGTCGGGTCCGAGGTCGTTGAGGGGAACCGGCAGCGACAGCGTGTTCCTCGGCGGGATCGTGAACGACATCCTGACCAGCGAGAGCTACTTCCGCGACTGCGCCCTCGCCCACACCAACGCGACCGGAGGTGGAGCGCAACGTCCTTGTTCCCCGGCTTGAGGGATTTGTCTCTCTACCGCCGGCGAGCCAGAAGGTGCATGATATTGGAAGGAGGAATCTCCGAGAGACCGCCCGACTTCGGGCGCTCAGAGTCCATAAGGAGGCGCGATGGACTGGTGGGTGTTGTTGATCGTGATCGTCGTCGTGGCCGCGGTTGTGGTCGTCGGGGTCTTGGCGGTCCAGACGCGTCGCCGCGGGGGCGGGGCCATCGTGAACCCGGCCCAGTCGCCCCGCAACCCTGGACGTGGGACTCGGGAATGAGTCGGCTGATGCGCGCCTCGGAGGTAACCAAACGTCCGGTGGTCACGCTCGGCGGGGAGGACGTCGCCCAGATCAAAGACATCGTGTATTCCGCTGGTGGTGGAGCGCTCAGCGGGTTCACCTTGGCCGGGCGGGGACTGTTTTCTGGTCCGTTGAATCAGGCGTTGCCCTGGGCGTCGGTAATGGCGTTGGGTCCGGATGCGGTGATGATCCGGAGTGAGGACGTGTTGGAGCCCACCGGGGCGGTGCTGGATCAGTCCGCGTCCTCCGGCGGGTCCGGCGGCGATGTGCTGGGTTCGCAGGTGCTGACCGACAGCGGTACGTTACTGGGGACGGTCGTTGACGTCATCCTCGAGATTTCCGAGGCTAGCGCCGGGCAGTGCGACGTGGTCGGCTATGAGGTGGAGGCTGCGGAGGCGCTGGGCACGAAGGGCACCAAAGTGTTCATCCCGCTTCCGGATACTCTGGCCGCCTCCGGGGATCATCTGATGGTGCCCGCGAGTGCGACCCATTTCGTCGCCCACGACCTTGCCGGTTTCGGCGCCGCGGTGCAGGCCTTTCGCCAGCAGCTGGAAGGATCACGCTGATGCTGTTTTCCGAGGCTTCTGGCCGCAAGATCGTGAGCACCAGCACCGCCGAGACGGTGGGCCATATCGCTGACTTCGTGATCGACCCGCGGACGCACAGCCTGGTGGCGCTCACGGTGAAGAGAACCGATCAGGGCGACACGCTGCTGTGGGCGCGCATCACCGCCTTCGGTGCCGACGCGGTCACCGTCACGGCCGCGGAGGTGATCATCGACGCCAACGAAGCCGTCGCCGCGCTGTCCGGCAAGGATCGTCGCCTGATCGGCAAACGAGTCCTGAACACGGACGGTGAGGACCTCGGAACGGTGGCCGACGTCGACTTCGATCCGAAGAAGGGCCGGCTCACCACGCTGGCCCTGGCCACCGGCGGCATCGCCGGTGAGCGCTTGATCGCGATAGGCTCCTACGCCGCCGTCGTACACCCCGAATCCTAGCCGCGGGTTCCCGCCCGCGCGGCCGGGATCGAGCGTCGCACAGGTCAGGACCGTGACTGGCCCCCGCATCGGCCCCGATGCACATGAAGGGGGCTCCTCGGGCCTTGGCCCGATTTGAGTCCGCCCTCGCCACCTCGTGGCATCCGCCCGTCCGGCGCACGGGTCTAGCGATCGCTTCGCTCGAGCACCCGCAGCGTGCCCAACAGAACGGCGACCGCCGCCGCGATGACCAGAACGCCGCCAGCAACGAAAGCCGTTACCGCACCGACCGTGCTGGTCCGCAATGGACGGATGAGCACCAACCCACACGCGAGGCTGAGTCCTAACCCGGCGGATCCGAACGTCATGGCGATCAGCCACCGACGCCACGATCGGTCGCCGACGCGGGGCTCTGGGACTCGTGCACGGGCCGTCTCGGCGGCAAGCACCGTCACGATGCCTGCGATGCCCGCCCACGCCCCGACCACGAGAAACGCCGCGATCGAGTCGCCGGCCCGATGCCAACCCGCTGACATCGTGGCCAGTGACACCACCACCGCAGCCGCTCCTCCGGTGATCGCGACGGGGCGGCGTGCCCACGCAGGCAGAACGACCAACAGGGCCACCACGACGGAGTACACCGCCGTCGTGTGTCCGCTGGGCAGGCTGTTGAGGGTCGCCGGTGTGATCTCGCGCAAGCCGAGATCGGGCCGGGTCAATATATGGTTCTTCAGCAGCCAAGTCGAGGTGTTGGCCGCGACTAGCAGTCCGACCGCCGTCATACCTGGCACCCGTTGCAGCCGCACCAGCGCGATGAGCGCGATCGCCGCTAATCCACCCAGTAGCGTGGCCACGGACACCACCCCAAGAATCGCGTCGACAGCGTCGACCACCGTGGAGTTGGTGACGAGGGCACCGCGAAGCGACGCGTCGCCGAACTGCCGTCCGGACGCGGTACGCACAGTCAGCACATACACGAGCACGAACCCGATAACCGAGGCCACTGCCAGAACACTGGACGTCGTCACGGCCGCCTTGTTAGCCAAGGCGCGCCGGCGGGTCATGCTGCCACTGTTGCAGAAGAACCCAAAAACGGTCTACCCGATCGACCTTCGAACGTGAAGGCGCTGGCCTCCGCCCTGGTGGGCATCGCGGCGAACACGTCGCACTTGCGGTTGGAGAGGGAGTCCAGGTCGCTGCGCGCCGGTGGCCCATGGCGACCATCGCAAGAACCGGGTCATAGAACTTGCCCCGGTCCTCGACGCCGAAGTTCTCGGTTCCACAGCGGCTCCAGCACGGTGTTCGCGAACCGTAGGTGAAGGATGTCCTGCACCGAAAGCTTCCCAGGA
This sequence comes from Actinomycetota bacterium, assembly GCA_040006795.1. Lineage (GTDB taxonomy): Bacteria > Actinomycetota > Actinomycetes > Actinomycetales > Dermatophilaceae > UBA4719. The sequence goes on along the minus strand of JBDTWH010000202.1, from coordinate 4,299 downwards.
AGTGGTCGATCCGCTAGAGCTGCGACTCCTCCAAAAACGTCCGCAATCTGGCATTGAGCTCCTGCGCAGACTCACCGACCAGGCCCGGGTGGTACTCGAGAAGCCGTTCTCAGCGAGTGCGCCGGACAACAGTTGTTTGGCTCTGTCAGTGAGCCCAGCGCGGTCGGCTGCGATGAGGGCGGCGCCGGCGATCGGGCGCGCCGCTGCGATCGTGGGCTGTGACCCCGGTGGCATCTGCGACTGTCGAGCCCACCTTTTCGCTTAGTGGGCACCAGGGAGGTCGCGTGAGACTCGAAACACGTGTCAACCTCCCGGTTCGCCCAGAACTTGTCTTCCGATTCCGTTTCGCACAGTTCGACGTGAACATTTCCGGTGGATTCCCACTGCTGGCCGACGTATCGGAGTTCGATCACCATGTACGAGCCTCGGTGGTCGCGGTCAACGGCTCGCCCGCGGCGGCTGCACCCAAGGAGCATTGGGACCCGAGCGGCCTTGCGCTCAATGCTGCGGACCTGAGGCATCGAGGTCGTGAGACTCCACTCCGGCCTTCGGGGTGAATCCCGTGTGACACCCCCTGACTTCGTCCCCACGTCGTATCGAGGCGCAGCGCAGGGCAGATCCTCAATCCGAATTTGGCCCTGACCGCAGTTGGGGTTTCTGGTCGACTCGACTCGGGCCTGTGCCACAGATGTGCCACAGGCCGTGCCCCCCAACGGTCCCGAGCGGGATCTTAGGCGCTTGACCTGCGCAGACGTGAGTGCGGCAAGTCCCACTCCAACCACGACCGGCGGAATCACGTTTCTTGATGTGCCTTGATGTGCCTTGATGTGCCACAGATGTGCCATATCCCCCTGCTCAGGGATGATTTCGGGAGCCGGGCGTCGAATCGCAAGCGGCTGACCTGGGGAAACGTCAGTGGGGCAGCAGGGACTTGAACCCTGGACCGACGGATTATGAGAGCGACCGAAACCCGCACGGAACGCTCACCATCCGCCGTTTTGTGCTTGGTTGCTTGACACTCGCTGACCTTGTTGACCAGCGTTTCTCACCCTTGTGTGCCACAAATGTGCCACACGAACTTTCAGGATGCGTCGGTCTCCTGGGGCCGCGCCGCTTGGTCCGTTCGGAGGCATCCAGTATGGCGGATGGAGCCAGAATAGACGGGGGAGTGGCATCTGGAAGCTGACGCCCCGAGCGCCGAGGACGCCGGCCACGTTCGGGTGTTGCACCCATGCCCTGACCTGTCCCGTTGTCGCTCGCGTTCGCCTACGGGGACTCACTTTCATGCTTGACAGCGCGTTGCGCGAGTGTGGCGAATCCCGTGGGGCATCCGCTCAGCGAGCGTCCTTCCGACTGTCGACCCTGAGACCCGTCCGGATCTGGCGTTCCGCGCGGTGCGCTTCTAGTCGCCCACTAAGACGCAACACGCCGAGCGCGGTCAAAGGACCACTGCGTTCACCGGTCATTCCACCGACCAAGGGAACCGGTCCTTCGTGTCCGGCAGCGTGCGATGCTGCCCTCCGGCGAAGTACGCCCCGGCGGCGACCACGGTGTACGCGCCCGCGAGCAGGAACCCGAGCCTGGCCTGGTCGTCGCCGGTGACCATCCCGAAGAAGAAGCTGTTGCCGAACGCGTTCAGCGTCGCGTGCCACACCGCGACCGGCGTCCAGCATCCACCGCTGGCGGCGAAGAGCTGGAGCATCACCATCGTGAACGCCGCGTTCCCCACCGTCCCGACGACCCATGGCAGCTCGCCGTTGAGCATCATCGGCAGGTGCCAGAAGATCCGCATCGCCGAGGCGAGGACCCAGGCAACCAACATGCTGTGGCGGCGCAGGAGGATCGGCGCCGCGAACAGGGTCCAGCCGGATTCCTCGCCGATGCCGACGAACACAAGCATGACGACGAAGTTGGCGGGAACGTCGGGCCAGTGCGCGAGCTGGGCCGAGGTGGGCAGCGGCGCGCCCAGGGCGTGGTTGATCAGCACGTTGAGGGTGGCCAGCGCTGCCGGGGCCAGCACAGCAAGCAGGTACCACTTCGGCGCGACTCGCCAGCTACGCAGCTGCCGACCCCAGGCGCGCAGCTCGGCACGGCCTTGGCATGCGGTGACGATCAGGGCCGCGATCAGCGGGCCGAGCGGCAGGTTCTCGGGGTTCGAACCGAAGCCGAGGAAGGACGCAATGAAGAACGCCCAGCCGAAGAGGCAGGCCAGGAACACGAAGGTAAGGATCGGGAAGCGTCGGATCATCCAGGTAAGTGGGTCATGACATGGCTCCTGAGGTGTTCGCGGAGTCCCGCGGGGACCCGACAGTGCTGGCTGCGGGCCCGGTCGGGCCGCGGAGTGCGGCGGTCGGGCCGCGGTCGAAGTCCCACAGCCGCAGCTTGCCGATATGGACGTCACCTGACCCGATGCTGTGGTCCACGCTCTGCTCAGATCCGATCGTGGTGGCGGCGACTGGTCCTCCGGCGGCACCAAGCATCACCGGGATCGGTGCTCCAGCATCACCGAGGGTGATGACGTTGGTCCGGCTCCGGCGGTTCATGACGACGCCGTCATCGAGCGGGCGGCCCGTGCCAGCATGGTGTGTAGTCGAAGGCCCGGTTGTCTCGAGCCCACCGCGTCAACGTCGGCGAACGACACACCACCGGAGAGCCGGACGTACCCGGGTCCCCGGTCGAAGAAGACCTCGGCCAGGGCCGGCCGTGTTGCGCGTGCGGAATCCGTCGCTGCCGCGTCGTACGACACCAAGTCCTCGTCCGGCTCCGCGGTAAGCACCACCCCATAATTAGCGATAGCGGCCTCTCGCGACACCCCACGGACCATCATTCCGCAGAGAGTGCGTCCTACCGAGGCAGACGACCGCCGCATCCGACGATGTCTGTCGACTGGTCAGTTGCGCACTGCTCCGTGCGGCAGGGCTCGATTCAGTCTGGCCGGACGATATCGACCGAGATCTCCACCGCCGGTTCTGTTCCCCGGTTCTCGAGCCAGTGGGTCCGTGGATCTTGAGCGTGCTCAGCGGCTAGGTGACAGCCCCACCATCTTCGCTCGATTCGACACCCCCTTCAGGTGTTTCTCACCCTCCGACCAGGCTGACCGAGCATCCGGACATCCGCGATCCGCGCGGGTGGACGACATGCGTCATTCCGGCCGCGAAAGGGGTAGAAGGCGCTGTTTGTGTTTGTTCGCTCATAGCCCCGCGATCGGTCTGCGTTCTGGTCCGGTGATGGATCCGTTGCGGCACACCCCGCCTAGCCAAGTTGGCGTACCTGGCGCATAATGTAGGCATGAGCACAGATTTGACCGAACTTTCCGTCAGCCAGGCGCGGGATCACTTCTCCGACGCCGTGAACCGGGCGGCATTCGGTGGTGAGATTACCTATGTCACCCGTGGCCGCAATCAACAGCGCGCCGCTGCGATCGTGCCAGCCGAGCTCGTCGAGCACTACGAAGCAATGATCGACCTCGAAGACGGTCGGATCGCTCTCGAGCGGCTGGCCGACCTCAAGGCAGGCCGTACGGCGACGGTCCCGGCAGATGAGGCGGCTCGAGCACTCGGGCTGTGAGTGCACCTGGGCCCTACATCGTCCAATATGACCCCAAGGCTCTCAAAGAGCTAACCAAGATCGACAAGCCAGCAGCGCGCCGTATCGTCAAGGCCATCGACGCCTTGAGCGGCGACCCGCGACCGAGCGGAGCAAGACCCCTGGTCGGATATCCAGACCTCTGGCGGATCCGGGCCGGTGACTACCGGGTTGTCTACACGGTCAAAGACGCGAAACTCGTGGTTCTCGCACTGCGGGGCGCCCATCGCAGCACCGTTTATCGCAACCTCTGACAACATCGGCCTGCCGGTGCCCGGCCTCGAGTCAAGCATCCCGCAGGACGATCCCTTGTGACACGGCTTGAGTTCGTGGGTAGTTCGCCTTGAGGCGCGGCGCAGGCAGAACCTCATACAAGATGGCTCTCACCGCCCTTGTGGTGTCCTGTCGATTCCACTCGGGCATGTGCTGCCACAGATGTGCCACATGCACTTGCCCCCGAACGGTCCGTGGGGGAACCTGGGCGCTTGACCTGCGCAGACGTGACTGGGGCACACGTCTCGCTCGAATCACGACCGGCGGATTCAAGTTCCTGATGTGCCACAAATGTGCCACAAGCGACTGCTCAGGGATGACTTCCAGAGGCGTGCGTCGTATCGCAGGCCTGTGACCTGCGGAAACACCAAGTGGGGCAGCAGGGACTTGAACCCTGGACCGACGGATTATGAGGTCATTGTCTGGGTCGTTGGTGGTCGT
>JBDTWH010000201.1:0-45420 GCA_040006795.1 Actinomycetota bacterium | reverse complement strand
AGGCGACCACCCCGCGGGCCAGGGCCTCGGCCAGGATCGCCACCCGGGCCGCCTCAACCTGCCGCGACAGGTCATCGACCTCGCGGAAGAACGGCTCCAGCTCGGTGTTGCCCACCGCGAACATCGAGGTCGCCAAACCGGTCAGGGAAACAGTCGCCGCGGCCACCGCGGACCGTGCCGCCTCGATCGCCAGTGTCCCTTGCATGCCTTCAACCTAGCTGCCACCACCGACAGCCCACCGATCGTCAAACTCCACGAATTTCCTTGTGAAGAAAGGGGATTTCGCGACACCCGTACCGTCCCTAGACGACCACCGGCGTCAGGCGATAGGACGCGGCAGGGTCAGCGGGGGACGACGATCGGGATGGCTTTCGTCAGGGACTTGCGCCAAGAGGGCAGCGGGTCAAGGGCGGCCCCTCGCCAGGCCTCATGACCGAGCACGCTGTAGGCGGGCCGGGGAGCCGGCCGCGGGAACGCATCGGTGGTCGTCGGCTGGACCCGCTTGGTGTCCAGACCCAGCTGGGCAAAGATCGCCTGGGCGAAGCCGAACCAGGTGGTCTCCCCGGATGACGTGCCGTGATAGGTCCCGAACGGCGCATCGGCCTCGACGAGTCGCACGATCGCGGCCGACAGGTCGACCGTCCAGGTCGGCTGACCCCGCTGGTCGTCGACCACGCTGATCGTGTCCCGCTCGGCCGCCAGCTTTGCCATGGTCTTGACGAAGTTCGGCCCGTGGGCGCCATACAGCCAGGCGGTGCGCACGATCCAGGACTGGGGGCACAGGGACTGGACAGCCCACTCCCCTGCCCCCTTGGTCCGGCCGTATGCCGACCGCGGCGACAGCGGTGCGTCCTCCGCGTACGGGCTGGTGGCGTCGCCGGCAAAGACGTAGTCGGTGGACACCTGAACCATCCGCGCGCGAGCCGCAGAGCAGGCACGTGCCAGGTTCGCGGCCCCGACCGCGTTGACGGAAAAGGCATCGGCCTCGTGGGACTCCGCGGCATCCACGGCCGTGAACGCGGCCACATTGACCACGAAGTCGTGGCCGGCCACCATCGCCAGACAGGCCTGCGGGTCGCGGATGTCGATCTCGTCCCGGTCGACAGCAGTCACCTCGTGAGCACCTGGTGACCCACCGGGCTCGGAATCAGCCGCAGCCGAGGCCGCGGGTGCGACGTCACCGCCTTCGGGGGGAGCAAGCTCGGCCAGCAGGTCCGTGCCGAGCATTCCCTTGGCGCCGACGACCAGCCAACGGCTCACGGGCTGGGAACCAGGGTCGGGTTGCACATGCCGTGAGCGAAATTACGCATGCGGCGAGGCTACCGGTGCTGGCCTGACCGGCCCAAACCGGCGCAGACCGGGTGTGATTCTGACGCGCGACCTGGCACGGTTCCTGCGAGACTTGCCGTGGGCGCTTCGTCGGCCGGGCGATCGCTCCCAAACAGGAGACCTGGGGCAATGACAACTACCAACGAGACACGATCGTCCGAAACCGAGACCAAAACCGCGACTGCGACGTTCCAGAGCTCCGGCCCGCGGGTCATGTCGAGCGTGGAGGATCTCCGCGCCTCCCTGGGAACCCACCTGGGCGTCAGCGATTGGATGACGATCGAGCAGTCCTCGATCGACACGTTCGCCGGGGTGACGCGTGACCAGCAGTGGATCCACGTCGACCCGATACGGGCCGAGGGCGGGCCGTTCGGGGCGACCGTCGCGCACGGCATGCTGACACTCTCGCTGTGCTCGAGCCTGCTGTGGGAGGTCGCCATCGTCGAGGGCATGGGCCCGGCCATCAACTATGGCCTCAACAAGGTCAGGTTCCCCGCGCCGTTGCTGGTCGGCTCCCGGGTGCGGATGCACGTCTCGATCGCTGCAGTGACGGACATCGCTCATGGCGTCGAGGTCGTCTACCACCTGACCTACGAGACACAGGGCGACACCAAGCCCCCGTGCGTCGCCGACCTGGTATTCCGGTACTACGCCTGAGCACGCGGAAGTGGCAGAGCCTCACCGGACCCATCAGGACGAACCGGGCATCAAGCGCCCGGGAAACCTGAAGTCACGGTCACCACGGCAGGTGTCGGCGTAAAATCGTTTGTGGTGGAACAAAGATTTCACCTGCTAACAAGCGAATCCCTCTCTCTTGCAAGCCATTTGCAAGCTACTCCTGCTGCTCACGAGTTGCCTGCCGCGGCTCGGAGGGGACCTGATGTCGTCAACGAAGTTCGAGAGCCTGCTCGAGGCGGTCCCGGACGCCCTGGTGGGCATGGACCAGAAGGGCATGATCCGGTTCATCAACCGCCAGACCGAAGCGCTGTTCGGGTATGACCGCGACGACCTGATTGGCCGCCCCATCGAGACGCTCCTGTCCGAGACGCTCTGGCAGGTCTACACGCAGCACAAGGATGCCTACTTCTCGGACCCCAGGACCCGGTCCAGCGGGGTCGAGCTCCAGCTCTGTGGCAGGGGACGCAACGGCATCGAGTTCCCGGTGAACATCAGCCTGTCCCACATCGACACCGGGGACGTCCTGCTGGTGGTGACCGCGGTTCGCGACGTCACCAGTCAGCACCAGGCTGTCGAGACGGCCCAGCTGATCGCCTCGGTCGTCGAGTACTCGAACGATGCCCTTATCGCCAGCACGCTCAAGGGCGTCATCCGGAGCTGGAACCCGGCCGCGGAGAGGATGTACGGCTACACCGCCAGGGAGATCATCGGCAGGTCCGCAACCATCCTCTTTCCTAAGGATCGGGTGGGCGAGATCTACGAGGTCTTGGCAACCGTCAGCGCCGGCAAGGCGGTCGAACGGCTCGAGACCATCCGGGTCCGAAAGGACGGAACGGTGTTCCCGGTCTCGATCACCATCGCGCCGATCCGCGACGAGGACGGCGTGATCGTCGGTCACGTCACGGTGCACCGTGACGTGACCGAGCAGAGGCAGGCGTTCGAGGTCGCACAGCGGATGGCAGCGATCGTCGAAGGTTCGGATGACGCCATCTTCGGCAGGACGCTCGACGGCGTCATCACGAGCTGGAACCCCGCCGCGGAGAGGATGTACGGCTACGCGGCCAGGGAAATCATCGGCAGGTCCGTCGACCTGCTGATCTCCGGGGACCAGGTCGCGGAGCTGGAGGGCCTGAGGGCAAAGATCAACGCCGGCGAGGCTGTCAACCGCCTGGAGACCACCAGGGTGCGCAAGGACGGAGGGAAGTTCCCGGTCTCGCTCACCGTCTCACCGATCCGCGACGAGGACGGCCAGATCATCGGCGCCTCAATCGTCGGCCACGACATGACCGGGCAGTGAGAGCGCCGGCAGCTCAGTACGGACGCGCGAGCAGCAGGTGAAAGGCGCGCTCGCCGGTGCCGACGAGGACGTGCTTGTCGACCTGGAGATTTGCCGCGTGCAGGGCGTTGGTGATCTCGTCCAGCGACCGCACCAGGAACCCGTGGGCGGTGAGCGGGTTGCGGGCCATGTTCTGCGGGTCGCCGAGCCCGATGACCAGCTGGCCGCTGGGCCGCAGGACCCTGGCGCACTCGTCGAGCGCGGTGGCGAGGTCGCTGATGAAGTAGAGGGTGTTCAGCGTGATCGCGCCGTCGATGCTCCCGGTGGCCAGGGGCAGATCCTCGATGGGGGCGTTGTGCAGTGTCAGCAGCCCTGCCCGTATCTCGCGGCGGAACCGGTGCTCCGCGGCGGCGATCATGGTCGGCGACTGGTCAACGCCGTGGACCTGTCCACCCTCTTCGAGCCGGCGCATAAGGAGCTCGAGCCCGAGGCCCCCGCCGAAGCCTAGGTCGGCGAGCACCGCTCCGGGCGGGATATCCATGGCCTCCACGGCCTCGATGATCGCGTCCTTGTTGGCGCGGCCCAGCATGCGGCCCACCAGGCGGCCGCGCAGCCCCTGGGGCCGGCGGAGCTGTGCCGCGATGCTTGCCTGCAGGCGGTCTGGAAGACCCATGCGCGACAGGCTACTGCCTGAGTCTGTATGACGGTTTTGCCAGCCCCTGACCACAGGTCACCCAGGTAGTGAGAACCCGATCGGCTCGACCAGACCTTCAGCCGCCGGGGTGGGCCACCGCGTAGGCGTCCGCGAGGGCCTGAAGTCTCGTCGCCTCGGCTGCTGCCGCCGCCGTGCTGGCTGTTTTCGCGGCCGCTGCCGCTGCGTTGGCAGCCGTGAGGTTCGCCGCCGAAAGCGCGTTGGCAGCCGTCAGGTTCGCCGCGGCCAGCGCGTTGGCCCGGGTCACATTTGCCGCGGCCAGAGCATCAGCAGCAGTCTGCTGAGCTGCCGTCATCGGCACGGCCTGAGCAGACGCAACTGGCCCCACGACAGGCGCGGCGACAAGGCGGGGCACCGCCGGCGTATAGACGGTCGCAGGAGCCACAACGGCAACCCCAGACGGGCTGGACATCGCGACCTCGGGCGAAGCAGAGGCTGCGCCGACAGCCGGCTCGACCGGGGACACTCCAGCCACGGCGGGACCGGTCGGCACGGTCGGCCCAGCGAGGGTCACGCCCGCCCCGACGGTTGCAGTCCAGGGAGAGTGCGCGGGGTTCCCCGCCACTTCCGGGGCCCCGTCCGGCGGCAGGACCTGATAGAACAACCTGCCGGAAGGCAGCCCAAACACCTCGGCCGACCCAGGCATGGGAACCAACGCATTGGCGACCAAGACACCAACCAAAGCAAGGCACCCGGCACCGCCCACCAGCGGGGCTCTTCTAGCCCCGACCCAGGCGACCGCCCGATGCCTGGCACCTCCGCCAGAAGACAGGAGCCTGCCGTCACCCACACCGATCACCACCCGCATCCTCGACAATGGACCTCCGTCACGTCTGTTAGGCACTCACCATAGGCCGTAGGTCACGACGACTCCCCCAACAAGCAGCCGGTGAGGTCGCCGAGCTCGCCCGTGAAGTCTGGGCTGGCCGACTACAGCTGCAGCGGTTTCCCGGAGAGGTCGACGCCGGTCCACCTGACGGGATCCACGAAGTCCGGCAGCGCCCACCCGGTGACGAACGGCACCAGCGAGACCAGGACCGCGGCGAATACCCAGACACCGATGAACATGCTCCAACCGCCGAGGCGACGGATCCGTCTGCCGGTCACCGGGTTCACCGTGACCCGGTCCCGCCTCCCGGGCTCTGGCAGCAGGTTCATCTTCTGGTTCCAGGGCGAGTCCCGCAGCAGCTCGTAGAGGATGCCGATGTTCAGCGGGGCCGTGTAGGCCCAGAGCGCGCCCCACTTCGTCAGGCGACGCGGCTGTGGCCCGAACAACATGATCCCGATCATCAGGGCGATCACCACCACAGGCAGCCAGGTGATCGAGTCCAGCGGGAGCTCGCCCGGTCTGACCATGGCCGGAGCGGCAGCTCCAAGGGCCCGCGCCGTTGCCGCGACGGACCCCGAGGGATCAAGCTTCACGGACTGTGACGTGGAATAGACCCCACCGCCGGCATTCCGCAGCTTGTCCAGGGTCATCAGATCGGTCAGAACTGCCGCACGGCGAAAGCCGAAGCGGTTCACCCAGGAGACCGCGATGTCGTCAGTTGAGTTGAACGCGTTGGGGCTGAATCCGGTGTAGGAGCGGAAGTCCGCCGAGTGGCCCACCGCAACTGAGCTGATCTCCCCGGCTCGCAGGGCGTGCATGAACTCACCCTCCTGCGCGCTCAGGGGTGAGGTGAGCACAGACACCAGGCTGGCCAGCGCGGTCAGCGCGAGCAGTGCCGCCCACACGGCCCGGAGCCTGGTTGCTGCCGCTACGACCCCGCGCACCTGGGTGCCCACAACGCTCATTCCCCACCCCCATCTGTGCGCAAGAGACATCTGCATATTAGGTCGCCGGGGCGTATTCCGCTCCCTGGCACTGCCGGACTTCAGCCGCTGCGGTGGCCGCTGAACGTGTCCTGCGTCACACTTCGGTCGTCAAGGGAATGCAGGTGGCGATCGGGGCCAGGCTGACCGGGTGGACTCACGTTGATTAGTCCCTGTCCCCGCACTTCGCGCGGGGGCCACGAACTCGACCTGGTGAGGGCCTTGGAATATTTGAACAATCAACCAGATTTCGCACTGCGACATTTGATTGCCCGACCCTCTATTAGGGGACCACCACCGTGAATACAGGTTTGCTCGTTCTGCGGCTCGTCTCCGGCTTTGCTGGTCGGCCATGGCAGCCAGTAGCGCCCGGCATGGTCGGGGTCCAAGTCTCGCCGGCGTAGGAGAGTTCTTCCACTCCCTGGGGTTCCGGCCGGGCAAGCCATGGCGGTCGTCGCCGACGCCTCCGAGGCTGGAGCCGGGGTGCTGCTCGCACTCGGCCTACTGACCCCGCTGGCCTCGGAGGCCGTCGTCGGCACCTTGGTCCTGGCTGGGTCCGTCCAAAGGACGGCGGTTCGTGGGCCCAGAACAGCGGCTTCGAGTTTGCCGCTTCGCTACATCACCGTGCCGCGACCCTCGCCTTCGTCGGGCCAGGCGCCACTCCACGAACAACGCGCTGGCCTGAACGGACTGGCCGGAATCCGCTGGGGCGTCATAACGCGTGATCGGGGCGCTGTCCGGACTCGTGGTCGTCGAACGTGTCCGGCGAGCACTTGCCAGCGTCACCCGGACCATTCCAGCCACATCACGTGCGGCGGCTTAGTAGGCTGACCGATCAGGCCTTTGCACTTGGGGCGAAACGAGGTGAAGCGGGCATCCGGAGGTGTCGGGCATGTCGACCGACAATCGCTTGCAGGCGCCCGCTGCCGGACGGCGGTCAGCCCCGACCCGGTGGCAGCCAGCGCGGATACTCGCCGTCCTGCTGCTCCTTGTGGGGCTCGGAGGCTACGTGGTCGCTGCCGCCGCCGACAGCTCTGTCGCCAAGACCTCTGCCGCGGACGTAACGGCGCTCGGTCAGCAAGACCCTGGCACAGCTGCCGCGGTGCTCCGCCTTCGCGTCTTGCCGGTCCAGAGCGCTTACGACACCTATGCCAGGGCCAGTCTCGCTGTGGTCTCAGCCCGGCGCGACGTCACCAAGCCGATCAGCCAGGTACGGTTCCTGTCGACGTCCGGGAGCGCCAGAACCTCCGCAAGCATGGACCTGCTATCTAAGGGAATCGTCGCCTATGGCGCGGCGGTCGAGCGGGAGGATGTCGCGCGGCTGGCCTACGCCCATCAGCTGGCACTCCTGATGACGGAGGTGCACCGGTGAGCGCCCCAACGTCGCCCCCGACGGCGCCATCGCCCGCACCGGAGTCAGAGCCAGAGCCCCGGCCTGAGCGGCCGGTGGTGGCTGCGCTGTGGGTGGTCGCCCTGGTACTGGGTCTGATCCTTGCCGTACTCGGGGTGAACGCAGCCATCGCCTCGGTCCAGCGGAAGCAGTATTTCGAGGCCCGGGTGGCGGCGGTGTTCTTGCTCAGCAACGGCAACGCCATCGACAAGTCCATGCAACGACTCCACGAGGTCAACGTCCGGGACTACAACCTCCTGCAGGACGGCCAGTCCGCGCTCGAAGCGGGAGACACGTCGCTGTTCAACCGTCACCTGGCCCAGGCCGACGTCTTCAGCCTCGAACAGGGCTCCCTGCAGGACCAGGTGCAGAAGTACAAGGTGGAGTTCGACAAAGCCCTTAAACGGTGAGTCGAAAGGATCATCTGTTTTGGCGATGTGAGCGAACGTCCATCTGCGGGATCCTGAACAAAGGAGCTGGAATTGTGGGTAACCACGTGCTCGAAATACCGAGCCGGCCCGTTTTGCAGCGCAGTCGGCCAAGGTTAAGCGGCTCGTAAAGTCGTCAGGCATTTGGTGCAGTTGAGCGGGCCTGTGACGGGTCTCACTCAGTTGGATTTGCCAGAGTCTGCTACCTTCGGAGTATTCGTGCACTGTTTTCTATCAAGGTTTCATCGAGGGGACTTCATGTCAGCCATTAAGCGTTTTCACGCACCACTGATCGTCATCTTTGGCGTGATGGTCGCGATGGTGGCCTTCGCTTCACCGTCAAGCGCCGCGCCCTACACGACCCAGCCGACCACCTCGGTGAGCAACCAGAACCCGGTTGCAGGAGGAACAGTCACTTTCAGTGGCTCGGGCTTCCTGGCAGGCGAGACCATCACCATCACTCTGGACAACGGCACCACGTTCCCCTCAGTCGTGGCCGACGCCAGCGGCGCCTTCTCCACGACCCTCACCTTGAGTGCCAGCCTGAGCGGTACGCACACGCTCACCGCCACCGGCGCCACCTCCGGGCGCACCTCCAGCACGACGATCCAGGTGGCTGCGGCATCGGCCAACGCCGGAGTCGTCCCCAGCAGCGGTGGGCTGGCGTTCACCGGCGCCGCAGTGGTCGGCATCGGCGCACTTGGCGCACTGCTGCTCGTCGGCGGCGCCGCAATGGTCCTCGCCACCAGGCGTCGCAAGGTCAACGCCTGACACACGCGTGATAGAGAGAACAGGGTCGGTCAGTATCCCGTGACCGGCCCTGTTCTCTGCGTCGGCGTACTTTGGGCGGGCGTACCGTGCGTTGGCGAGATCACCAAGAACCAGAAGAGAAGCAATGACTGAACGATCGCGAGTCGACGTGACCAGCGTGGACCGCAGGAGGCGTCGCCTTCGCCGAATCGGCCTCGCCATGATCGCGGCCGGCGGCTCACTGCTGCTGGCGGGTGGGTGGCTCGGGGTCACCGCACTTCTGGCAGGCAGCCAACTCAACCAGGTCCGCGCCGACGCCCACACCCTGAGCGCCCAGATCTCGGCGAGCAACTGGCCCGCGGCACAAGCCACTGCGGCGGACCTCGCCACCCACGCGCACCGCGCCAACCAGCTGACCTCTGGGCCCGTATGGGCGGCAGCCGCAGCCCTGCCGTCGGGCGGGGAGCCGCTGCAGACCATCCGCGGGATCACCGCCGGCGTCGACACATTGGGCAGGGACGCACTCCCCCAGCTCGTCGGTGCCGCCCAACGACTCAACCCACGCACGCTGCGCCTGCCCGACGGGAAGATCGACCTGTCCCGTATCGCCGCCGTGACCCCAGCCGTCGCCTCGGCATCCGAGGTCGTTGCCAGGACCACCGCGACGATCGGCGCACTGCCGCGACATACCTGGCTCAGCGCGGTGGATACCGCCTACGCGGACGCGCTCAGCCAGGCCACCGCGCTCAACAGCTCGATGAAGTCAGCCGCCCTAGCCGTGCGGATCCTGCCGGCGATGCTGGGCGCGGACGGGCCGAAACGCTACTTCCTGGCGTTCCAGAACGAGTCCGAGGCGCGCGGCACGGGCGGGTTGCCGGGCGCCTTCGCCATCGTGAGCGCCGACCACGGCAAGATGGCCTTCACCAGGATGGAGAACGACAACACCCTCAATGGCATTGCCGCCACAGTGGACTTCGGACCCGACTATCACCACCTCTACGACGGGGCAGCCACAACAACCCTCTACGGGAATGGGAACCTGAGCCCGAACTTCCCCTACGCCGCGCAGATCTGGGCGTCCATGTGGAAGCAGCACAGCGGCCAGCAGGTCGACGGCGTCATGGCAGTCGACCCCACCGCGCTCAGCTACCTGCTCGCCGTGACCGGCCCGGCCACCCTGCCAGACGGGTCCAAGGTCAGCGCCGGCAACGCGGTCGCGCTGACCCAGGCCACGAGCTACGCCAAGTTCCCCGGCACCGGCGGTGCCGATAATGCGCGACGGCGGGCATACCTGCTCGAGGTGGCCACCGCAGCCAGCGAGAAGATCCTCGGGGCGCGCGGCGAGCCGACGGCCCTGTTCAGAGCCGCCGGCAAAGCTGCCGGCGAGCGACGGATCCTCCTCTGGAGCGCCGACCCTGCCGTGCAGAAGGACCTGGCCCAGACCACCGTCGCCGGGATCATCCCCACCACCACCGCGCCCTATGCCGGTCTGTCCATCGTCAACGAGGGCGGTAACAAGCTCGACTACTACCTCGACCGCTCGCTGACCTGGCAGGCCGGCGGCTGCGGGACCACCCGTGCCACCACCGTGACGATCAAGCTGACCAACAACGCACCAGCCAGCGGCCTCTCCCCATATGTGACCGGGCGAAGTGACGCCCGCTCCTACCTGGTCAAACCCGGAGACAGCCGCCTGTCAGTGACCTACCTCGCCACCCAGGGGGCCCTGATGGGGTCCGTGACGGTCGCGGGCCGCCCCGCCACCAGCCGGATCGGTATCGAACACGGCCATCCCGCCTACACCATCGACCTCGAGCTGCCCCGGGGCACGTCGCGCACCATCGTGCTGCACCTGAGCGAGCCCACCGGCGCGGGCGCGCCCATCGTGCTACGCCAGCCCCTGGTGCGGCCGCTGCAGGTCAGGCTTCTCGGTACCGTCTGCAGCTGAGAGACCTCGTCCCGGCAACGAAACCACGCAAACGGGTCACGCATCGCCGTGATCACCCCCCGTCTGGAACTGCTATACGATGTTTCCCAGAGCACGGTGCGGCTACTTGACAGGGGGACAAATGTGTCATCTCCCCCAGACTTCGCCCCTGCGCGCCAGTGGTTCTCAACCTTTCCGCCCAAGACGCGTCAGGTGATGCCAGAGTGAAGTCCACGGCGAGACGGCAGCTGAAGCTGGCCGCAGTGGTGATCATCGTCATCATGGCGACCGCCACTGCCGTGCCCTGGCTGTGGGGAAACGCCAACCTGGAAATGACCGAGTCGTCGCTGAGGAACGGACAGGCCGCGATCCTGTTCGCGGCGGCCAGTCTCGGATTGCTCAGCGGACGCTGGGCCGCCCGCACCTCAGCCGGATTCGCCTTTGCGACCCTGCTCGTGCTCGCCTTCGCCGCTTTCACCTCAGCGAAGTCACTGGGAGAGGCGGGGTTCAGCCCGGTGATCTACACCGGCTCCGCCGCACTGGCAGTGGCCCTTCTGCTCGCCGCCGCCGCGGCACCAGAGGTGAAGGACGCTGAGTCGGTGCGGCGAGTTCTCGCCCGGGACGGCGGTCCCGTCGCGCTGCTCGCCCTTGCCGCCTTGATCCCGGTGGTCGAAGCAGTCCTCGGGGCGGCGATGGCGATGCCTCTGCCCGCCCGGATCGTGCTCTCCGTCCTGGTCGCGGCGGCGTGGTTCATCGCGGGCATACTCGTGTTCAGGCTCGACCGACCCAGGTTGGGCTGGCTGCCCGCTGTCCTGATGATTCTCGGGGTGGCAGCCTTGGTTCACCCCTTCGTCGGGCAGGGGCCCAGGTTCCTGCTGGTCGCCCTGGGTCTGGAGGCCATCGCCGGCATCTTCGCTCTCGTGGGCGCGGTCACCGAGGTGCGGTCGTCACTTGTCGGAACGAGCGACGGTATGACGAGCATGCTCCAGGACCTGGGCGCGATGCGAGACGAAGACAGCCGCCGCCGCGCCGAGGAGGTCGAACGGCTCCATGAGGTGAGATCGGTGCTGGCCGGCCTGCAGGCGGCCACGGGCAGCCTGCGCAAGTACGAGGACAGCCTCGACCCCGGCGTCCGCCGGCGCCTCCAGGAGGCTGTTGGTGAGGAGCTGAGCCGACTTAACCAGCTGATCGACCCGGCCACCCCGGAAGCAACCGAAGAGCTTGACCTCGAGGCTGTCCTGACACCGGTGATGCTCTCCCAGCGCGAGCAGGGGCTGGTGGTCACGACAGACCTGGCGAACCTCTCAGTCCTGGGGAGAGCCTCGGAGATCGCGACCCTGGTCTCGGACCTCCTCGTGAACGCCCGGGTGCACGCGCCTGGCTCCCCGGTGGAGCTGACCGCACGGGCCGACGGTCCGATGGTCGCCCTCGAGGTGCGGAACTGGGGGCCGGAGCTGTCGGCGGCCGAGAGCGAGCGCGTGTTCGAGCGTGCCTACCGCGGGTCCCGGCCGGTCGCCGACGGAGTTCCCGGATCCGGGCTCGGCCTGTACACCGCCCGCAAGCTTGCCCGGCAGATGGACGGAGACCTGCAGCTCAGCACTCCCGCAGGAGGGGGCTGCTGCTTCGTAGTGACGTTGCCCGCCGCACGCAGACCGGGGACGCCGGCACCATCACCCCAGCTCGCCGCCCAGCCCCCGGAGACCGCCGATGTCCAGCCGCAGCCGCACCTCACAGAACAGCTCCATGCCGGTCCGTGGCAGCACGACGACCTGCCCGCCCGCACGGGGGTTGGCAGGAAGCTGGCCGGCAAGGTGCTGATCGGCATGCAGCGGCCGGGTCGCCAGCGCCGCAACGGGCCGCAATGACCGGCGCCGGTCCCGTCGATCCGGGACCTGCGGGGATGCCTGAGGGTTCGGCCACTGCGGAGGGCGCACCGCACGAGGGCAGCGTCACCGTCCTGATCGTCGAAGACCATGCGCTCCTTGCCCAGACTCTCGTCGTCGCGCTCAACGCTGAGGGCTGCCGGGCCGGCGTCGCCGAGCTCGTCAGCCCGGAGATACTGCTGCAGCAGGTCCGCACGCTGCGTCCCAGCGTGGTTCTGCTCGATCTGGACCTGGGCATCCTCGGCGACGGGGTCGCGCTGGTGTCGCCGCTGACCGCGCTCGGCGCCAGGGTGCTGGTGGTCAGCGGCACCACGGACCGGCTGCGGCTGGCCGAGACCGTGGAGCGGGGCGCGGTCGGGTTCCTGTCCAAGCTCGTGCCCTTCGAGCAGCTGCTGAAGGTCGTGCTCGAGGTGGTGGCAGATCGGCCGGTGCTCAGCACCGCGGGGCGATACGAGCTGATGGCGGACCTCCGCTCCGCGCGCGCCGCCCGCAGCAAGGACCTCGCGCCGTTCAAGGCGCTGACGCCCAGGGAGCGGGCCGTGCTCAGCGCCCTGGCCCAGGGCCAGCGAGCCGAGGTCATCGCCGCGACTGCCGTGGTGTCAGAGGCCACGATCCGGAGCCAGATCCGGGCTGTGCTGGCTAAGCTCGGCGTCAACTCCCAGCTCGAAGCGGTGGCTCTGGCATGGTCGGTGGGCTGGTTTCCCGCTCAGCGCCCCTGATCACGACACCGGTGATAATTCATCATTATTGGTGATGCCGGCCACCGCCGCGTCAAAGGATCATGCTCAGTGGCGGAAGCACTCGCAGTCGCTGCAGCGCCCACTCGCCCGAGAGAAGAGCCCACATGGCACGGTCCCGCAAGTTTCTCACGGTCGGAGCACTGGCCGTGGGGGCGCTCTCACTCATCGGCGCCGGCGCCGGCGCGGCATTCAATGACGCGGCGACCGCTACCAACCACCTGAACACAGGCACGCTGTCGATGAAGATCAGCTCGGTCGACGTCAACAACAACCATGTCGCAGATGGCCTTCGCAGCGCGGGCGGCAAGTCGATCTCGTTCATCGTGGTCAACTCGGGGTCCCAGATCAACCAGAAGCACCTCATCAGGGTCACCAACACCGGCTCACTGCCGCTGGTTCTGTCCTCGTTCTCGGTGCATCCGGACGGCAACAACGACAGCCCGCTCAACCGCGACGTCACGATGAGGCTGGACGAATGGACCGGCTCGGTGGATCAGGCGCAATCCACCGCGTGGGAGTGCGTCGGGCCGCGTTGCACCATCGCACCAGGGGATGCCTACCAGTTCCGGTTCAACCTCTATGCCAACCTGGGCAACACCGACCAGGACCAGACGATCCGCCCGACCCTGACCATCGGCGCCACCGAGGCGCCACCTCAGGCTGACAACGCCCCAGGAGGTGCGACGCACATTGTCCCCACCAACGGCTGAGCAGAGACAAACGATCTAAGGGACAAAAAAGTCAAGGGACCGGGGGGAACGGGGGCTGGGCCGCTCGAAGTGAGCAGTCCAGAGAATGAGGGAACACGGGGCGCCGCCTGAACGGGCGGCGCCCCGGGACTCACAAGGACTTGGGTGCCGCTTTGGGGAAGCGGCACCCAGCAGTCCTTGGGTGCCGTCTCCAGGCGGCGCTCAAGGATCAGCAGGACTTGGGTGCCACTTGCAGGGGCATCCGGGGATCTGGGCCTGCGTGCCGCCTCCAGGGCGGCTCGCAGGGATCGGCGGGACTTGGGCGTCGCTCGCAGGAGGGGCACCCGGGGATCAGGGCTTGGGTGCCGTCTCCAGGGCGGCTCGCAGGGATCAGCAGGGCTTGGGTACCGTTTGCAGGGGCGGCCCGAGGAACGGTGTGACTTGGGGGCCGCTTGCAAAGCGGCCCCCAAGTGTCATTATCAAGGCAGTTGCTTATTATGGCAGTCATATTGTCTAACCTCGAGGAGACGGCGATGGGGGTTCGACCAAAGCTGATGGCCGGTGCGGGCATCGCAGTGGCAGGGCTGGGCCTTATCGGTGCCGGTGCCGGCGCAACCTTCACCACCCAGGTCTCGGGGGACACCTCGATATCCTCCGGCGGCCTGGGACTGTCACTCAACGGTGAGACCGGCTCACACATCCAGGTCGGGGTGGACGGCAAGAACCTCGGCTCGCACTTCGCGCCCATCAGCAAGGACCTGCTGCTGAAGAACACCGGCACGCTGGACATGGCCTCGACCTTTCTCAGCGTCACCGCGACCGGGTGCGGCGACCGCGACGGCTCACGGCTGACACGCACACTCCACGTGAAGCTGTCCGACGTGACCAACGACAACGTGATCTACGAGGGCTCGCTGTGTTCTCTGGTCGACAGCGTGAGCGGGCAGGGCGCCAGGAGCGGCAACGAACAGGGCTTCACCACTCCGCGCTCGCACGGCGACGTGGGAGGTCAGCTCCCCCACAGGCTCAGCGCCGGGAGCTCGATCCACTATCTTCTCGTGATCGGGCCGAGCGACCGCGAGCACGGCCTACCCTCCGAAGCACAGAACTCGACAACCTCTGTAAAACTCGTCTTCACCGGTTTTGACTACTAGCTGAGATGCGGCCTTCCATCGCAGGCCCGTCCCGGAAGGCAGCACAGTGAAAGCGAACGAAGGGATCCCGAGCTCAGGGACCCAACGCACGCGAGCCAATCGCGGGCGACGACACCGCAAGATCCGCAAGGTGCTCAGCTCACTGTGGCTAACGGTGGCCTTCGCCACTCTGGCGCTTGCCGGGTACCAGGTGGCCAGCGGGAACTGGCATGCGACTCCGGTGCTGTCCGGGAGCATGCGCCCGGGTCTGCAACCGGGAGACGTCGTCGTGACCCACCAGGTGCCCATCAGCGACCTGCACGTGCGCGACGTCATCGTCTTCCTTCCGCCGGATGAGGGTGACCAGCTGACCGTCCACCGCATCGTCGACCTCTCGGTGAGTGGCGGGACGACGTCGATCATGACCTGGGGGGACGCCAACCCGGTGGCTGACCCGGCAATATCCTCCTTGCGCGGCAGCACGGCATACCTGGTGGTGCGGGTCATTCCCCTGGTCGGCTATCCGGCCGTCTGGCTCCAGAACGGGCAGCGGGGGCTCATGGTGATCGGGCTGGGCGTAATCCTGCTCATCGCCGCCCTGGTCACCGTCTTTCGGCCCGACAAGATCGAGGAGCCACCCAGATCTGCCGGCCCGGCCGAGCGCCCGACCAGCACCATGGCAGCGGAGACCAGCTCAGGCCCGCTGCCCGACGGGGAGCCGCTGCCCGACAGGGACGAGTCGGTTCAGGAAGCCGAGCCGTCGCCCTGATCGGCGGACACCACCTCTGCCCCCTGCTGGGCGGGTTCGTCAGTGCGGATCATCGCCTCGCACTCAGCGATGGTATCGGCGAGCAGATCGATCAGCCGCTGCTCGACATCGGGTGCGCAGGCCTGGGCAATGGCCTCGACGGCGACGTTCAGAATGCGCGGCCCAACCTTCGTACGGTAGGCCCAGGGCGATATCGGCTGATCGCTGGAGAAGGACCGGGCCCACCCCTCGGCATCAGGGACCTCGTCCAGAACCTGGCGGCTGGCCGCGCTCATGACGTCTGGATCGAGTCCGTCGAGCTCGGCCAGCACGCGTTCACTGCGCAGGATCGCCGTCGCCAGCACGTGCTGGCGGGAGACCGCCGACATCGGCAGGGCTGTTGCCGCCGCGCGCAGGGCGATCGCGAGGTCAACGTGCAGGTCATCACTGGTCAGTCCGATGACCGACGGGATCATGGGTACGAGCTGAGTGCGCGACTCATCGGTAACGATGTCGTTGACCATCCGTGCCAGGTCGGCAAGCAGGGGGTGGGTGCAGGCTGGATGATCGCTCCAGCGCTCGCCCGCCATGAACGAGGCCATCTCCATGAAGCAGGCGCCTCGTCGCGGGTTGCGGTGCTTGCCGCGGGACAGGACCGGCATCGACTCCGGCGCGTTAATCGTTGGGGTCATGATGTCCTCCCGAACATCCGGGGAATTGACTCCTCCCAGTCTGCGCTGCCTTCTCGGTTCTCGCCAGACCCTCGCGGCGACTCATCGAGGCGTTCGCGCTATCCGTCCTCTGCGGATGCTCAGATGGCGTCGGCCCCGCGCTCGCCGGTGCGAACCCGGACCACTTCCTCGACGGTCTGCACCCAGACCTTGCCGTCACCGATCTTTCCCGTGCGGGCCGCGGTGACGATCGTCTCGGTCACGCGCCGGGCGTCCTCGTCGCCCACGATGACCTCCATCCGGATCTTCGGCACGAAGTCGATCTGGTACTCCGCGCCGCGATACACCTCCGTATGCCCGCGCTGACGTCCGTAACCCTGGACATCCGAGACGGTCAGGCCGCTCACGCCGATGTCCCGCAGGGCGTCGCGCACGTCGATAACCTTGAACGGCTTCACGATTGCGGTGATGAGCTTCATCAGGAGACCCTTCCGAGGCCGGAGGTTGCGGTGAACTCGTACGCCGTCTCAGCGTGCTGGCTCGAGTCGAGACCCTCGATCTCGTCATCCGGCTCGACCCGCAGCCCGATGGTTGCACGCAGCACTCGCGCGATCGCGTAGGTGGCGGTGAAGGCGAACGCCGTGGCGGCGAGAACGCCGAGACCCTGACGCGCGAGCTGCGTGAGACCGCCGCCGAGCAGGAGGCCCTGGTGCCTGACCGCGGGGTTGACCGCCACCGAGGCGAACAGGCCGATGAAGAGCGTGCCGATGACGCCGCCGACGTAGTGGACGGCGACCACGTCCAGCGAGTCGTCATACCTGAACCGGAACTTCAGCCGGATGGCGAAGAGGCTGGCGACACCGGCGATGGTGCCCAGCAACAGCGCGGGAAGTGGCGCCAGGAACCCGGCGGCAGGCGTGACGGCGACCAGCCCGGCAACCGCTCCCGTGGCGGCGCCGAGGGTCGTGGCCTTGCCGGTCAGCCGTCTCTCGAGGGCGAGCCAGCCGATCATGCCGCCGACGCCGGACAGGTGAGTTGCCAGAGCCGCGCTGGCGGCAAGACCCCCCGCGCTGAGCGCCGAGCCGGCGTTGAACCCGATCCAGCCGAACCAGAGCAGGCCGGCGCCCAGCAACGTGAGCGGCAGGTTGTGCGGCGCCATCATCTCCCTGGGCCAGCCGCGGCGCGGACCGAGCACCAGGGCAAGAGCGAGGGCGGAGGCACCCGAGCAGATCTCGACCACGGTGCCGCCGGCGAAGTCGAGCAACCCGGCCTTGTTGAGCCAGCCCTGCGGTGACCAGGCCCAGTGCGCGAGCGGCGCATAGACGACCACGGACCAGATCGCGATGAAGGTGACGAACGCGCCGAAGCGCATCCGATCCGCCACCGCCCCGCTGAGCAGGGCGGCGGTGAGGATGGCGAACATCATCTGGAAGGTCACGAAGGCCAGCGGGGGGATGCTCAGGTCCATCCCCGGCACAGCAACCTCGGCGTGGGACAGCCCGACCAGATGCAGGCCGCCGACCAGTCCCCCGCCGGCATCGCGGTCAAAGGCCAGCGAGTAGCCCACCAGAACCCAGGTCACCGAGACGATCGCGATCGTCACGAAGCTCTGCATGATCATGGCGAGCGCATGCTTCGAGCGGACCATACCCGCGTAGAAGAAGGCCAGACCAGGGGTCATCAGCAGCACCAG
The DNA here is from genome assembly GCA_040006795.1 of Actinomycetota bacterium. Taxonomy (GTDB): domain Bacteria; phylum Actinomycetota; class Actinomycetes; order Actinomycetales; family Dermatophilaceae; genus UBA4719. Next base: position 27,561 of record JBDTWH010000201.1, on the reverse strand, counting down.
GGCGGTGCAAACGATGATCCACGCCGTATCCCCTGGGTCGACCCGCGCGGCTTCGATCAGGAACGGCATCGGCGTGTCATCTCTCTCGCGGGAGGCCAGAACATCTTCGGGAGTGGCCTTGTAGCGGGTCAGACTACTGGTTGCACAGGCCGCGACGCCCAGGCGTTCCACGGGCTGTACGACGACGGGGAAATCACACGGGCCGGTAACCTCGGACAGCATCGCGTCGGTCACGGGCCGGTACACGCACCACTTTGCGCACTAGGCTCGGTGGATGCGCAATTTCACCATGTCTGACGAGGTCCGTGACTACGCCGCCGGTCACGGCAGCTGGGCACCGGACGAGGTTGTCGCCCGGCTGCGCTCCAGGACCCAGGCCCTCGGTGGTGTGGCCGGGATGCAGGTCGGCGATGACCAGGGGCAGCTGCTGACCATGATGGCCCGGCTCGTCGGCGCACGCCGGGCAGTGGAGGTCGGCACCTTCACCGGGTACTCCGGCCTCTGCATCGCCCGGGGCCTGGCAGAGGGCGGCACCCTGCTGTGCTGCGACATCAGCGCCGAGTGGACGGCCATCGGCGTGCAGGCGTGGGAGGAGGCCGGGCTGCGGGACCGGATCGAGCTGCGGATCGCGCCCGCCCTGCAGACGCTGCGCGCCCTGCCGCAGGACGCGGTCATCGACCTGGCCTTCATCGACGCCGACAAGACGGGATATGCCGGCTACTGGGAGGAGCTGATCCCCCGGATCCGCCCCGGCGGCATACTCCTGGCCGACAACGTCCTCTGGAGCGGCCGGGTGGTCGACCAGAACGACACCACTGACGACACGGAAGCGCTCCGCGCGTTCAACACCATGGTGGCCGGCGACGTCCGGGTCGAGGTCGTGGTCCTGACGGCCTTCGACGGACTCACCATCGCGCGCAAGCTCTAGCCCCGACCCCTCAGATTCCGGCTCACCGGGTCGCCAACAGCAGGATCACACGCGAGGAGAGCCTCACGGAGCCACCCGGAAATCACCCCTGCGGGGCATCCGGAATCCATGGCCGAAGGGCCCTGCGACGGTATCGGTTGCAGCGTGAGGGGCCGCAGGTGGCACAGTCCGAACCGCGCCGATAGTGACGATGAAGGGCGCGGGAGTGGCCGCAGACGCAAGCCGTCAGGGAGCGCATCGGTGAACCCTCGACGTCGCCGGGTGATCGGCATGACGCGCGATGCAGTGCACAGGGCGATCCGCGGCGGCCACGCACAGAGCCTATGCCCGCCTCCTGTCAATTTCATCGCGAAGGGCAGGCAAGCCCGGTGCGGCCGAACCCTCGTTGACGAGGTCGGCGAACCGCTGATACAGGCCCTTTGAAGCCTCAGCCAGGGTGGTGGCCCGCTCACGGGCGGACCGGCGGGTCCGCTCGTCCGCGCCCCACGCCCGGCCGATGGCGTCCTCGAGCCGCCGCTCGAGGTCCCTGCCCCCGAGCGGGACGACCTCGGTGGCGTCCGGGAACAAGTCGGCGATGCCCGCGAACTTGGCGTTGTAGTAGTCGGAGCTGCTCAGGCAGACGGTGGGCACGCCGGCGGCCAGCGCGAACACGGCCGCGTGGTAGCTGCCGGTCACAACGGCGCGGCAGCGTGCCGCCGCCGCCGCCAGCTCGAGGGGCGTGCTCAGGTCTTCGGCAATACTGCCGGCGGGAAGCCGGCCCGGCCACAGGGAACGGATGCTCGCCAGGTCTGAGTCCGGCTCGTAGCGGGAGACGGGCAGCCCGATCACCGTTGCGTGCCATCGTGCGACGGCCCGCGCGAGGGTGGTGCCTACGCGGGAGGCGACAGGCCCGTCCACCCCGGCATACCCGGTGACTCTCACATTGACTCCCAGAGCATCACCGGCGCCGGACCCGATCGCCGCTGAAGGGGTGGTCGGGGCTGAGGGGGCGGTCGCGGCCGAGCCTGCCAGGTCCAGCGCGTCGTCCCCGGTCACCACCACGCAAGCTGCCGCAACGCCAAGGCTGCGAGCCAGTGGCAGCCCGGCCACGCCTTCACGCAGGCCGAGAACGTGCAGACGTGGCAGCACCCGCCGCGCCTGGCGTCTTAGCGCAGGGTGGGTCAGGGGGCCGATCCCCTGGCCGAACATCGCCGTCGGCCTGCCCAGCCGCTGCGCGAGATCCAGCACGCTCAGGACGCCGAAACCGTGCCACCACCAGGTGTCGTTGAGGTAGCCGCCTCCGGAGGCCACCACGACGTCAGCCCACCGGATGGCACCGGTCAGAGACCGTGGCGCCTGCTGGTGCCGGCTCCGGCCGCGACTCAGTGAGGTGTAAGGGCGGACCATCTTGTGAACCTGGCCAAACCCGAGCCTGACCTTCTCCGGCAACCCGGGCACAGATCCGGGCCCGCCGAGCGCGGCCGGCACCTGAGTGGTTCCCGGGCAGTACTGTTCCAGCCGCTGCCCGTCGTGGCAGATCACCGCGATGTCCGCGCCGGGCCAGAGCGCACCCAGATGCTGGACGCACGACTGAAGCATGGCCGCATCGCCCACGTTCAGCAGGTCATAGCCGCTCTGGTCGACGAGGATCCGAACCGGCACCCCCCGGCCTGTCATCAGACCCCGGAGGTGGTGGGCCGGGTAGGTGGGCCGTCCGCTCCCCGGGGGCCACCCAACGAGCGCGGAGCGGAGAGGGCGGAGCGTGGCGAGCGAGCGAAGCGCTGCGCCAGGCGTTCGCTGACCAGGCCCGCGGTGGCGGCCCCGAGGCCGAGGACGATGACACCTGAGCGCGCCAGCCCCATGGGGTCGCCCCGCATCGCCTCGCCGACTCCGGCGATGACGCCCTTCGGGAGCACCGTGCGCGTGTAGGTCCGCTCGCTGGACATCGCGGAGCTGCGACCGACCAGCGCCCCGAGCTCCGCCTTGCCCTGACCCTCGGCGAAGCACCTCCGGACGAAGAAGCCGAACTGCTCACGGCCGGCGGGCACCTTGTGATGGGCCAGCGCGGCCGGCTGGTAGGCCCACCAGGTCCCCTCCCGGAGCGTGCCCGCCCGCAGGCACAGGTCGGTGTCCTCAGGACGAGAGCGAGCACCGGTCTTGCCGAAGCCGAGCCGGAAGCCGCCGATGGCATCAAAGACGTCGTGCCTGATCGCCATGTTGTTGCTCCAGACGTTGCGGATCGGCTCGAGACGCTGCGGCATGCCCCGGTACGACGCGCCGACGACCCAGTCGAACTCGGGCGCGAACCATCTCGGACGCTGCGAGGACCAGTCGGGTGCCAGCCGACCGCCCACACCGATGACCCGCGCGTCGTCGAACGGCCTGACCAGGTGCTCCAGCCACCGCGGGTCGGCGCACGCGTCGTCGTCGAGGAAGGCCACCACCTCAGCAGTCGAGGCAGCGACCCCTGTGTTGCGGGCCCCCGAAGCACCGCGGGCGAAGGCGTTCTCGAGCACCCTGGCCCCCGGGAGCTCCGCTCTCGCCCTCGACAGCAGCCGGGGGTTGTGATCGATGACGACGATGGTCTCCCGCGGCGGGTAGGACTGCGCGGAGACCGAGTCCACGGCCTCAACCAGGTCACCCCACCGATCGTCCGCGAAGGCCGCGATGATGACAGACACCGAGGGGGAAGGATGCGTCGAAGGCTGTGTTGTCAAAGGACTCCCCCGTCCGAGTCGCGATCGCCGGGCACGGGCCACGACGTAGGTCGACAGCCGGGATCTTAGCCGAGTACCCGGCCTCGCTCAAGCCTCCCGGGGGTGGCCGAAGGCCTGCCGTCGCCCTGTCAACGTCGTACCGGGGCTGGTCACGCGCTTTACCTGATGCTGGGCAACCGTTGACACTAGCCATGCCCCACCTTTACCATTTCTTTGCCCACCCGATTCGGGGGAAGTTGTTTCGACTCGGGGGAAGTTGTTGTGCGTAAACAATATAAAGGGGATATATCAGCATATAGGGGATAAATCAGCGGACTGGGGGCTCAGGTCGGCGCGGACCTGAGATGGCCCGGTAGTACGCGGCGAGGAAAGAATAGAGGGAGATCTTTCACCGTGGAAAACATTAATCTGCCCATAAAGTTCACGTCGAAAAACATTCGTCACAAACTGTGTGAGGACCGGCGTCGCACCCCGCGACCCCCACGTGTCAGCCTCGTTGTTCCCGCCAAGAATGAGGCGCGCAACCTCGAGCTCATCCTTCCAGAGCTCCCCCCGGTCCACGAGGTGATCCTGGTTGACGGCCATTCTGTTGACGACACCGCCGCGACGGCTCAACGCGTGATGCCGTCGATCCGGGTGCTGCGTCAATCGCGTCACGGCAAGGGAAATGCCCTGGCCTGCGGGTTCGCCGCAGCCAGAGGCGACATCATCGTCATGTTCGATGCCGACGGGTCGGCTGATCCGAAGGAGATCCCGCGGTTCGTCGACACCCTGGTCGCAGGCGCGGACTTCGCCAAGGGCAGCCGGTGCCTGGACGGCGGCGGCAGCGAGGACATCACGCACCTGCGCAGTGCAGGGAACCGTGCCCTCAGTGGTCTGACAAATACGGTGTGGGGCACCAGCTTCACGGACCTTTGCTACGGCTACAACGCTTTCTGGCGTGACATTCTCGAGGACCTCAGACTGCCGCCGGTACATCTTCAGACGGTGAATCCCGTGAGGACGGCCGTTAACGGGATGGCCTGGGGCGATGGCTTCGAGATAGAGACCCTGCTCAACTGCCGGGTCGCCGGCGCCGGCCTGGCGGTTGCCGAGGTCCCGAGCTTCGAGAAGGGCAGGATTCACGGAGTCAGCAACCTCAACGCCCTGAACGACGGAATGAGGGTGCTTCGGACAATCGTCGTCGAACGACACCGGAAGGCGCTGGCCGATCGACGGGCAGACATCCCCTGGGTCAGGCTGAAGCCAAGCCCGGCGAAGGTTGCGTGGTGAGCTTCTCGCAGAACCTGGTGACCGTGCAGGAGGGCTACACCCCTGTTGAGCTGACCGAAGTCGAGATCGCCAGTCCCCTGCCCCCTCTTGATCCCGCGGCGGGTGGCCGCAGCCGCCGTGTCCGGGTGCTGGTCCGGCTGGCCACGGAGCCGCTGGGCTGCCTGGAGCTCGACGTCGATGACGCGGGCATGACCCCGGCCGAGCTCGGGCGTCGGGTCCTGCGTCGCTTCGGAGCACAGATCGACGAACGCCTGACCGGGGCAGATCTGCCGGTCGCGAGCGAGCTCGCGGAGGAAGGGCTGGGACTCGACGCCGCCTCGATGCCCCACGTACGGGCCCGGGAGATGGCGCTGGCCGACGCACCCCTGTTCAGTGTCGTGATCAGTACGCGCGATCGCGGACCGCAGCTGGCAGGGTGCCTGCGGAAGCTGGCGCTTCAGGAGTACCCGGACTTCGAGGTCGTCGTCGTCGACAATGCGCCCACCAGCGACGTGGTCCGGCAGCTGGTCACGGACGCGCCGTTGACGTGCCGGTACGTGCGTGAGGACCGTCCCGGGCTCTCGCGGGCGCGCAACGCCGGCGTCGCAGCGGCCAGGGGGGACCTGATCGCCTTCCTGGATGACGACGAAGAGGCTGACCCGCACTGGCTCGCCGAGCTCCTTGTCGGTTTCAGGTCGGGCGAGCAGATCGGCTGCGTGTCCGGGATGATCCTTCCCGCTGCCCTGGACACCCCGGCCCAGGAATGGTTCGAGCAGTTCGGAGGCCACAGCAAGGGGCGGGGGTTCACCCCGGCAGAGTTCTCGGCCCGGGCCGGTCAGAGCGCGCTCTATCCGCTGCCGCCCTTCGGCGCGGGGGGCAACATGGCCTTCCGGCGCGAGGCGCTCACCGCCATCGGCGGGTTCGACGTCGCACTTGGCGCCGGAACGCTCGCGTGCGGTGCCGAGGATACGTACGCCTTCTCGCGAGTACTCCTGGGTGGCTACCGGATGGCGTACCGGCCCTCGGCATTCGTCCGGCACCACCACTACCGCGACCTGGCAGGTCTGCGTCGCCAGCTCCGCGGCTATGGCACCGGCCTGACCGCCTACTACGCGGCCCTGATCCGCCGGGACCCCCAGGTCTTCGGGTCGCTGCTCGCACTGATCCCCGCGGCTCTGCGCGACCTTCGCGAGGGCGGCTCGCCGGCCACCGCCACCATGGGCGACCTCCCCCGCGGCCTGCGCCGTGAACAGAGGATGGGCATGCTCACCGGCCCATTCGCGTACGTCCGGGGCGCACGCGCGCAGGCGCGTTCAGGGAAGCAGACAGACCGGTGAACGACCGCGTTCGGGCAGAGCCGCTCAGAGCACCCGGGTCGAACCCGGGCCAGCCTGTCAGAAGGCTCGAGGGCCTGCCGATCCTGATGTACCACAGCATCTCGCCCACGGCAGCGCCCGGGTTCGCCCGGTTCGCCATGCATCCGGGCGACTTCGCCGCTCACATGGCTTTCATCGCCGACGCCGGATACCAGGCGATCACCATCAGTGAGGCGATGGCCCTCCAGGATCGCCGTCAGCAGCTGCCGGAGCGTGCCGTGGTGCTGACGTTCGACGACGGCTTCGACGACTTCCACACGACGGCGCTGCCGATCCTGCGCGAATACCGGCTGCGCGCAACGCTGTACGTCACCACAGGCTACGTCGGCCGCACCGGACGCTGGCTCGCCGACTGCGATGAGCAGGACCGCGTGATGATCGGCTGGTCCCAGCTGCGCGAGGCGGCCGCGGAGGGCGTGGAGATCGGCGCCCACAGCCATACCCATCCGCAGCTCGACCGGCTGGAGGCCACCCGGCTCGCGGACGAGATCAGGCGGCCCAAAGCGTTGCTCGAGGACCGGCTCGGGGTCGCGGTGAAGAGCTTCGCCTACCCCTTCGGCTACTGGGACCGGACCACCCGAAGGGCTGTGGCGAAGGCCGGATATGACAGCGCCTGTGGCGTCGACGACCTGCCGGCCCGAACCGGCAGGAGCCGCCTCGCGTTGCCGCGCCTCACCGTCGATGCCGGCACCTCGGTCGAGCAGCTCCGGCAGCTCCTTCTCATCCGTCCCAGCCGGGCCGGGGTGGCCGCCGTGCCGGTCAGGCGCGTGCTGTGGCGGACCCTGAGGCGCAGCAGCCACGTTCATCCCCAGTGGCGGGACCCCAGGTCATGACGATGCTGAGCCGCCGGGCACCGCCCGTCGAGCCAGTGCTCGGCGACGCACCAGACGTCGGGGTCGAGCGCCCCTGGGGGTCGCTCAGCACGGTGGCCCTGATCTCGGCGCTGGGTGTGATGGCCATCAACCTGGCCTTCTGGGCCGGGCGCGCCGGACACGACGGTCCGGCTGCCAGCACCGTGTACTGGCTGGGGCAGCTGCTCATCGTCACCCCGGTCGCGGTGCGCCTGTTGTCCCGACGGCCACCGTCGCGCACAGAGTCCCTGGGCCTGGTGGGGCTGCTCGTCATCGCCGAGTACGCCGTCAAGTTCTGTTACGGCCCGCTGATGTTCACCTTCCCCGACGAGCTGGAGCACTGGCGCAGCACCGAGGACATCCTTCAGACCGGACACCTGTTCACGGTCAACTACTCGCTGCCGATCAGCCCGGACTACCCGGGTCTGGAGAACGTCACTGCGGCGCTCTCCTCGATAACCGGGCTGTCGGTGTTCGCCTCGGGTCTGGTCCTGATCGGCGTGGCGCACCTTCTGTTCGTCGCCCTGCTCTACGCCGTCTTCCACACGCTCTCCGGTTCGACCCGCGTCGCCGGGATCGGCGCCCTGGTCTACGCGATGAGCCCGCACTTCGCCTTCTTCGACTCCATGTTCATCTACCAGGTTCTGGCCCTGCCATTCCTGGTCCTGGCCGTGTACTCGGTGCTGAGACTGATCCGGGCGCGTGAACATCCCGGGACCGAGCGCCGAACGCCATGGTGGGTCGTGCTCGTCCTGTCAGTGCTCACGGTGACCATCTCCCACCACATGACCACCTACGTGCTGACGGCGCTGCTTGCGCTGTTTGTTGCGGTCACGACCATCCAGGCGCACTGGCGGGTCCTGAGAGTGCCGCTCCTAGCCCTTGGAATCACCATGGCGGCGGCCGCGACCTGGGTCCTGGTCGCGGCACCGGCCACCCTCAGCTACCTGGCCCCGAACTTCACCGACCTGGCAAGCCACTTCGTGGGCGACCCGAACGTCCATGAGCCCAACCCGTCACTTCCGAGCGGGCCCATGGTGAATCACGTCCTGGTCCTGATTCTCGTCCTGGCCATCGCCGTCCTGTTGTTGTACGGCGCGGCACGCATCTGGCGTGGACGCAGGGGCATCGGCCCGATCGTGTTCCTGATCGCCTCCCTGTCCTTCTACCCGGTTCTGGCGATGCGCCTGGTCTCCTTCAACGGCGCAGAGCGTGCCGGGCGGGCGTTCACCTTCGTGTTCATCCCGGTGGCCTTCGTCGTTGCCGTCGGTGCCGTGCACCTGATACGAGCCGCGCGCGGGCGCACCCGCGGACGGATGGCGGTGGCGGTCGCCGTCACGATGTTCGCCGGCAGCATCGCGGGTGGCTGGCCGCCTTACTGGGAGATGCTCCCCGGCGCCTACCAGGTGGGTGGCTTCGAGCGCTCGGTGAGCCCCCAGGGGATTGACGGGGCGAACTGGGCGCTGGCGGCCCTGGGGCCCGGAAACAGGATCGGCGTCGACATCTCGAACATGGCGCTGCTGGCGTCATACGGCCAGCAGGACACCGTCCGAAACGCCTCTTCGCTCTACTACTCCGCCGCGCTCGGACCTGAGCACCGCGACTACCTGGACGCGGAATCGGTTCGCTACCTGTTTGTGGACCGACGACTGGCGCAGTCGCTGCCCGTCAGCGGCAGCTACTTCGCCGTCGACCCGGAGATCAGCCACCTCAGGGGACCGATTCCCCTGAGGAATCTTGACAAGTACGACGGGATGACCGGCGTCGACCGTCCGTACGACAGCGGGGATGTCGTCATCTACGACCTCAGGGGGCTGACAGGTGCGCCCTAGGTCACCGGATCTGCTGAGCGCCGCCGGTCTTGCGATCGCGGCGGTCGCAGCCGTCTGGGCAGGGGCCCCGGTGGCAGTGACCACGATGCTCGGAATCCCCCTGGTGCTTCTGGCGCCCGGATACGTGTGGACAGAGGTGTTCTTCGGGTCCGGGCTGGGCCCGCAGATTCGCGCCGCCCTGTCGGTGGCACTCTCGCTCACGGTCACAGCGCTGGGCGGAGTCGGTCTGTACGCGGCGGGGGTGCTGCTGGACCGGGCAAGCTGGCTGGCCCTGCTGGCCGCCACGACGCTGACCGGCGCAGCGGTCGCGGCGATCCTGCGCGCCCGGGTCAGGATCGAACCGCCCGCAGTGTCCCCCGGACGGCGCAGCGTACGGCGGATCTCGGGCGCCCAGGGCGCGCGGCTCGGCCTGGCTGCGTCGATCGGCGCCGCCGCGGTGGGAATCGCTGTTCTCAGTGCCCAGGCGCAGGTGCAGCCCGCGTTCACCCAGCTGTCGCTCAACAACCCCGTGGCTGCACCGGGAACCGCTCAGGTCGTGGTCGGTAACCACGAGCAACGCCCGCAGCAGTACCGGCTGGTTGTCATCACCGACGGAGTCGTCTCGAACACGTGGACCATCACCGTGCCAGACGGCGCGAGCTGGCAGCACGTGGTGCCCGCAAGCCCCGGTCAGCGACTGGCCGTGGACCTCTACCGCGGCGCTGACGACGGGTCACCATACCGGCACGTCGTCATCACCGTCCCCTCTGCGGGTGCCAGGTGAGCGACGAGACGGGAGTGCGAAGGGAGGGTCCTGGACCCGTGGGGGTTCACCCCGCTCCCCCTGCCGATCCCCTCTGGGCCCGGGTCTGCGGCCGACCTCGAATCTGGCGGCAGCACGCGGACGTCCTCGGCAGCGCCAGCTCTCTTCTGGCCACGACGGCGCTGACATCGGGCCTGGGATTCATCTACTGGGCCCTGGCCGCCCGCTTGTACAGCCAGCGAGCCGTGGGTCTCGGCTCCTCCGCCATCTCGGTGATGATGCTGCTGGGGACGATCGGCATGGCCGGCCTCGGCACCGTTCTGATCGCCGAGCTCCCTGCCCTCCGGGCCGGCCGTGCTCGACTCGTGGCCGCAGGGCTGCTCACCAGCGCCGGGGTCTCGCTGGTGCTGGCGGTGGCCTACGTCCTGGTTGCGCCACGGCTCAGCGCCCCGCTCGGGCTGCTCATCAGCGAACCCGCCCCTGCGGCCCTGTTCGTCCTTGGCGTCGCCCTGACCGGGTCGATGCTGGTGTTCGACCAGGCCACGCTGGGACTGCAGCACAGTGCGCTTCAGCTGTGGCGCAACACGATCTTTGCGATCGTCAAGATCGCCCTCCTGGTCGCCTTCTCGTTCACCCTGCACGACGCGCTGGGCCTGGGAATCCTCCAGTCGTGGATCTGGGGAACCGTCCTGTCGATGGTGCTGCTGGGCGTCGTGATGCGCCGGGGGGGAATGCGCATTGCGCCCCGACCACAGTTCTCGCTGCTGCACGGTCTGGGCAGGACGACATTGGCGCACAACTGGCTCAACATCGCGGTGCAGGGACCCAGGTTGCTCATCCCCGTTGTCGTGACCGCCGTCGTCTCGGCCTCGGCCGGGGGCGCCTTCTATGCCGCGTGGACGGTGGTCGGCTTCCTCTTCATCCTGCCGACGCACCTGTCCACAGCCCTGTTCGCGGTCGGCTCGGCAGATCGGCCGGCCATGGCGCGCAAGACCCGGCTGACGTTGCGCGTATCTCTTGTCGCCGGCCTGTGCTGCGGCGTCGTGCTGGTCGTGGCCGCGCCCTTGATACTCACCCTGTTCGGACGCAGCTACGCGCGCGAGGCGACCGTGCCTCTTCAGATCCTGACGCTGGCGTATCTCCCGATGATCGTCAAGACCCACTACGTGGCTGCCGCGCGGGTGCGGCGCCGTATCCCCCGTGCCGCGGCCGTCATGGTCGCCTGGGGGTTCGTGGAGCTTGCTGCCGCGGCCTGGGGAGGTCACGTCGGCGGGCTGGTGGGCCTCTCGACCTGGTTCGTGCTCGCCATGGTCGTGGAGGCCCTCGCGCTGGCGCCCATGGTGTGGAGCGTGGCTACGTCGACTGATCAGCCGGGGTGAGCAGAGAAGTACGGGTCACGCGCCACGGCGATGTACGCACCCAGCGACGCGGCCGAGGAGTCCACCCGCCAGTCCAGCCCCGACGACGACTGGTTGGTGTCGAAGTAGACGAAGGCCATGACGCTGCGGTGAGCCTTGATCCACACAGCGGCCTCGGCCAGCCAGGCCGCCTTGTTGCCGCCGGACTCGAGCGACCCGGTCTCAGCGATCATGATCGGCTTACGTCCCGCATAGTCGGCGTACACCGGGCCGACGACCTGGCCGAAGCTCTGCCACGAGTCCGTGGCGCCCCAGTTGTAGCCGTCGATGCCGACCCAGTCGACGTAGGCGTCGCCGGGGTAGTAGTTGCGCCAGCTGTTCCACGAGGTGACGTCGGTGCCGCCAGGGTGCGAGTCGGCGTTCGGGGCCCACACCCACGCCGCGTTGTGGACGCCCACGGCGGTGAAGATGTCGTGGATGTGCCGCCAGGCGGCCACGAACACCGTCGGGTCGTTGCCGACCTTCGTTCCGGACCACGCATACCAGTTGCCGTTCATCTCGGCACCCCAGCGCAGGAACATCGGTCTGCCGTACGCAGCCACCGCCTTGGCCCGGGTCGTGATCAGGCCATCCTGCGACCCGTTGACGATCTGTCTGGGGTCAATGCCCCACCAGGTGTCCATCGGCGTGCGCCCGGCCGTGGTGTCGGCGCTCTCAGCGGGCCCGGGGAACGGGTCGGCCCAGTCGTAGTAGTGCAAGTTCAGGGCGTACTTGCGGCCCAGCTGTGCTTCCCGGGTGGTCACGCTCACCTGCTCGGTGAGGCCGGGCAGCTCGGTGAACGCGCCAAGGATCACATAGCCGGGCTTCGCCAGCGGCGGGTGCCCCGACGCGCTGGCCGCGACTCGCGAGACGGTTGCCGGTGGCGAGACGGTTGCCGGCAGCGAAACGGTCGTTGGTGGGGAAACGGTTGCAGGTAGCCAAAGGGTCGCCGGTAGCGAAAGGGGCGTTGGTGGGGAAACGGTCGCCGGTAGAGAAACGGTCATTGGTGGGGACACGGTCTCCGGTAGAGAAACAGTCACTGGTGGGGACACGGTCGCCGGTAACGAAACAGTCACTGGTGGGGAGGCGACCTTCGGCGGAACGACCTCGTGCGCGGCGGGGACCCGGCCTTGTGCGACCGGGTCTCGCGAGGACCGCGAGGCACTCGCGGCCTGGATACTCACGGCACCGGCAGTCAGCAAGGCGATGGTGGCCACGGCGGCGATGACCACGCGTGTCTTGGGCAGCCGGAGCCTCTGGGAGCGCCATGTCGTGGCGGGGCGCGACCCATCCCCCTCGCCGTCGGCAGGGCGCGAAGGGCTCTCGCTGACCTTGGGCATGATGACCTTCCAGTGCTAAGTCCCGCGGACGCGGAGGCAGTCCCTCCACATCCGCCGCCAGAACAACGTCTGCGCTCAGGCTGGCATCGCAGCCCACACCGCAGAGCTGGTTCAGTCCGGACATAACCGATCAGCCGCATCACCCGGCCGAACGGACTACGTGAGTGCCGACGAAAGGGACGACCACGGATCGGCTTCAGCAGAGCTCTTGCGGCTTCTCGGGCAAATTGGACACGCGACCGGATATCAGTCCTGCCGGGCGATGAAAGTGTGCATCCCCGGGACGGTGAACGCTAATCGCCCCCTCTCCGGGGCATACAGAAGGCCCTTCTTGATCACTTCGTTCCGGGCAACCGACAGGTCGGAGACCCGTCTCCTGCCCATCGCGGCGGCGAGGTCCGCGATCGCCACCGAATCGTCGCCGCCCAGCTCACCCATGGTCCGAAGGAGCTTGCGCTGCGCAGGGGTGGCACGCTCCCATCGGGAGCGATAGAGGCCCTCGTCCACCTCCCGACGGGCGAAGTCACCACCCACCGTCACGTCATCGAGGTTGAAGGTGCTCGAGCGCGCCGCGTCCCACACGTGTTTGCCGACCTCCTGCAAAAAGTACGGGTAACCACCCGCGATCGCCAGAGCCGCGTCCAGCGCCTCAGGCTCCCAGGTGACGCCGTGAGCCAGGGTCGGCACGGTGAGCGCTGCCGCCGCCCCTGTGGCGTCCAGCAACCCGATCGGGCGATAGTCGTAGAGTCGCTCGGCGTAGCTGGTCGCGTCAGCCAGCTGGGCCGGCAGGGACGGCAGGCCAGCTCCCACGAAGACGATCGGGAGCGGTATGTCGGCCTGACCGCTCTGGTGCACGGCGGTGTTGAGGGCGCTGAGGTCCGCGGGGCTGGCCTCCTGCAGCTCGTCCACCAGGATCAGGGTGCCGATGCCCAGGTCGCGGGAGGTCTCCCCGAGCACCTCGAACAGCATCGCCAGGTCGTCCGCGAAGCGGCCGGTGTCGGCGACCCCGGCCACCGGATCGACCTCGACGCCGAGGGATACCAGCCCTGAGGGTGGGTCGAACCTCAGCGAGAACGCCTTGAACACGCCCAGCAGCCGTCGCAGCCGCGGTTCGGGGTGTCGGCCCGTCGCCGTCCGCATCGAACGCACCAAGGCCGAGGCCAGGGCAACCGGAAGCGGAATTGCCGGGGTGACCTCGACCTTGGCGGCTATCCAGCCCGTGTCACTGACCTGGGCAAGCAGCTCGTTCAGCAAGACCGTCTTGCCGACGCCACGCAGTCCGTGCAGGATCCACCCCCGGTCGCCCTCACCGAGCTCGTCAACCTTGCGGCGAACCACGCTGAACGCACCCAGGACGGGCTCCCGTCCGGCGAGAACGGGGGGCCTGCGTCCGGCACCGGGTCGGAAGGGATTGGTTACCGGATCCATGTCGCAGACAGTATCAATCCGTATACGAAGATTCCATAGACGAACTGATAGTCACACATATTCAGATGTGGCAGCCGCTTCACCGACGCCCGGGGGGACGGCGCGCCGGTGAAGCGGCAGGTCAGAGGGCTGGTTCCGTCAGTGACGGGGCGGGGGTGTGGTGAGCCTCAGGGCCAGGGTGGGGCATGCCTTGACAGCACTCCTGGCCAAGTCAAGCAGGTCGCCCGTGACGGGCTCATGCACGATCGGATAGCCCCACCGGTCGAGACTGAGGACCTCTGGCAGGATCTGGGCGCAGACTCCATGCGCCTTGCAGCTCGGCCAGTCGACGCGGAGATTGTGGCTCATGCGACCATCTCCTCACGGCCACCCCTGCACTCACCGAGAGCGTGCAGGTCGACCTCCTCGGGGAAGCGCATCAGCATCGAGGTGACCAGACGCGCGGTTCCGTCCGGGTGGGCACAGGAACCACGTTTGACGACAAGCCCGCACAGCTCCTCCACCGGGCCGACCGACCCTCCGCGATGGACCAGGTCCCGCACGGCCTCCGCCATGGCGGGCAGCCCGTTGAAGCACGGCCCACATTTCTTGGCGCTCTGGCCGGCCAGGTACTCGACCAGCGCCTCGGTCCGCACCAGCGGGCACCAGCCCACCGCGAGCGGGAGCACGACTCCGGCGCCGAGGGTGGCCCCGGCTGCCGCGATGTCTGTCCGGGAGACGGCAAGCCCCTGCATCTGTGCGGGCTTGAGCCAGGTGCCGTGATACCCGCCGAGCAGAAGCGGCTGCTCCATCTCGGACGCGGTCAGGACGTCGGCCAGGGGCGTTCCGTAGGCCACCTCGCGGACGACCGGGTCCCAGCCGTCGCCGCGCAGGGTCAACAAGGTGGTGCCGGGCTCATCATCGGTGCCGAAGGCCCGATAGCCGTCGGCCCCGACCCGGGCCAGGTGTCCCAGCTGGGCGAAGGTCTCCGCGTTCGACAGGAGCGTCGGGCGCTTCTTGTGCCCTCGGATGGCCTGCGGCTGCCATGTGGTGACGGGCAGGTTGTCGCGACCGGCCATGAGCTCCAGCACAGCCGAGGCCTCACCAGCGACGAATCGCGCTGCGGCGTCATGGATCTGCCAGCTGATGCGCTCGCCATCGGCAACGCGTTCGCGCAGCGCCTTCTCGACCACGGCCCTGATCGACGGAAGCTCGGAGGGCACGACGATGTGCACCTCTCGTGTCTTCAGTGAATGGGCCACAGCCGCGGCCCCGTCCAGGACCACGTGTGGCGCCAGCGCTATCAGCGCAGCGTCCTTGCGGCTCGCAGGCTCGCCCTCCGAGGCGTTCACCACCACGACGGCCCTGCGGCGTTGAGCCGTGGCCAGCTTGATGGCGGCGGGGAACCCGGCACCACCGCGCCCGCGCAGGCCCACGGCCTCAGCCAGCAGGATCAGCTCGTCGCCCGAGGGCGTGGGACAAGGCCCGGCCCGGTGGCGATGAGCGTCCAGGCCCGGGCCCTGCGAGATCCCCGACAGCAGGGCAGGACCCTGCGCGACGACGGGGTCCAGGCCTACCTCGTTGCGGACGATCGGATGGGGTGCAATCTTGAGCTCGGTTGTCAGTGCGGTCATGTTGTTGTCACCATTTTCGGACGAACGAGAATGCCAAGGCGTGCGACGACGGCCACGAACACCGCCGCGATGCAGCCGTAGTTGAACGCCGAGCCCCAGACGCTCGTGGCGTCGGTGCCCAGCTCCAGACCGTGCAGCAGCCCCAGACCCCAGGCGCCGTAGGCCATGATGTGGATCACTCGCCAGGGCCGGTGCGACATCCGGTGACGCAGCACGCTGGTCACCGTGACGGCGATCATCAGGTCGAGGGCAACTGTCCCGATACCAAGCCACAGGGGCATGTACGTGCCCTGGAACGGAACGAACGCATACCACCAGCGGATGTCCACGAAGGTGTCGAGCACCGCCGTGGTCACGTGCGCCGCCAGGAAGGCCACGGCCAGCAGTGAGACGTTGCGGTGCAGTCCCTGGGACAGCATCCGCGGCCACAGACGCGGGCTCACCCGGGCTGTGGAGAGCACGCCGAGCATCGTCGAGAAGGTCAGCAGCAGCACCAGCACGAAACCGGTTCCGCGGTTCGCGTACCACAGCTCGGGGCCGCTGAGGGCGCCTGCGGGCTTGGTCGCGGCAATGAGGGTGGCGTTCATCAGGCTTGCTGTCACCGTGCAGCCTCCGGCTCCGGCCACCGCTCGGTCCGAACGATCCGCCCTGAGGTGTTGACCAGCCGCGCAGGGATCTCCCGCTCGGTCAGCCAGCCAACGGCACGGTCACCCATGACGATGGCCGCAGTGGTCGCGGTGTTGGCGGCCAGGCAGGTGGCGCCAGTGGCCGTGACCGTCCGCCAGCGTCCGCTCGTGGGCTCACCCGTGCGGGGGTCGATCAGGTGGTGGCGGATGACGCCGTCGCGGATCCACCGTCTGGCGGCGGTGCTGGAGGTGGCCAGCCCGCCATAGGGCAGGTGCACGATCTCGGCGCCCGCCGGGTCGTCGATGGTCTCGGTGATGGCGACCGGCCAGCCGCCCGGGCCGGAGACGGCGATGTCGCCGCCGAGGCTGAGGACCACGGTCGAGTCGAACTCTGCCGCGATGGCGCCGACGATCAGGTCGGCAGCCCATGCCTTGCAGGTTGCGCCCAGGTCCAGGGCGGAGCCGTGCGGCACCAGGATGGCGCCGGCGGGGTCCCGCTGGATGTCGCGCCAGGCACCGAGCCGCGCAGGCACCGAGATGCCGGCCGGGTCGCTGGACTCGGCAAGGACCAGCGAGATGTCGCGGTCGTAGCCGACGGCGACCAGGGCGTGGCCCAGGGTCGGGTCAACCAGGCCGTCGGTCTGGGCGGCCGACTCGACGGCCGCCCCGACCGCCTTGACCAGCATCGGGTCGACCTTCACCCACGACCCCGCGCCGGAGTTGGCCCGGACGAGGTCGGAGTCCTGACGGAAACGGCTACAGGTGCGGTCAACGTCATCCAGCAGTCGCGTCGCGATCTGGCGGGCCGGCTCCAGCGCCGTCCCGTCTGCTGTCGAGAGATGGACATAGGTGCCGAGTGCTCGCCATGTCGCGGTTCCGTTGCGAACCGTGGTGGTGGCCTCGAGCGTCGTCATCAGGACGCCGCCGAAGGGGCCGGCGCGGCGGCCGGGGCCGGCGCGGCGGCCGGGGCGGGAGCTGCGGCGGCCGGGGCCGCGGCCGGTGCAGGGGCGGCAGCACCGCCGGAGGTGCTCGACGTCGTGCCGCTGGACGTCGTACCGGCCGAGGAGGTGCCGCCGGCAGCGGCGCCGCCAGAGGTGCCGCCGGCCGCGGCGCCGCCGGAGGTGCCCGCACTACCCTGCACGGTCACCGTGGTGGTCTCGGTGCGGGTGGGACGGGGGATCGGCGCCGGCTTGGGCGCGACGACCGGGCGAACCGGGGCGGCCGCAAAAGCAGCAGCCTTGGCCTGCGCCTTCAGGTTTGCCTTGTGCGCCGTGTTGTCAGCAGCCATGCCGGTGACCAGGCCGGTGCCAACCAGAGCGGCGGCGGTGAGGCCACCGGTCAGCACGGACAAGGAGCTCAAGGTCAAGTCGCGAGACTTGGTGGGGCGGGGCATTTGGGTCCTCCAATAGATCGAGAGATGCCAGAGTGAAGCCCCGAACTGCAAGCCAGCCTCAGGCTGACGTTAAGAAACCCTCAAGACCCGATCCGGGATCGAAACGGGGCGCTCTCCGGGCTGCGTCTTGACCCGGATTTGAGGTTCTCGCGAGGTGCCCATAAGGCGCAGCCCGTGACGATGACGTCGGGAACCCGTCCATGGGAACCTTCCTCACATCGTCAGGAGCACACACATGAACCGCATTACCCGAAGCACGATGCGTCGCCTCCCGCCTCGCACCACGGTCATCGGCGGCGCCGCCCTTGGTCTCGTCGCGGGAGCCGCCGTCTACGGCGCCGTCTCCTCGTCGGCTGAGGTCTCGGCGAATACCGCCGTCAAGGCCAAGGCTCCGGTTGCCGCCGCACCTGCTCCCGCCGCGGACTGCGCCGCGAACTCGAAGCTTGAGAAGGGCGTCTGCGTCGTTCACGTCGTGCGCACGGTCGTCGTGCCACCATCGGCGGCCAGCATTGCGGCGCAGGCCAAGAGCCCGCAGACGGCGCGCACGACACCCGCAGCCAGCACCAAGCATGAGACCGACGGCGACTCGAGCCGGGCGGAGAAGGCCGCAGCCAGCCACGCCGCCATGAAGAAGGCAGAGAAGGAAGAAGAGAGCAAGCTGGAGTTCGGCGAGGAAGACTCTCGCTGGGAGTCGCGCGAGGACTTTGAGCGCGACTTCGAGGACGACTGGACCGAAAATGGTGCAACCGCCCCGACGCCGACCGTGACCACACCGGCGCCGGTCCCGGTCCCGGTTCCGACCACGACCACCCCGGCCCCCACCCCGGCCCCCACCCCGGTCCCGACTGCGGCATCCTGACCCGCACGACCTAGGTGCCAGACACCGCGGGCCACGGGACCGGTCGTCAGCTATCGACGACCCAGGACCGTGGCCCGCGGCTTCTGTATCGGGGCCCCACCGCGGTGGAGGCCTGCTCCGGGTGCCCCTGCGGGTGGGGCCAGCGCGGTGGAGGCCTACCGCGCCGAGGTCACCTTCTACCGTGCGCGCCTGCGAGGGGGGTCGGCCTGAGCAACACCCAAGGTGACCACCGCCAGCATGCCCCCGGAACCAGAGCTGCCGATGGCCAGCTCACCACCAGCCGCGATCGCGGCCCGTCGAACGATGTCAAGGCCCAGACCCGTGGAGTCGGCAGTGCTGTGCCCGCGCTTCGCAACATCCGCGCCCTTCGCCCCCGGGCCGGCATCCGCGACCTCGAGGCGCACCAGGTGCCCATCGCTTCCGGTCAGGGACACCTCGAAGTCGGCCCCGTCCGGGGTGTGCGCAAAGACGTTGTCCACCAACGCGTCGAGCAGATCCACGAGGTCAGCGGCATCCATGGCCACCGGTGTCATCACCGAGGGGATCGTGACCGTGACATCACGGCCCTGGTCGGCCGCCAGAGCCGACCAGAAGGCGACCCTGTCGCGCACCACGCTCGCAGCGTCACAGGTGCGTCCCACTGTGCTGCGCACCGGCCGCCGAGCATCCTTGACAACGGCGTCGACCGTGCGCTCCAGGTGGCCGATGTGACCACGAAGGCGATCTGCGAGCTCCCCCCCGGTGACTGCCTCCGCGTCGAGGCGCAACGCGGTGATCGGGGTGCGCAACCGATGGGACAGATCGGCCACCGCCTCCCGTTCGGCAGTCAGCAGCTGCCCGATCCGCTCCGCAAGCAGGTTGAGCGCGCTGGCCAGCTCGACGGTCTCCACCGGCCCGCGAGGCACGGCGCGCGCGTCCAGGTTCCCCTCACGCAGCCGGTGGGCAACGGCGGCGAGCTCGGATACGGGGGCGCTGACCCGGCGCCCGAGCAGATCGGCTGCCACCACCGCGAGCACCATCAGCACCGCGCCGAGGCCGGCGAAGGTAAGCCAGGCGGTGGCCACCCCCTCCTGGACGCTGCTGTTGGGGACTGCTGTCCGCACCACGACGGTGCCGCGCGAAGTAAGAACCGGCATCACCGCCTGCGTGCTGTTCTCCCCCTGCAGGGTGAACGCCCCGCCCGCACGGGCACGCTGGACGACCTGCTGGCTCGACGCCGCCGACTCGGGCGGCGCGATGCCGATCAGCGTGTTGTCCGGCATCAACACCGAGGTCGCCCGCGTCGACGTCTGGTTCCAGTCATCGACCAGAGCCTTGAGCTGGGCCTCGTCGTCCACCCCGGCCACGAGGATGGACACCCCCGCCGCTTCCTGCCTGGCTCCTGCGTAGGCACGGTCCTCAGCGAGGGTACGCACCAGCATTGCCAGCGGGATCAGGAAGGCGATGATGACCGCCGAGGTCGTCGCCGCCACGAGCAACGTGATGTTGCGGCGCATCAATGACCACCGGACTCCTCGTCGGGGGCTGCGAGCCGGACGCCCACTCCCCGGACGCTGTGCAGGTAGCGCGGACTCGCGGCGGTCTCGCCGAGCTTGCGCCGCAACCAGGAGAGGTGCACATCAACGGTACGGTCCCCCCCGCCGTACGTCTGGCGCCACACGTCCGCCAGCAGCTCACGCTTGGTGACCACCTCTCCGGGCCGCTGAGCCAGGGCCAGCAGGAGATCGAACTCCTTGCGCGACAGGTCGATCGGCTGACCGTCCAGGCTGACCTGGCGGGTCAGCGCATCAATCGTCAGACCACCCACGACCAGGGGTCCCTCAACGACCGCCGAACCGCTGCGGCGAAGGACCGCACGCAACCGGGCCTCGACCTGCTCGATCCCGAACGGCTTGACAACATAGTCGTCAGCGCCGCCGTCGAGGGCCTTGACCATGTCTGCGTCGTCGTCACGTGCCGTGATGATGATGACCGGCACCTCGCTGACCGCCCGGAGCATCGCCAGAACCTGCAGCCCCTCGATGTCCGGAAGCCCGAGGTCCAGCAGCACGACATCGGGTGCGACGTCGACGGCTGCCTCCAGCCCCGCCATGCCGGTATTGCTGGTGGTCACGACGTGACCACCGTCGGTCAGTGCCCGGGTTATCGCAGACCTGATGCTGCCGTCGTCCTCGATCAACAAGATAGATGCCACGAGAGCACGCTACGCCGTGTGAGCAGGTTTCCCGTTTTTGTGGCCTGCCCTCCGGAAGGTGAAAGAGTGACAACATGGTGATCAACGCGCGCTCCGCCAGCGGCATCGCGGCGATCTGGCTCGCGGCCGTCGTCGGCGTGTCCGCCACTGCCTGGGTGGCCATCGACCGGGCCGGCCGTGACATCACGAACGTCAACATCAAGACGATGGCTCCCGCACCCGTCATCACCCCGGCCATCGCCCCCCGGCCGACGAGCACGCCCTTGCCCTCGGCAACGTCGACCCTCTCCGTAGCCCCGCCACCCGCATCCCGCCCGTCGACAGAACCGGCACCCGCGACAACCTCCGATCCCACACCAGCCCCGTCGCGGACCACAAGAGACAGGCATGTGAGGCACCCGGAGCCGACCCCGCAGGACCGGACCATCAGGGTGGCCGGCGGGGTGGTCTCCGTGCGTTGCACCGGGACCGCGATCAGGCTTCGGATTGCTCAGCCCGAGTACGAGTGGCGTGTTCACGTCGATACGCCCACGGCGGGGAAGATTGTCGTGAGCTTTCGAATGGGCGACGAAGAATCTCAGCGCCGGACCCAGGTGACGGCAGTATGCACGCAGGGTTCCCCGGCGTTCACCGTCAGCGGCGGGTAGTAAGCGCCGTCGACTTTTGCGGCCGGCTTAAGGGCCGGGCGACATAGGCGGCCGACAAAGGCGCCGGGTGCTTTTGGAGCGGGTCACCTTCAGAACCCATTCATGAATAGCGTGCGCCGTTAGGCGCCGGCAGCTCCCGGCAGCCGCTGACAGGTCAGGCGAGCGCGGCCACCGCCGCGGCGACGGCGGGGGCGACGCGTTCGTCGAACACGCTCGGCACGATCTCCAACGCGCTCGGCTCGGCCACCAGCGAAGCGATCGCCCGCGCCGCCGCAAGCTTCATCGGCTCGGTGATCTGCGGGGCGCCGGAGTCGAACGCCCCCCGGAACAGCCCGGGGAACGCCAGCACGTTGTTGATCTGGTTCGGGAAGTCCGATCGCCCGGTGGCGATGACCTCGGCGTGCCGCGCAGCCACCAGCGGGTGAACCTCGGGGTCCGGGTTGGCCAGGGCGAAGATGATGGCGCGCGGCGCCATACCGGCGATGTCCTGCTCAGCCACCTGCCCCCCGGAGACCCCCACGAACACGTCCGCATCCAGCAGTGCCTGCGCCAGGGAACCTGAGAGACCGCGCGGGTTCGTCGTGGCCGCCAGACGATGCTTGTGCTCGACCAGATCTGTGCGCCCCGGGGAGATGACCCCGCGCGAGTCGCACACCACGACGTCCCGGATCCCCGCCAGGACCATGATCTTTGCCACCGCCACGCCAGCCGCCCCGGCGCCCTGGACCACCACCCGCAACGTGGCCAGGTCCTTGTCCACGACGCGGGTTGCGTTGATGAGCGCGGCCAGGACCACGATCGCCGTGCCGTGCTGGTCGTCATGAAAGACCGGGATGTCCAGCCGCTCGCGCAGCCGGCGCTCGATCTCGAAGCAGCGCGGCGCCGAGATGTCCTCCAGGTTGATCCCGCCATAGGTCGGCGCAAGACGGACGATGGCCTCGACCAGCTCCTCGACCGTGCCCGTCTCCAGGCACACCGGGACCGCGTCGACACCGGCGAAGTGCTTGAACAGCACCGCCTTGCCCTCCATGACCGGCAGCGCAGCCAGCGGACCGATGTCTCCCAGTCCCAGCACCGCCGTGCCATCAGTGATCACCGCGACCGTGTTGCCGCGGGCGGTGTAACGGGCGGCAAGTGACGGATCGGCGGCAATGGCCCGCGAGACGTCGGCCACCCCCGGGGTGTACAGCAGGGCGAGGTCGGCACGGTCGCGCAACGCCTTGGTGGGGACCACCTCGATCTTGCCGCCCTCATGGGCGCGGAAGGCGGGGGCGGAGAGGTCAAAGCGGAAGGGATCGGGGTATGACGGATTGGCACTCATGGTCAAGATCACCTGTTCGACGGGGGCGGACACACCTGGGAGCGGCAACTTCATCAAGCAGTACTTCGAGAAGCCAGGGTGTCGGCTATAGCTACACGTCGCGGAGGGTGGCCCGCAGACATAGATCTTGTCATAGACGGACGCGAATGAATAGTCTCGACGTGAGCGGACACGAATTGTCACAAGATTGTGACGCATATCGCATTAGGCCCTCATCTGGTGGCAAGATGCCCTAATCATGTCAAGTTCAGCATCTGTGGAAGGAATACTTCTGATGGCCAGACGTCTCTCACCCGCGATCACGTTCACTACCGGCGCGGCAATCTTAGGGCTGGCTCTCAGCGCCTGCGGCTCCAGCTCGCTGACGACTCCTGCCGCCAGCAACAGCACGTCGGCGGCAGCCCAGACGGTGGATCCCGCGCTCGTCGCGAAGCTCCCGGCCAAGATCAAGGCGGCGGGCCAGATCGTCGTCGGCACCGACGCGACCTACGCCCCGAACGAGTTCCTCAATGCCGACGGCAAGACCGTCCAGGGCATGGACGTCGACCTGTTCAACGCGGTCATGCAGAAGTTCGGCATCAAGGCCGTGTACCAGCCGTCCGGCTTCGACACCATCATCACCGGAGTCCAGGCCAGCAAGTACGACGTCGGCGTCTCGAGCTTCACGGTCAACGCCTCCCGCCTGAAGCAGGTCACCATGGTGAGCTACTTCAATGCCGGCACGCAGTGGGCCACGGCCCCCGGGAACCCGAAGAACGTCGACCCGGCAAGCCCGTGCGGCCTCACGGTGGCGGTCCAGAAGGGCACCGTGCAGGCGCAGGAGGACATGCCGCCCAAGGTCAAGGCCTGCGCCACGCAGGGCAAGCCCATCGACCTGCAGATCTACGCCGGCCAGGACCAGGCCACCGCAGCAGTGGGGACGGGCAAAGCCGATGCCATGCTGGCCGACTCCCCCGTCATCGCCTACGCCATCAAGCAGTCCGGCGGCAAGATCGAAGCGGCCGGCGACGTGTATGACGCGGCCCCCTACGGCTACGTCCTTCCCAAGGCGGACACTGAGTTCGCCCAGGCCATCGCCGACGCGCTGAAGTCCCTCGACACCTCCGGCACCTACAAGAACGTCCTCAGCACCTGGGGCAACGAGGCAGGCGCGATCAGCGACTTCGCGGTCAACCCGCCTGTCCAGTGAGCTCACTGCCCACCACGGACCGGCCGGGCCTCATCGAGGCCCGGCCGGTCCGGCACCCCTTGCGCTGGGTCGCCATCGCCGTGATCGCGGTGCTGGCGACCATGCTCGCCAACCTGATCTTCACCAACGGCGCGTTCGAGTGGTCGTTCGCGTTCAAGGCCATGGTGCAGACCCCGGTCCTGCGCGGTCTCTACATCGGCACGCTGCTCGTCACCGTGCTGTCGATGACCGTAGGCATTCTGGGCGGCGTCCTGACGGCCGTGATGCGCCTGTCGGACAACCCGATCCTCTCGGGGGTCGCCTGGGCCTTCACCTGGTTCTTTCGGGGGATACCCCGCTACGTCCTGCTGTTCACCATGGGCACGCTGGGCATTCTGTTCCAGAAAGGCCTTGGCCTCGGCATCCCGTTCGACTGGAAGATCATGGAGCTTCTCGGCATCGACGGCAGCTGGAGGTTCGCAACCCTTGACGCCAACGCGCTGTTCACCGGTCTCTTCGGCGCGGTGCTCGGCCTGGGCCTGTCGGAGGCCGCCTACATGTCCGAGATCGCCCGTGCGGGCATCCTGTCCGTCGACAAGGGTCAGGCGGAGGCAGCCGAGGCGCTGGGCATGAGCGGTGGCAAGACCATGCTCCGGATCGTGCTCCCCCAGGCCATGCGGGTCATCGTTCCCCCGACCGGAAACGAGACGATCGCCATGGTCAAGGACACCTCGTTGCTCATCGCCCTGCCCCTGAACACCGAGCTCTTCTTCCAGCTGTCGTCCATCGGCTCACGAACGTTCAAGACCTTCCCGGTTGCCGTGGCGGCCTCGATCTGGTATCTGCTGATCACCAGCGTCCTGATGGTCGCCCAGTACTACCTCGAGCGACACTTCGGCCGGGGTTTCGGACAGAAGAAGCCCAAGAACAAGCGATTTGCCCGCGGCCCCGGGATGGGTGGTGCGTGATGGCTGCTCCTGACGGTGACGAGATGCCGCTGGTGCATGCCGTCAACGTGATGAAGTCCTTCCACGACAACCAGGTCCTCAAAGGCATCGACATGGACGTGCGCAAGGGGCAGGTGATCTGCCTGCTCGGCCCGTCCGGCTCCGGCAAGACCACGTTCCTGCGCTGCATCAACCAGCTCGAGACCATTGACGGCGGCCGCATCTGGGTCGATGGCGACCTGATGGGCTACAAGGATCGCGCAGGCACGCTGCACCGCCTCAACGACAAGGCCATCGCCGCCCAGCGTCGCGAGATCGGCATGGTCTTTCAGCGGTTCAACCTGTTCCCGCACAAGACCACGCTCGAGAACATCATGGAAGCACCGATGCATGTCAAGGGCGAGAAGAGGGCCGTGGCCCAGGCTCGCGCGCTTTCCCTGCTGGAGCGAGTCGGCCTGCAGGACAAACCCTCTGCCTACCCCTCCCAGCTCTCAGGCGGGCAGCAGCAGCGGGTCGCCATCGCTCGTGCCATGGCGATGCAGCCCAAGCTGATGCTCTTCGACGAGCCCACCTCAGCTCTTGACCCCGAGCTCGTCGGTGAGGTTCTCGCTGTCATGCGTGAGCTGGCTAACGAGGGCACCACGATGATCGTGGTGACCCATGAGATGAGCTTCGCCCGAGAGGTGGCCGATCACGTAGTCTTCATGGACGGCGGAGTCGTCGTCGAGCAGGGCGACCCCAAGTCGGTCATCAACAACCCGCAACATGCCCGCACCAAGTCGTTCCTGAGCCGGATGCAGGCTGAGCCCCAGGCGGTCGAGCATGTGCCCACCACCCTGGAGGAAGCCATCGCCATCGAGATCCCGCGCCCGGGGGGAGAGCTGTCCATCCCGGTCGAACACCTTCCCGAGGACGAATAGCCTTGCGCAAGCTAGGAATCGCCCTCGTGCACGGTCGCTCCATGGAGCCCACCCTGCACGAGGGCGACAGACTCCTGGTGCTGTATGGCGCCCGCCCGCGAAGCGGCAAGCTCGCCCTGGTCCGCCTTCCCAACGACGCGGCCGGCGTCCCACGCCCGCTTGCGGTCAAGCGCCTCACCGGCCGTGACCCCGAGGGTGGGGACGGCTGGTGGGTCGAGCGTGACAACCCCAAGGAGGGCCTCGACTCCTGGACGGCCGACATCGGCGCGATCCCGCCCGCCGGCATACGGGCACGGGTGCTTCTCCGGGTGCCCGACCGTCTTCATATGTGGGTTCCTGCTCGCCTGCGCTGAACGTTTTGGATAGGTTTGTCGTCGTACCCCGAACAGCTGTCGAAGGGATCCCATATGTTCTCGCGTTTGTTTGCCGCACCGGTTGAGGTCAGCGCGCACTGCGACCTGCCCTGCGGAATCTACGACCCCGCCCAGGCCAAGATCGAGGCCGAGTCAGTCAAGGCCTGCATGGTCAAGGCGGCCGCCTCCGGCGACGCCGACTTCAAGGCTCGCGCCCTCACCATCAAGGAGGAGCGCTCTGACCTGGTCAAGCATCACCTCTGGGTGTTGTGGACCGACTACTTCAAGCCACCGCACTTCGAGAAGTACCCGCAGCTGAACACCCTGTTCAACGAGGCCACCAAGCTCGCGGGAGCCGGTGGCACGAAGGCCTCGTGGGACCCGGCCGTGGCCGACCAGCTGCTGGGCAAGATCGACGAGATCGCCGTGATCTTCTGGGAGACCAAAAAGGCAGCATGACCCCCGCAGGTCTCTGACCTGCGGTTATACCGTCAGGGCGCGTTCTCAGTCCTTGCAGAGTCCTTGGGGGGACTGAGAACGGCGTCCATGATGGACCGGGTGCGGTCGTCATCACCAGGCCAAAGATGCGCGTAGGTCCGCAGGGTGACCACTGCCGAGGCGTGCCCCAGGACCGTCTGCACCTGCTTGACGGACGCTCCCCCAGCGATCAACGCGCTGGCGTAGAAGTGCCGCAGCGCGTGAGCTGTCGCCTTGACCTCGGCCGACTCCGCTGCCGCCTTCCAGAGCGGCTTCCACTGCCGATAGGTCAGCGGCCGGCCGAACACGTTCACGAACAGCGGTCCCGTCTTCCGGTTCTCCGCTTTCAGGTACGCAGCCAGCGCGTCGATGACTGTCTGGCCGACTGGCACCGTCCGAGCTGACGACTTCGACTTCGGCGGTGTGAGTTCATTCGACTGTGCCCGCTGGCGTTGGACGCAAATCGTCCGCCGCAGGAAGTCGACGTCGGACACCTCGAGCCCGAGCAGTTCACCGATCCGCAGACCAGACCCGGCCAGGGTGATGACGGCCGCGCCGAGGCTGCCCATCCCGGCTTCCAGTGAGCGGACCTGAACCAACGTCAACGGCACGATCTCGCCCTTGTCGTCTTTCGGCAGTTTGATCCGGTGGCACGGCGACGACGGGATCACCCGGTCGTCGACGGCAGACGCGAAGATCCGCGCAGCCGTGTCGTAGATGTTCCGCACCGTGCCGGCTGCGAGTTCCTTGCCCTCCAACGTCTTCACGAGTCCCTGTATGTCGCTCTGACGGATCGAGCCGATTCGCCTGTCCCCCAGCTCAGGGTTGATGTGCAGCCGCACTGCGTTGTCCGTGACGCTCAGGGTTGAGTCACGGCCGACCTGGACCTTCTCCCACTTCGCGGCATACGTCCTCAACAACGTCCTGGCCGTCTTGGGGTCAACGTAGTCGCCGCGTACAACCGAGGCCGTGACCTCGTCTAGCCAGGTCTGGGCGTCTGTCTTCCGGCGGAAGTGTTTCGCGTGCTGTTTGCCAGTCTCGTCGTAGTACCGGGCACGCCAGACGCCGTCAGGTCGCTTCTCAATGTTCGCCATGGTTGGGCTCCTTGCCATTACGCGAGGTGCGCTCTGTGTGTGCCCGTGCCCGAGCCTGCTCACTCATCTCCCGATGGTGGGCCACCGATCAGCCCTGGCGAGCCGCCA
>JBDTWH010000200.1:0-7417 GCA_040006795.1 Actinomycetota bacterium | reverse complement strand
GACATGCCCAAGTCCGTCCTGGGAGCCATCGTCTTCCTGATCGGCATCGACCTGATCAACGTCCTCGGCCTGCGCCGGATCGCCCGGCGCCGGCAGAGCGAGTTCTTCATCGCGCTGCTGACCGCTGTCGTGGTCTGTGCCGTAGGCGTCGAGCAGGGCATCATCCTGGCGATCGTCGTGTCGATACGACTCCGACCTGTTCTACGCCAACGCCAACCGGTTCGTCGACGACGTCGAGGCTCTGATCGACAAGGCGCCCGACCCGGTCCGCTGGCTCATCCTGGACGCCAAGTCCGTCGACGACATCGACTACTCAGCAGGCATCTCGATCGCCGGGTTGATGGACTACCTGAAGGTACGTCACGTCACCTTCGCCCTCTCCGGCGCGGACACCGGGCTGGTCGACACACTGCG
Organism: Actinomycetota bacterium; assembly: GCA_040006795.1. Taxonomy (GTDB): domain Bacteria; phylum Actinomycetota; class Actinomycetes; order Actinomycetales; family Dermatophilaceae; genus UBA4719. The sequence continues at coordinate 7,003 of JBDTWH010000200.1, read as the reverse complement.
CGCCTACGACCTCCTGAACCGGATCGGGGCTGACCACCTGCACGACAGTCTTTCCGAAGCGCTGGACGCCTTCCGCGCCGACTCGACCAGCCCCTGACAGAGGGTCGAGCCGGAGGTCCGGCTCCCTGCGGAGGTGTTGCTGCAGCTCCTCGCGAGCGTAGCGCCGCACGAGCAGCGGGACGAAGGAACGAATGGAGGCGCCGTCGAACCTTTCGGCCACCTGGCTCAGGCACTCGTCGACCGCATGCGGATCAAGGTGGTCGTCGAACTCTGCGTGAATGAGGTACGCGACGGTATGGAGCTCCGGGTCGACTCCGGGTGGGGTGGGGCGGGAGTCCGCAGGCAGGACACTGGCCATGAACAAAGGTGACATCGAGGTTCGCGGTCGCGCAAGCCCTAGATACCGGTCGTTTCTCCTGCGGGACCCCCTCCCTCACTGCCAGAGACGGAATCACCCCAAAGGGGTGAGGCCGCAGTGAGTGGGATCGCCTACCTCATCTCCGACGCCGGCAACCCCTCGACAAGTACGTCTGCCGCGGACACGGTCTCCTGGGCGCACATCGTGTTCGGTGTGCTCTTCCTGTGACTGGCCGGGCGCAGCTGGCGCAAACCGGCCCGAACCGGGAGCCGGCACGGAGATGCCGAAGTGGATGGCGGGTATCGACTCGCTCGCGCCAGGGAAGGCTCTCGGGATGGGCCTGCTGCTGGCCGGGGCGACCCCAAGAACTTCCTCCTGGAGGTCGGCGCCGGGTCCGCGCTGGCGGTGAACGGGCCCTCGACGAGCGAGGCGGTCGTCGCACTGATCGTGTTCGTGATCGTCGGCAGTCTCACCATCGCGGGCCCCGTCGCCTTCTACCTCGTTGGCGGTGATCGCGCGAAAGCGCCACTCGAGTCAGCAAAGGGCTGGCTCGTCGGGCACAACGACGCCGTGATGACGGTGCTGTTCCTGGTCTTCGGCGTGGACCTCATCGCCAAGGGCATCCCGCCGTTGACCGGATGAGGAAGCCCTGGCCCGATGTGATTACCAAGCTCGCCGGGGCGTGGCCGATCTCGCCTGCTTTGGATGAGGTGGGACGGGTGTCGGCGGGCTTGGGTGAGGACTACGAAGTTCCTGGTGGGCTGAATTGGCGGCACCACGGGTTCTTCACGGATGCGTGACAGCGATCAGACGGAAGAGTCGTGGGCGCCATTCAGGGGCAAGGTCAATATCGAGATCTGGTGTGAGGCGGCCATGAGCAACATGCGGGAAATGATCCTTCCAGCGTCGCAGCGCTGGGATCTGGGGCACCTGCGCGACCATCTTGACCTGGTCCATGGCGACCGCGCCTCGAAGGTGTCTGCGTTCTGGACGATGCTGACGCTCTCCGGGGTCATCGCCGTTGCCGGGGTGCTGGGGAACTCGACCGCCACCGTGATCGGCGCCATGATCATCGCCCCCCTCGGGGTACCCATCATCGGCATCGCCCTCGGGATCGTCCGGGGCAATGGTGGCCTGGTCGCCCGATCTGGCGCGTTCGTGGCAGGCGGCGTCGTCCTCGTGGTCGGGATCGGCCTGGTTGCCTCGGCCATGCTGCCTCAAACGACCGACCTGCTCACTAATCCCCAGGTCACCGGCCGCACCTCACCGAAGCTGGTGGACATGATTGCGGCTATCGCCACCGGGCTGGCCGGCGCAGTGGGCATGTCCCGGCGCGACGTGAGCGATGTGCTGCCCGGGGTCGCGATAGCCATCTCACTGGTCCCGCCGCTCGGCGTCGTCGGGGTGTGCGCAGGACAGGGCCAGTGGGTGATGGCGCTGGGCGCGTTCGTGCTGTTCGCGTCGAACATGGTGGCCATGGTCCTGGCCGGCACCCTCATCTTCACGGCCTACGGGTATGCGACGGAGGTGGAGACCGACGGCGGCGCGGCCGGCGGTATGCGCCGCCGCCGCGCCTACACAGCCGTCGCTGCCGGCCTGGTGCTCGTCATGGTTCCCTTGCTGGCGAACTCGGTCGCCACCACCCTGGTGGCCCTGTGGACGCAACGCGTCTCGGAAACCGCGCAGGCATGGGTAGGGCAGATTCCCGGAGCGCGCGTCACCGGCGTGACAGCAGTCTCTCGAACAGCGGTGATCAGCATCGTCTGCCCCGGGGATCCACCGAGCGTGTCCGAGCTGATGAAGGCGCTTGATGGCCAGGTGCCCGACGGGGTCCAGATCGTGGTCGACACCTCGGTCGGCAGGCAGATCGACGCAGGTGCCGTCGGCGGGCCACCCAGCACCTCCGGCTGAGGGCTGGGCCGGCGACAAGATCCTGGCGGTTGTCGCCGGCGAGCGGAACTGAGCTGGAGACGGTGGAACATCCCGCAGGCCCCTGACGATGGGTCACAGATGCGGGCGCGTCTCGAGCGACATGGGTCGATCCTCAGCACAGATGGAGCGGCGAATCTTGTGGTTGATGGGGCTCGGCCCAAGCCTGCACGGGCCGGGCCAGGCATCCAAGATGGCGCCTCTCAGTAGCGGACGTCGTCGGTCGGCCCGCGGTCCGCGATCCCTTCTCGCGTCGTGTGGTGCACGACGTCCGTGCGTCGCGCGGTGCTGGCCAAGATGATGGAAAGGATAAGTCCCGCGATCCCCACCACCATCAGCACGACCCCTACCGTGGCCAGGTTTACTCCGCTGACGGATGTTGTCACCGCAAACTTCAGGATCGCTCCGATGGCGATCAGCACCAGGCTGGCACCTATTCTCATGAGTCGTCCTCCTCAGTTCAGTCGGGCGTCTGGACCAGGTATGAGTACCCGCACTGTCGCTTGTCAAACCGTTCGCGACTCGGGCGGAGAGGACATTGCTCAGGTCGCAGGGACTGTGCCCGGATATGTCAGCGCGAACTGGGTACGTGAGAACGCAAGGGTCGTGAGGGATCCCGGGTTCCCGCACGATCCAGGCCCGGTGGTTCAAAAACCAGCCACCGGGCCGCTGAAGGGCCCCGCGGGGCTACCCGATCCGAGCAGGCCACGCAAGGCCCACGGGAAGGCCGGCCAGAGGGGACGAGGCGCTGCGTCCGGCCCTCCGGAGGGGCTGTCGCGGATACACAATCCCGGTCATGATGGCCTATGATCTCGCGCACCCTCAACGAAGCCACGGACCCGTCGGCGCACTCGCTGTTCGCCGGTCTGGGCGACGACGGAGCGCTCCTGCTGTCGACGGACTGGTCGCTCACGCCGTTGGGCCCCGTATCGGGGTGGCCGGGCGAGCTGGCCGCGGCCGTGAGGACCGTGCTGGCGTCCCGGCTGCCGATGCTCATCTGGTGGGGTCCCCAGCTGGTCCAGATCTACAACAAGGCCTTCGAGCCCCTTCTGGGCGACAAGCATCCCGCCGCTATGGGACAGCGGGCCAAGCTGTGTTGGCCGGAAGTCTGGACAGAGCTGGAGCCGCTGGTCGAGAGCGTCCTAGTCGGAGAGGGCGGGACGCTGTCCCGGGAGTTCCTGCTGTTCCTGAGGCGCCATGGGTATGTCGAGGAGACGTACTGGACGTTCTCCTACAGCCCGATTGTCAATGAGGACACTGAGGTCCTGGGTATCTTCGTGGCCACCAACGACGTCACGGCCCAGGTCGTCGGAGATCGCCGGCTGACCACTGTTCACGAGCTCGGCACCATGTCGCGCGCCGACCTGCATTCCCCAAAGGAGGCGGGCCAGGCCGCTCTGGACGTCATGGCTGGCAATCGGCAGGCGCTACCGTTTGCTGCCTTCTACCTGCGGAACGGTGATGAGCTGCGGCTCGCCTCCTCATACGGGATGGTGAGTGACACGGGGGTGTGCCCGCTCACCCTCCCGCGGAGTGCGCCACTGGCGATCGCTCGTGTGGCGCGAACTGGTCAGAACCAGGTGTTCGACCTTGCACCACTCGCCCAGGCAGGTGACGTGTTGCCGGGTCCTCTGGGCCCGGCCGTGCCCACCTTGGCCATGCTCAGTCCATTGTTCATCACTGGACAACGAGAACCGGCCGGCGTCCTCGTCCTGGGCGTGAACCCCTACCGGGCGGTCGATGACGCCTATCGGAGCTTTCTGGACCTCGTGACGCGATGGTGCTCAACGCTGCTCAGCGACGCACGCGCCTACGAGCATGAACGGGCCCGTACGGAGATGCTCACGGATTTGGACGAGGCCAAGACACGGTTCTTCCAGAACGTGAGCCACGAGTTTCGCACGCCGCTGACGTTGGTGCTCGGAGCCCTCCACGGGCCTGACGCCGGGTCGTCGTCAGGTCCGATGTTGCTGGACGCCGAGACGATCGAGACAGCCCGGCGGGCTGCGCTGCGCCTTGACCGTCTGGTGGACGCGATCTTCACCTTCGCGAAAGCCGAGGGCGGCGCCCTGGTGGCCCACCGTCAACCCACCGACATCACGCAGCTCACCCAGGACTGCGCGAGCATGTTCAGGTCGGCAGTCGAACAGGCCGGACTGACCCTGACCGTCGACGTGCCGCCCACGGCCACAGTGGTCGACATGGACCCGGAGATGTGGTCAAGGGTCGTGCTCAACCTGATGTCGAACGCCTACAAGTTCACCCCGGAGGGCGGCATCCAGGTACGCCTCAGAGTGAGTGGCGACCAGGCCGTTCTGGAGGTCAGGGACAGCGGTATCGGTATCGAGGCGCAGTCTCGGGACCGGTTGTTCGAACGGTTTCACCAGGTCCGGGGCGCCCGGGCGCGCACCGGGCCGGGAGCAGGGATCGGGCTTGCCCTTGTAGCGGATCTGGTGAACGCCCACGACGGTGAGGTCGCGGTGGACAGTACCCCGGGGCAGGGGAGCGTCTTCACCGTCACGGTCCCGTTGAGCAGCACCGGCGCGGCTGAGGTTGCGTCGGTGACTCTGAACGAACGCCTCCGGGATCAGGCGTTGAGCGATCTTGCCTCACCACGTGACAGGTCCGAGGAGGTACCTCAAGAGCGAGAGGCGGGGGAGTCACGCGGCGGCCACGTCCTTCTGGTGGAGGACAACGCCGACCTTCGCCGCTACATCACCAGGCTGCTGGGCGATGACGGGTGGGAGGTGACCGAGGTGGCCGACGCCGAGGCCGCTCTGGCGGTCGAGTTCACTCCTGATCTGGTGTTGTCCGATGTGATGCTGCCGGGTATGGACGGCCTGGCGCTCGTTCGCCTGCTCCGCGCCAACCCAGACCTGCACCGCATACCGGTCATCCTGTTGACGGCACGCGCGGGCGCGGAGTCGGCGGCAGCCGGGCTGAGGGCCGGGGCCGACGACTACATCGTCAAGCCCTTCGACCCGGGAGAGCTGTTGGCAAGGCTCGCCGTGCACCACGAACTTGCCTGCCTGCGGAACTTCGCCCTGGACGAGGCTGAGAACCGCTCGGCGAACCTGGAGCAGGCACTGTCCAGCAACCGCCAGATCGGGGCGGCTGTCGGCATCCTGATGGCCAGCCACAAGCTGGCCAGCGATCGGGCGTTCGCTCTTCTTCGCGAAGCCAGCAACAAGACCAACCGGAGGCTGCGCGACGTGGCCGACCAGGTCGTCCTCACCGGGAGCCTGGGCTCAGGGACGCGTGGGTGATCGACTCGGGATGCCTGAGTGATCTTGGTGTGACTGACGACAGATTGGGTATGGGGTGTCTGGCCGACTCCCGGCCCCAATGAAAGGAATGTCAGATGATCATCTTCGGTCTAGTCCTCCTGGTGCTGGGCTTCTTCCTGAATGTCCCGGTCCTGTGGACCATCGGCGTGGTGCTGATGGTCGCGGGCGCGATCCTGTGGATCCTCGGCTCGACCGGTCGTGCAATTGGCGGACGTTCCCACTACTGGTGAGCCAGTCCCGACGCGCCGCAGCCTGACGCCGCCCGGCACCCATCGGCCCCGATCCGCTGCTATCCCGCTGCGGCCGGCCGGTGGGTGCCGGGCGGTCGCGTCCGACCACGTCGGCGAGGGCCTATGCGGCCGGCTGCTCCTGGAGGCTGTGACGCAGCTTTCTCAGGACTGCTGTCAGCAGCCGGGAGATCTGCATCTGGCTCACGCCGAGCTGATGGCCGATCTGCTGCTGGCTGAGGTTGTCGACGAACCGGAGCCTCAGCAGGCGGCGCTCGCGTGCACCGAGGCTTTCAAGGGCAGGTCGGAGGGTGAGCATGTCGTCCACCAGCTCGAATGGGTTGTCGGGGTCGGCCACGTGGTCACCGAGCAGCTGGTCGGAGTCCCCGACCGGACTGTCCAGAGAGCGTGTTTCGTAGCAGCGGCCGGCCTCCCGCGCCGCGTTGACAGCACTGGCGGCAGCCCCCAGATGCTCCGCGAGCTCGTGGATTGTCGGCGTCCGCCCAAGCGACTGGGCGAGGTCGGGTTCGACGGCGCGAAGGGCGCTGTTCAGCTCCTGGATACTCCGCGGCGGGCGGATCATCCAGCCTCGGTCTCGGAAGTGGCGCTTGATCTCACCACTGATCGTGGGCACGGCATACGCGGCGAAAGACTTCTCGCGCATTGGACAGTAGCCTCGGACGCTCTTGACGAGCCCCAGCATCGCCACCTGCACCAAGTCCTCGAGGTCGACACCGCGTCGCTGATAACGCTGGGCCAGTGCCCGGGCCATGGGCAGGTTCACAAGGATGGCTTCTTCGAGCAGCCGTTCCCTGGTTCCGGGGTCAACGACCTGTGCTGCTTCCCGCAGAAGGCTTCGCGTGGTCCGGTCCCGCTCGTCGCGGGCTTCGTTCGTGACGTCATCAACTCGGTGGGTGGACAAGGCAGACACTCCATCGGTGTTTGCCAGCCACAGGGTTCGAGCTGGGTAATACGGCATCAAAGATAAGGCCACCTGCGCCAGCAGGCAAGGCCTTTCTTCGACCACGTCTGCGTGACGCGTGTGTCGGCGGCCGGCCGCAGACTCGCACGTCGCTTGCGAAACGGACACCCAGATGACCACTTGGACCCGCTCAGGGACGAGCTGATGAACCGCGCCCGCCGCCGCCGTGGCGAGCTGGTTCCCGGGAGCGTGACATCACGCCCAGCACAGCTGGTTTAGC
>JBDTWH010000199.1:0-2981 GCA_040006795.1 Actinomycetota bacterium | reverse complement strand
CCGATGTAGATCGTGCCGTCGTCCTCGATCGAGATCTGGGCGCCGGTCTCGTCCTGGATCTGGTTGATCATCTTGCCCTTCGGGCCGATGACCTCACCGATCTTGTCGACGGGAACCGTAACGCTGATCACGCGGGGAGCGAACTCGCTCATCTCGTCCGGGACGTCGATGGCCTCGGCCATGACGTCCAGGATGTGCAGGCGGGCATCGCGGGCCTGGGTCAGCGCGCCGGCCAGAACCGAGGCGGGGATGCCGCCCAGCTTGGTGTCGAGCTGGATGGCCGTGACGAACTCGCGGGTACCGGCGACCTTGAAGTCCATGTCGCCGAACGCGTCCTCGGCGCCGAGGATGTCGGTCAGGGCCGCGTAGCGCGTCTCCCCGTCGACCTCGTCGGAGACCAGACCCATCGCGATACCGGCGACCGGGGCGCGCAGCGGCACACCGGCGTTGAGCAGCGAAAGGGTGGACGCACAGACCGAGCCCATGGACGTCGAGCCGTTGGAGCTCAGCGCCTCGGACACCTGACGGATGGCGTACGGGAACTCCTCGCGGGTCGGCAGCACCGGCAGGAGCGCACGCTCAGCCAGGGCGCCGTGACCGATCTCGCGACGCTTGGGCGAACCCACGCGGCCGGTCTCACCGGTGCTGTAGGGCGGGAAGTTGTAGTTGTGCATGTAGCGCTTGCGCGTCTCCGGGGAGAGCGTGTCGAGCATCTGCTCCATCCGCAGCATGTTCAACGTGGTGACACCCATGATCTGGGTCTCGCCGCGCTCGAAGATCGCCGAACCGTGGACGCGGGGCAGGACCTCGACCTCGGCGCCCAGGGCGCGGATGTCGGCCAGGCCGCGGCCGTCGATGCGGACCTTGTCGCGCAGGATCCGCTGACGGATCAGCTTCTTCTGCACGGCGCGGTATGCGGCGGAGATCTCCTTGTCGCGACCCTCGAACGTGGTCTCGAGGTCGGCCTTGACAGCAGCCTTGATCTCGTCGATGCGGATCTCGCGCTCCTGCTTGCCGGCCATCTGCAGCGCGGCGGTCAGGTCACCGGTGACGGCGCCCTCGACTGCTGCGTAGACGTCGTCCTGGTAGTCCAGGAACACCGGGAAGTCCTGGACCTCTTTGGCGGACTTCGCGGCGAGCTCGGCCTGGGCCTTGCACAACGCGGCAATGAACTTCTTGGAGGCCTCAAGGCCCTCGGCCACGATCGGCTCGGTGGGTGCGCCCTGGCCCTGGACCTTGACCAGGTCCCAGGTGGCCATGGTGGACTCGGCCTCGACCATCATGATCGCGACGTCCTCCACACCGTTCTTGTCGGTGACGACGCGGCCGGCAACGACCATGTCGAACACCGAACGCTCGCTGTCGGCGAAGGTCGGGAAGGCAATCCACCTGCCGTCGATCAGCGAGACGCGGGTGGCGCCGATCGGGCCGCTGAACGGCAGGCCGGAGATCTGCGTGGAGGCGGATGCGGCGTTGATGGCCAGCACGTCGTACTGGTGGTCGGGGTTGAGCGCCAGGACCGTGATGACCACCTGGACCTCGTTGCGCAGACCCTTCTTGAAGGTCGGGCGCAACGGCCGGTCGATCAGACGGCAGGTGAGGATCGCGTCGGTGGAGGGGCGACCCTCACGACGGAAGAACGATCCGGGGATCTTTCCGGCGGCATACATGCGCTCTTCGACATCCACCGTCAGCGGGAAGAAGTCGAACTGTTCCTTGGGGTACTTGCCGGCCGTGGTGGTCGACAGCAGCATCGTGTCTTCGTCGAGGTAGGCCACGACTGCGCCACCGGCCTGTTTGGCCAGGCGTCCGGTCTCGAACCGGACCGTGCGGGTGCCGTAGGAGCCGTTGTCGATGGTGGCTTCGGCGAACTGAATTTCTGGACCCTCCATGGGGTTTCTTCCTTTTCTCTCAAGACAGCCGTGCATCGTCGTTGTGCACGAACTTATTGGGATGAGCCATTTTCATTTGTGTGGGCGCTGCCTGAGGCTGCGCCACGGGGGCGGTGGTGCTGCCCCGCTCTCATACGAATGGAGCGGCTACCTCACATGTCGTGGAGGTGGCCGCTCCATCGAATGGAACGATTATCGGCGCAGACCGAGGCGCTTGATCAGCTCGCGGTAGCGAGTGACGTCTGTGGCCTCGAGGTAGCGCAGCATGCGCTTGCGACGACCCACCAGCAGCAGCAGACCACGGCGGCTGTGGTGATCGTGCTTGTGCTCACGCGAGTGCTGGGTGAGGTCCAGGATGCGGCGAGTCAGCATCGCGATCTGGACCTCGGGGGAACCGGTGTCACCCTCGTGGGTGGCGTACTCGGTCATGATCTCTTTCTTGACAGCAAGGTCCAGGGGCACGCAGCTTCTCCTCGGTAATGGTCGTTGCGCGGTGCCTTGGGGCAGGTTCACCCAGGCGCTCTGTATCCGCGGCCGATTGCACGGCGGGATCTAGGCTACCAGCGGCAAAGGGCGGCCCCTAATCGCCCAGTCCAGTCGTTCGCGCTGCTCATGGCAGGAGTTGGACACATCAGTCACTAACTTGTAGTGTACAAATTAATGACAAGTTCGCGATTTCGGCAGATCGCTGACGACCTGCGTGAACGGGTCGCACTCGGCGAGTTCGGCGACCAGGGTGCCCTGGACAGCGAGTCCGCCCTCTGTTCACGGTATGCCGTCAGCCGGGTGACCGTCCGACGCGCCCTGGTCACGCTGCGCGAGCAGGGGCTGGTCGAGAGCCACCAGGGCTCCGGCTGGTTCGCCACCGGGGGTTCGTTCCACCAGAGGCTGGCGCTCGGGACCTTCCGTCATGCCGGCTCCGCCGTGACCCAGTCCGGCAGGGCGATCACCCGCCGGGTGGTCGAGTTCGGATACCGTCAGGCCTCCCCCACCCTTGCCTCGGCGCTCGGCCTGACGGTCGGACGCACCTCGGACCGCGCAGTGAGCACGAACGGCGCCGTGACCACGAACGACACTGCGACCACGAAC
>JBDTWH010000198.1:0-13295 GCA_040006795.1 Actinomycetota bacterium | reverse complement strand
TTCCCAAGCTGACAGTGCGGGTTCGATTCCCGTCACCCGCTCCACACGCTGAAAGCGTTGCCGCAGTCGGGGATTCGTAAAATCCTATTCTCCGGCCTATGTCGGCCTGGGTTTCGGTCCCTGAAAAGACCGCCTTGACCAGAACCTCGCCCTCCCAACGAGCGGAAAAGGCCCCTGAATGCCGACGTAGGCTTCAACGCATGCCGATCCCCGACTTCGTCCTGGCGCTGCGATCCCACGTGGGCAACGAGCTGTTGTGGATGCCCGGGGTCAGCGCTGTGGTGATTCACCGGGACGGCCGGCTCCTTCTCGGGCGGCGAGCCGACAATGGCCTGTGGGCCGTCGTAAGCGGGATCCTGGAGCCGGGCGAACAGCCCGCGCTGGCCGCCGTCCGCGAGGTCCTCGAGGAGACGGGCATCCATGCCGTCGTGGAGGGACTCGCGGCTGTGTCCTCAAGCGCTGAAACGGTCCAGTATGAGAATGGCGACCGCGCGCAGTACCTCGACCTCACGTTCCTGTGCCGTGCGGTCGGCACTGACGATCCACGGGTGGCCGACGACGAGTCGACCGCCGTCGGCTGGTTCGAGGCCGATGCGCTGCCCGCGCCCCTGATGGAGTCGTCACGGACACGCATCGCCCACGCGCTGGCCTACCGCGCACACCCGGAGAACGGGACCTGGTTCGCCCGCCCGCAGCCCCTGTCCGGTAGGGACGGGCGGAGCGTGGGATAGACCCGGCAAGGACGGCTGCCGGCCACACGGGCCTGCTGTCTTCGGTTATCGGTGAGAACAAGTTCAAGGTTCCCTTGCCGTGAGGAGTCCTACCACTTGGCATGGTCGCTGATAGTAGTTACTATCAGAACATGACTTTTGAGACGGAGATCACCGAGAGGTCTCTGCGTGCGGATGAGCTCGTTCGTGAGGGCCGCGCCCAGCTCCGCCAGCTGGTCCTAGACGGCCACGAGCGTGGGCTTAGCCAGCGACGGATCGCTGCACTCACCAACCGCAGCCAGCCGGAGGTCAGTCGCCTCCTGCGGGAGATCGGCGGGCCCACGCGAACCTGGATGACGGCGCGCAGCGCCTCAGAGGCAATCAAGCAGGAGCTTCAACGCGGCGACGAAGACTTCGCGCTTCGCATGCTCATCACGGCCATCAATGACTTCAGTGACCTTTCGGACCCGGCTGAGATTCAAGAGTTCCTCCGACGACCGCGCCCTACGGGCGACCGGCGATGGGACACCCTGCTCGCGGCCGCGGTGGCCCGGGCCTGCCGGCGACGTGGAGTCACCGCACCGAAGTGGACCCGCCGGGCACCGTTGGAGTCCTGGTGGTTCCCGGCCGACGGTGGAGGTCTCCTGGCCGCACGCACCATGGCGCGCACGCCCATCGACTTCTCACGCCTGGGCATCTGGCTGGACGCGTCTGCCTTTCAGACTGCCTAGGGAAGGGCGCCGATGAGCACCACGGGTTTCGATCGCGACAGAATTATCGAACTGATCACCGAGCTGGGTCGGCGCCTGTCCGCCAAGGGTGTCGCGGGCCGGCTGTATATCGTCGGAGGAGCCGCCATGGCCTTGGAGTTCGACGCTCGGCGCACCACACGAGACATAGACGCGGTACTCCACCCACCCACCACGGTGGCTGATGAGGCCGCATCCATGGCCACAGAACTCGGCCTGCCACCGGGCTGGCTGAGCGCTGCGGCGAGCCCCTTCATTCCCCTTCCTGACGAGGACCCTGTGTCACTGGACGTCGAGGGTTTACAGGTCGCCGTCTCATCTCCTGCCAACCTGCTGGCAATGAAGATGGCTGCCGGGCGCCCCCAGGATCTGACCGACCTTGTCGTCCTATTCCGGCACTTGAAGATCAGGAGCCCAGAGCAGGCGGTGGACATCGCCGAACGGATGTATGGCGATGACTCTGTCGTGCTGAGCGAGCCGAGGGAGTCGCTACTGCTTCTTGCCGAGTCGGTGCTCGCCCGAGCTCGTGCCTCGGAGAATCGCTGAACCCCCTCTGAACTGATCGAACTGTGTCGACAGTCGTGCACTCCGCGTGCAACCAACCAGGGTCAAGTGAGATCATTCACCGCAAAGTCAGATCCGCCGCGGGAGCACGGATCGCGGGTCCGTATCGGATTCCCAAACTGACAGTGCGGGTTCGATTCCCGTCACCCGCTCCACACGCGAAAAGCGTTGCCGCAGTTGGAGATTCGTGAAGTCCAGCCCTCCGCCTTCCGCCGGTCTGGGCCCGTTGCCGAACACGATGAACGATCCGTCAGCGATCCGTATGCCACAAACTCCCCTGTCTGGGCCGACCTTCCGGCAGTTGGTCCTCGGTCCAGTCAGAAGATCGAGAGTGTAGGCGACAACTGCTGAGCCGCCCGAAGCAGCCCCTCTGAGTCCAGGATCGCCTTGTGTGCCTCGTCGCAGGTGGTAGTCTCGCCCGGCCCAGTGGGGTACTCGAGTTCGTTGCGTCGTCGCCGCATTGCTCCGAAGGGCCGGAACCCGTCGCCGAACTGGGCGCGAAGTGCCACCTCGACGGCATAGTGGCCGCCCGAAGTCGTTGGGCGCAGACCTTGCTGGGCAAGAATTGCGGTGCCCGAATACCGGGCGGCGTCATAGGCGAGGACGTACGCGCTATCGGGGTCCTGGTCAGCTATCTCACCTGCTGTTTCGAGGGTTCGCGACGCCTTCTGGAGTAGGTGTGCGCCGTTGGCCTGTCCCCCGATGACCGGCTGCAGCTGTTTTGTGGCGATTAGTTGCTCGATCTGGGCTTCGCCTCGGGGCCAGCGGCTCACGGCGCGACCTTGCCCACGGGAGTGACGTCAACGATCGGTGAAGCCTTGATCTGGAGGACCAATGAATCGGCATCGTTGGCCCATTGTTCAGGGGTGCGAATGACTGGGTTGACCTGCATCCCCAGGCGCGCCTGAGCCCGATCGGCTGCGTCGTAGACGTCGGCCCGGTCGAGATTCCCAACGACGAGCACATCGACGTCGTTCGGCGGAGGACCGGGCGAGCCGTGATAACGCTCTGCCCAGGAGCCGTAGATCAGGACCCGGTCGGCGTTGGCCAGCTCGAACTCTTCACCGATCACCGTCTCGGGTCCGAAGGTGACCTGCAGAAGCTGGGTGAGTGGAGCTGCCGCTCGGTTGCTCAGATTCGCGCGAAGAAGCCTTGCCCGGCCGAGGGTGCGGTCCTGCAGGATCCCGGCGCTCACCAGGCGCTGCGCCTCACGCTGGAGCGTAGTGAGCGGCACGTCGAGCTTCTTGGCGAGCTCGGTGAGGGTGTACTCGTGATCGGGGTGCAGGAGGAGCAAGGCGAGCAACGCTGCCTGGTGTTGGGACCGGAAGATCGGCATGAGCGCGGGGGCCTCGCTACGCATAACTGGAATATATCGCCCGGTTATAGGTAGACGCAAGGACCCGAGCGTGGCGAAGCTATCTGCGCCCCTCGCCTGGCCCCGGTGTGTGTTCGGCCGGCTGTGGATGGCCGGGACAGAGTCCGACATCCTCGCCGCCCGCAACGCGGCGGTCGCAGCACTGGAGGGTATCGATGGCAGGGACTGAGCACTGTGACCGGCCGGAGCGGAGGCGGTTCATCACGCGCCACCATGTCGAGGACGCCGCAGCGTCCGGCGACGCGATCCGCGTGCAGGGCCGGGACGTCGTCACCGACGAGGCGGCACAGCGTGCGGCTGACCTAGGCGTCCGGATCGAGCGGAAGGCGGTGGCTCGGACGGCGTCCGGCTCCTCAGTGACGACGTCTTCCTCAACAACCCCGACGGCAACCGCTGCCTCGGACCCCGACCTGCGTCGGGCCGTGCGAGCCGCCGTCGTTGCTGAGCTCGGCTCGGAGACCCCGGGCCTGGACCTCGTGATCGACCGGGTGCTGAAGTCCCGATCGCGATAGCTCGCTTGAGCACGTCTCCGCTTTCGGTCGCGATTCGGAACAGCTTGCCTGGAGGAAATGGGCGCTGGCGCCTACTGGCCGGCGTCCAGGTGAGCCAGGACATGCTCGGCGTTGTTGAACACTCGGGTCGCTTCGGCGAATCGGGCAATCTCCACGTAGTAGTGGGGAACGTTCGGGAACGCCCGGACCAGCGCGGCCAGGATGGATCCCTGATCGGGTCCCTCAGGGCGTCAGTGACTCCAGGAGCTCGCGCACCTTGGCCGCTGTGGGCACCCGTCCGGACAGGACGACCTTCTCGTCCACGACGAGTCCGGGGGTTGACATCACGCCGTACCCGATGATGGCGGGGTAGTCGGTGACCTTCTCGAACTCGGCGTCGATGCCGAGGTCGGCGACGGCCTCACGGGTGACCCGTTCGAGGTTGACGCAGTTGCTGCAGCCGGAGCCGAGGATCTTGATGATCATGGCATTCTCTCTTTCGATGGGAGGTGGTTTGGTGGGGGTCATAGCGGGATGACTGCGTTGAAGAGGTAGCCCACGGCGATGATCCCGGCGCCGGTGATGGCCACGAAGGTGAGGATGAGCGGGGGTTTCAGGACCCGGCGCAGCAGGATGAGCTCGGGCAGGCTGAGTGCCACGACGGCCATCATGAAGGCGAGCAGCGTGCCCATCGGCAGGCCCTTGTCGTGCAGGGCCTGCACCAGCGGCATGATGCCCGCGGCGTTGGAGTACAGCGGGATCCCGAGCAGCACGGCGATCAGCACCGCGAAGGGGTTCCCGGCGCCTGCGTACCGGGTGAAGAAGTCCTCCGGTGCCCAGCCGTGGATGGCGGCACCCAGGGCGATACCGACCAACAGGTAGGGCCAGATCTTGCGAAGGATCACCCCGACCTCCTCGACACCCATCTGGATCCGGTCGTCCCAGGTCAGCCCGACGGACGGGTCGATGACCTGCCCGCCCAGGCGGGTCTCGAAGACGAACGGCTCGACCCAGCGCTCGAGCTTGAGCTTTCCCAGGACGAACCCGGCGACGACCGCGATGACCAGCCCGGCGCCCACGTACAGCAGCGTCGGGCCGATCCCGAACATCCCGAAGAGCAGGCCGATGGCGACCTCGTTGACCAGGGGGCTGGCGATCAGGAAGCTCATGGTGACCCCCAGCGGGACCCCGGCGGCGACGAACCCGATGAACGCCGGAACGGCGCTGCACGAGCAGAACGGGGTGATCACCCCGAGGCCGGCGGCCATGACGTTGCCGACTCCCTCACGCTTGCCGCCGAGCAGCGCCCGGGTGCGCTCGACGCTCATGAAGGAGCGCAGCACGGTGACCAGGAAGATGATCCCGATCAGCAGCAGGGCGATCTTGACCGAGTCATAGAAGAAGAAGTGGACCCCCGAGCCGAGCCGGCTCGAAGGGGACAGACCCGCGACGTCGTACACGACCCAGTCCCACAGCGGCAGGTTGATCTCGTAGAGGGCGAACCACGCGAGGGCAGCCGCCCCCATGACGACCCAGCGGCGGGTCGGGGTCGTCGGGCGCAACCGCTCGGCGACGGTCATGCCGTCACCGATACCGCTGCCCCCGGCAGGGCTGCCCGCATCCGTTCGGACGCGTCAGGAGCCAGCGCGTAGTCGACCCACCGGCCCCGGCGGCTCGTGGTGACCAGGCCCGCCTCACGCAGCACCTTCAAGTGGTAGCTCAACAGGTTCCCAGCGATCGGGATCTGCTCCTGCAGCTTGCACACGCACCGCGGCGCCTCGGTCAGCATGGCCAGCACCGACCAGCGCACCGGATCAGCCACCGCCTGCAGCACCGTCAGCGGCTCCACCACTCCGCGCGTTGTCACTTCAACGTGGATTGAATCAGTCATATTTGAACCGTAACCCGAGCCCACACGCCCGGAGGGGACTTAAGTCCTGGATTGCGGTCTCCAGGGCGCCGCCACCAACCATGTGGCCGCAGAACCTGGTCGCGGTTTGTTCTCGTGCCGCGACCAGGCCGCCGCTACTTCTTGCGGCTCGTGACGACTGTCAGTGCGCCGAGCGCTGCGACCAACCCGCCAGCGCTCATCAAGATGAAGATGAGCCGCTCCAGCCCCACTGGCTTGAGGGTCTCGTAGTTGCCGAGGTTGTTGTCGAACACCTTCACGAGCCCGTTGAAGCGCTCCATGGACGCGGGCATCGTCTGCAGCGCCTGCGCGGTGGCTGGGAAGTTGCCGCCGAGGAAGGTCTGCAGCTCCTCAGGCGACATCTTCAGCTGCGTGGCCAGAGCGGGGAGCATTGCGGTCTGCATCTCCGTGCCCATGGCGCCGATCGTGACCAGCGACCCGGAGGCGTTCTTGACAAGTGCCTGGGTGTAGACGGGCTTGAGGTTTGCGTTGAGCTGGTCGGCGTCGGCTGCCTTTCCGGGCAGCGACAGGGCAAGCGGAAGGACCAGCAGCAGAAGGCCCACGACGAGCGCCGCCGCGCCGCCGGCCTTCGGTGAACGCAGCATCGCCAGCCCGATGAGGAACACGAGAATGCCCGCACCGAGCATCGCCCAGGGGACGGTCGTCGCCGGGAGGCTCGTGGTCGGGATGGCGTCAGCCGACGCGAAGAGCGGACGCTGCTTGTCAAGGGTGTTGATCAGGCCGTCGAACGTGGGAACAGCGGTGGGCAGTGCGCCCATGCCCGCTGCCACGGCCGGGAAATTCGTCGAGACGAAGCCGTTGAACTCCGCCGGGGTCATCTTCAGCTGCTGGCTGAGGGCGGGTGCAAGCTTGGTGCTGAACTCTTGCTGCACCGCCGACAGACCGGCAATGTCCTTGTGCGCTGTGTCGATTGAGCTCTGGGTCAGCGCCGGGCGGAAGTCGGTGATCAGGTTCTCGAACGCCGGCCCGACGGCGAACAGGTTGCTGATGAGGGTCGTCGCGACGAGGCCGGCGCCCACCAGCATGACCAGCACTGCGGCTGCTTTGCTCATCGGGCCGGGCCTTGACAGGGAAGCGCCAGCCGAAGTTCCCGTGCTGGAGGCGGTAATGGTCATGCTTTGTCCTCATCTCGCTTATGGATCATGAGGCGGTGGTTCGCTGAAGCAGGTCCGAATACCCCGCCGTGTATTCGATGGCCGAAGCGTAGGACCGGGCGACCTCGTCCCGATAGGGCCTTTTCAAGGGTTTGACAGTGATAATCACCACACCGTCATGGCGTCGAGGCCGACCAGCTTGCGTGCCTCGAATAGTCGCTGAGACGAACAGGTCAGGCATTCGCCGCGGCGGAATCCCTTAGGATTTCGCCTTCTTCGAGGGTTTCGCCTTGCCAGAGCCATTGAGGGCGACCGCTTGGCGAACGAGCGCCTTGAAAGCGGACCCGTCGACTACTTCTCCTTCGTGGATGTCGATCGCGCGGCGTGCGTTCCCGTCGAGACCAGAGTTGAAGAGACGGTCCGCATCCTTCAGAGACGCGCCCTTCATGAAGGTAAGCTTCACGACATTCTTATAGGACTCGCCAGTGCAGATGATGCCGTCGTGCGACCAAGTCGGAGTGCCCATCCACTTCCACTCCTCGACGGCGTCCGGGTCTGCTTCCATGATGAGCTTGCGCATTCTGCTGAGTGTTTCCCCACGCCAGTCCACGAGTTCGGCAATTCTTTTCGAGATGAGCTCCGATGGTGACTGGCCTTCGCTCGCGTCCGACTTGTTCATGTTCTCATCCTGTTCGCCCGGATACATTTCGTTTGCATGACAGTGGAGGATACGTCGCCGGGTGGACATGAGGGTCGCTCACGCGCCGGATGGAGGCGGGCTCCGCGGTGTGCGTGGACGCCGACAGCGCAGACGGACCCCCCGGCACTGCCCGTATGACGGCAGCCGACGAGCGTGGCCAGGTGTCGTGCGCCTTGCCCAAGGTTTCTTCAAGATTCGTTTGCCATAGTCGCTAGATCAAACCACTCGCCCCAAACGGGATGAGAAGGGTCACACGGTTATCCAGACCATCTACTGGAGATGCACGAACCGAGTAAACGAACTCAGTGTATGGCCTGGAGAAGGGAGAGGAACTAGCTTGATGAGGTCGCGAGATGTATTTCTTCAATGAATTGGTGCACTCGCGCCTATCACTTCGGCACCGCCAATATGAGATAACAACAACAAGGAGGCGTCACATGATAACAGTCGCTCTTACGACAGCGGATCGCTGCGATCGTTGCGGCGCCCAAGCCTACGTATTGCTGAGCGTGTTCATCCCGGAAAGTGGAGACCGCGAACTGCTTTTGTGCGCGCACGACTTCCGAAAGCACGAACGCAAGCTCATGAGCTCGGGGGTGCGAGTCGTACTCGACCAGCGACGTCAGCTGCAGAAGGAAGACAGCCTTGCCTGATCTCACCAGGCCCGCGGTCGACCTGCGAGCTGCTACCGGGAGTGGGAGTGATCGGGGGCCGGGCAGGGCGACATCGCTCAGGACGCCTCGCCGAGGCGTTTCAGCTCGTCAGCGCTGAGCTCGAGGTCAACGGATCGGGCCGAGTCGAGGACGGTCTCCGGGCGTGATGATCCCGGAATCGGGATGACGACGGGCGCGGACGCGAGCATCCACGCCAGGGTGACCTGCTGGGGGCTGACCCCGTGCGCGTCTGCGGTCTCCTGGAAGGCTGTGAACCTCGAGCCGAGGTCAGCCGCCCGGGAGATCCCCCCGAGTGGGGACCAGGGAAGAAAGGCGATCCCCATCTCCTGGCACAGGCGCAGCTCGGGCTCGGAGCTGCGATACGCGGGCGAGTACTGGTTCTGCACGCTCACCAGGCGGCCGCCAAGGACATCTTGGGCGGTGCGGATCTGTTCGGGGTTGGCGTTCGAGATCCCGGCCATCCGGATCTTGCCCTCATCCAGCAAGTCGCGGATCGCGCCTACGGAGTCCTCGTACGGAACGCCCGACGGATCCGGTCGGTGCAGCTGGTACAGGCCGATCGCCTCGACACCCAGGCGTCCCAGCGAGGCTTCGCAGGCCGACCTCAGGTGCTCGGGCGAGCTGTCGATGGTCCACGATGGACATGGGCATTCCACCCAGTCCGACTGCCGACACCTTCATGGTCCCGAGAACGCGAGTCTTCATGTCAGCAACCTACCCATGTGGGGGGAACGACAACCACCGGGTAACGCGTGATCCATCCAGGACTGCGGATCGTGTGCAAAAGGTGCCTTCAGCAGGTGCCACAACCACAAGGCCTTAAAGGGCGCCGAGTGAACTTCGCCGAATGAGCTTCGGTGATTTCCTAGGTGGTCATCTTGACGTTCCTGCAAGTCTCGGCGCCACCGAGTCAGCCGCACAGGGAAGAAGGTCCCCATGCCTGAACAAGCATGACGAGGCCAGAGGGGAGGGGTTCGTCATCTGCCGGCCCGGTACTGTCCGTCATTCGAACGTCTGTGACGTCACATCTCATCTGACGAAGGAGATCTGCGATGCGTGCAGTGCTCTACGAGGCCTTCCGGCAGCTGCCCGAAGTGGCCACGGTGGATGACCCCGCCTGCCCGGAAACCGGCGTGGTCATTGAGGTGGCGGCCACTGGTCTGTGCCGTAGTGACTGGCACGGATGGATGGGGCACGACCCGGATATCGGCCTCCCTCACGTCCCTGGCCACGAGTTCGCCGGCGTGATCGCCGAGGTCGGGTCGCGGGTGCAGGGGTGGCATCCCGGTGACCGGGTCACGGCGCCTTTCGTCTGTGCTTGCGGCCAGTGCGACACCTGCCGACGGGGCGAGCACCAGGTGTGCGACAGGCAGTTCCAGCCCGGGTTCACCCACTGGGGATCGTTCGCGGAGCTCGTGGCCATCGATCATGCGCAGGTCAACCTCGTTCGCGTACCGGACAACATGACCTTCGAGACAGCGGCCAGTCTCGGCTGCCGTTTCGCCACCGCCTATCGGGCGGTGGTCCACCATGGCCGGGTCCACAGCGGGGACTGGGTAGTCGTTCACGGCTGCGGCGGTGTCGGGCTGTCCGCGGTCATGATCGCCGCAGCCCGCGGCGCATACATCATCGCCGTCGACATCTCACCGACCGCGCTGGAACTGGCCCGGAGCTTGGGCGCGACCGCCACTCTCGACCCCGGGCACGTCGACGTGGTGAATGCCGTACGCGACCTCACAGGCGGTGGCGCAGCGGTATCCATCGATGCTCTCGGCAGCATCCAGACATGCCAGAACTCGATCCGCAGCCTGCGCAAGCGAGGTCGCCACGTCCAGGTCGGACTGATGCTGGGCGCCGACGACCTGCCGCCTGTGCCGATGGCCACCGTCATCGCCGCGGAGCTTGAGATCGTGGGCAGCCACGGGATGGCAGCCCACGACTACCCGGCCATGCTGGCCGAGATCGCCGAGGGCAGACTCAGCCCGCAGCGACTCGTCCAGCACCGGATAGATCTCTCCGAGGCACCAGCGGGGCTCGCAGCCCTTGGTCAGCAGCCCGGCAGCGGCATCACCATCATCCGTCCACGCCCCTAGCAACCCAGCCGGGTCCGGTTGCGGTGGCGGGTCAGTCCAGGAACTGCCTCCGGGTCATGACACGGGCAGCTGTGCGGACAGGGCAGTGGCATCCACAGGTGAGGTCTGGACGGTCAGGCGCACCGTCCAGACGCCACGGGCGGGCAAGGTGACCTTCATGTCCGTCGCGCCGGCGCTCGACGCGCCGCCCTTGGAGACCGGCTGCAGAGCGAGCGGGCCCAGGTTGGCCGAGGACAGCGTGATCGAACCTCGCATTGCCGTCACCGCGACCGGGCGTCCGTCCGGGGTGTGCACCCTCACTCGCAGGACGGTGTCACCAACCCGCGGTGAGGCCACATCGAGGTCCACCCGCATGTCCGCGGTGGTCACCGTCTTGTGGAAGGGCGGTACGTAGTCCTGCCGGGCGGGCAGGACTACCACCAGAGCGGACGACAGCGCGAGCACCAGGACCGCGATGCCGAGCTCGGCGAAGACTCCCCGGTGCAGTCGTGCCAGCTCGGGTCTGCCGTACTCCACCGGCTCGAAGGTCATCTCCCGTACCGGCACGATGCCGGCCGTCCCCGGGGGCAGGAAGGGTCGACGCGGTGGTGAGGGGAGGTGGCGTTGCACCCAGCGCCGTGCGAGGTTACCCACGGCGACCAGGGCCACCACCCCGGTCACCTTGACCAACAGCAGCCGGCCGTACTCGGTGGATAGCAGCGCGGCGACAGATCCGACCTCGCGCAGGGCCAGGAAGGCGCCGCTCAGCACGATGACGGCCACACAGGCGAAGGCCAGCCGCGAGAACCGGGGCAGCACCGCCGCCAGGTCATCGGCGCGGGATGCCGGGCGGAGGCTGACCGCGATCAGAGCCAGGCCACCGAGCCACGTCGATACCGCCATCAGGTGCAGGATATTCGCCGAGATGGCTAAGGGTGCGGCAGACCCGGCAGACGCATGGCCTGCAAAGGCAAACGTTGCGATGAGTGCGGCGGTGGTGAAAGCCGCCAGCCCCAGAACCCACGAGGGCAGCACCACCTTTTCCGGTGCGAGAGCCCCGTGTGACGCCGCGGCACCAGGTCCACCCGCGGCAGGTGATGGCGACGCAGGGCGCAACATCACGGCAACCATGAGCCCGAAGACGAAGGCGAAGACCAGGAAGTAACGCACAGCCATGAGCTGGTCGAGGCGGCGCGAATGGGTGCTCAGGGAGCCCGGTGACGACCAGATGGCGCTCAGCGGCTGACCGCCCACCCACACAGCCTGAAGCAGCTGGGCGCCCATGGTGCTCGCCACGAGCACACCCAGCCCCACCCAGAGCAGCCTTCTGGTCGGGCGGTCGGCCAGTCCTTCGGGCCACAACGCAAGCACCACGAGCAGCAGGCCCGGTCCCAGAGCCAGCCCGACGTAGCCGACCCCCCGCATACCTCCGAGGAGGAGACCGGCGAGGTCATTGTGCGGGGGGGCGGGCAAGCCCCCGGTGACTGTGCTCGGCACGCCCACCGAGAACCGAAAGGAACCGGACACCGGATGGGTGTCCGACGAGCTGACCTGCCAGGTCACGGTGTACGTGCCATTCGCCAGCCCGGCTGGCAAGGAGGCCGACAACCCGCCTCCCCCGGAGCCTGTCGCAGCGATCTGCCCGGTGGGTACGCGACGGAAATGGTCATCGAACACCTCAATGGATTTCGCAGACGGTTCCACCGCCTCCCCGAAGACGAGAGTGACCTGCCGCGGTGCCACGGGAACGACCGCGCCAGCCGCCGGGTCGCTGCTCTCGAGCTGCGCGTGGGCGGAGGCCGCCGGCGCATTGACGAGCAGCGCCACACCTGCCATCAGCAGCACGGCAACCGTTCTTAGCACACGTCCCGGGAGGATCGACCCCACTGATGCTCCTGAATCCCCTGGCGGTCCGACGCCTTCCCACGAGGCGCGCAGCCCTTGCGAAATGAACTTACGTTGCCGATCTCCAGACTAGGTCCCGAGACGGCCATCGTCTTCCCGAGAGGTGCCAGAGCCGGGAGGCCGCCAGCCCTGCAGCCCAGTGGTGCGCCGAGGGCGCCTGATGATGCCCTTCCCCATGGATAACGATTGCAGCTCTAGAGGTGAACGAGTGAACGCCCAGGCGTCCGGCGCCGTAGGTACAGATAGGAACGTACCCGTTGCTGACCGAACATCCTCCAAACGATCGGGGTTCACCATGAACAGCATCCGCCCTCTCACCGTCGCGATCAGCGCGGCCGCTCTTTTGACGATAGCCGCTTGCGGCGGTACAACGACCTCACCCAGCGCAAGCTCATCGTCATCCTCCTCATCGTCATCCTCCGCGAGCGAAACGGCCTCCGGTCCCGCAGTGCCGGCAACGATCAAGGTCGCAACAACCAGCCTCGGCAAGGTGCTCAGCGACGACCAGGGCCGCGTCCTGTACATGTTCGATGCGGACAAGGACGGCGACAGCACGTGCTACGACCAGTGCGCCGCTGCATGGCCCCCTCTGCTCACCGCCGGCGCACCCAAAGCCGGTGACGGGACCGATGACGGGCTCCTCGGCACTACCAATCGGACCGACGGCACCACGCAGGTGACCTACAACAAGCTGCCCCTCTACTACTTCACCCCGGACAAGGCGCCCGGCGACGTCAAGGGCCAGGGTGTCAAGACCGTCTGGTGGGTGGTGTCGGCTGACGGCAAGGTCATCAAGACCGCGCCCTGACCCGCCTAGATCCGCGGGAAGGGGCTCCCCCGGAGAATTCGTGAGATCGAGATAGCCTGTCGCCGTTGCTGGCAGGTGCAGTAGCCGGGCAGGAGCTCACCAGGTGAAATACCCGGACAGGTCAGCGATGACGTCCACGGTCCCCGCATTGTTGTAGAAGGTGACGTTCCCGCCGGGGCTGACCGCAACGATCACCAGGTTAGGGACGGTCTGACCCGTGGTG
>JBDTWH010000197.1:0-3296 GCA_040006795.1 Actinomycetota bacterium | reverse complement strand
CGAGTCTGGCCAGACGCCGGTCCTGTGCCAAGTCTCTAAGTAGGCGCGGATAGTGAGCTTTTGCTGCACCAAAGACGGATCGGATTACTGGAGCCGTTCGACTTACGGGACGCGATTGACGTGATCGGCGTCGGAGTCGAGGGAGTCGTCGGGGTCGAGGGGCCAGGCATCGAGGGTGGGCTCGTTCAGGAGCGCGTCGATGAGTGTGCGGGTTCCGGCGACCAGGGTCGAGTCGAAGTCGATCTCGGTGGCGACGCACCAGGTCCGATCGGCGGGCCAGAACAGGTTCGGCGACTGGGCTTGGAACCATGTGGGGTCCGGCCACCAGCCGAGGCTGATGGCGGCATCCAAAGGCCCGGTCAACAGCAGGTAGTCGCGCCCTGGTAGACGCACCCGCGGTCCGTCGCGGTCGAGGTATGGGTGCTTTGAGCCCGAGTTCGAGACGGGTCCTGGCTGTTGAGCTCCTGATGGTGTCGGCAGATTCGCCGAAGTTGGCGCAGCCGCGTGTTTGCCGGGATTTGGCGCGGACGGAGCGCTCCAGAGGGGGTGCATGGTCAAGGTGTCGGCATGAAGCCAGCCGTAGCCTTCCCAAAGGCAGAAGACGCAGCGCGCGGGAGTGGTGGTGTGCTGAGCCAGCACGCGGGTCAACGCCCCGAAGACCTCCGGCGCTATATGGCCCTGCTCGGGGTTCTCCCCCAGCCACAGCGCACTGGTGGCGTTGACCGGGTAGACCGACCCGATCAGCGCGTGCCACTGCATCAGCGGATGCGCGTGCCGCCCCGTCACCGCGCCCACCTCTGGCCAGCTGACCGGGGTCCCGTCGCTGTCAGTGGCCGGGTGGCAGATGCGCGCGTACGCCGGGTACCCGCCCGGCAGCGTCCGGGTCACCGCCCCGAAACGACCGCCCAGGCGGGGACGGATCCATCCCGCGAGCTCGACGTCGTCGCTCAGAACCAGCTCCCCGACCGTCATGCAGACAGTATGGGCGCGCGAGAAGCAATAGTTACTGACGGAACCGGTCCGGAACACGACCGGCAACCGGTTACCCAACGGCCCACGACACAAGTAGTGGGTCCTGCCGCAACGTTGTCATCGTTCGGGGATCCGCCTCCGAAGACGGGCGGCCGTTCCTGTCCCGCAGACCGCACCTCGGGGTGTGCAGGATCAGTCCGAGATTCGGCATCGCGTCCAGGATCAAGGCGCCTAACATCTCGCCATTTGGCAAACGCACGCATCTGGCGCATTGTGTGAACGTGGCTACCGGATCTATATCTGAGTGACGGGTCTGGGTGTGTTGGTGCCGATCGCCCTTGCCACGTCGCTGAGGTCATTGTTTAGCTGGTGATCACGCCCGGGGAGCCGGTGCACCCGCGCCTGCGGGATCACCTGGGCATACAGGTCGGCATGTGACGGTGGGACGGTCTCGTCCCGCAGACCATGGAACACGTGAACCCGCACGCCGTGCGGAAGCCTCGCGCCGAGGTCCTTCGGCAACTCGAACTCGTCGCTGGGCCAGCCGCCCTCGCCGACGAACGGGGCAGCGATCAGCACGATCGCCTCAAGCAAACACTCCGGCAGCTGCTCGGCGAGCGCATTGATGAGGACAGTCGCGCCCACCGAATGGCCAGCCACGATGGCGCCGTCATCCAAGTCTGCCATCTCATGTCGGATCGCCGTGTTCCACGTAGCGTGGCTCGGGTGGTCTTCGCCGGGCATGCGGGGGTAACGGACCTCGTGCCCGCCTCCGAGCTCTCGCCGCAGGCTTTCAACCAGTTTGTTGTCCCATTCGTCGTGCGTGCCCGCGCCGCCGCCCTGGATGAACAGGATTTGGCGAGTCCTTGCCATGGCGGTCCTCCTTCGCGCCCTCGAAAGGCTCTACCTCAATACGCACCACCGGCCGGTGTCAAACGCACGCGGGGCGTAGGGCTCGTCAAGGGCTGCGACGGCCTCCCGCGAGCATCCTGAATAGGCGCGGATAGCGCGCTTTGACGTACCGATGGCGGATCCTCCTGCGGACGCGGAGGGTTGGTTCCGATACGTCCGGTCATCGTTCAGAACCGGCTGGTCAACGGTTAGCGTCCAGCCTGGATTGATCTCAGCGAGTCAGGGGCTTCAGACATCAGCGAAACCCGACAGAGGGCATGGCGCGTTGTGGCCGTCGGAAGAGGCGGGTCACTGTTGTTGTTGGTTCCATCGTGAGCATGATGGTTGAAGTCTGGTCCGACGTTGTCTGCCCGTGGTGCTACATCGGCAAGCGCCGCTTCGAGGCGGCGCTAGCGCTGTTCGCGCACCGCGACGAGGTGGAACTGGTCTGGCGCAGCTTCGAGCTCGACGCGTCCGCACCCCCGAGCGCCGCCGGGCAAGGGACGTACGCCGAGCGGCTCGCGAGCAAATACCACTGCCCGGTCATCGAGGCGCAGGCCATGATCGACAACATGACGGCGACCGCGGCAAAGGAAGGCCTCGATTTCCGCTTCGACCTTGCCCGACCCGGCAACACCTTCGACGCGCACCGGTTGCTGCACCTCGCCCTGGAGCACGGCCGGCAGGACGAGCTCAAGGAGCGCCTCGACCGGGCGACGTTCACTGAGGGATCCCCAGTCTCCGACCATTCCGCGCTGCGGGCCCTTTGCACGCAGGTCGGGCTGCCCGAGGCGGAAGTGGATGCCGTACTGACATCGGACCGCTACTCCGACGCTGTTCGCGCCGACGAGGCGCAGGCCCGGGCGTACGGCATCAGCGGCGTCCCCTTCTTCGTCATCGATGGTCGCTACGGCATCTCCGGAGCCCAACCCGCCGACGCCGTCCTGCAGACACTGGACAAAGCCTGGTCCGAACACTCGCCGCTCACCCTCGTGACTCAGGACGAATCTGCGCCCTCCTGCGAGGGTGACTCATGCGCAGTGTGACGCCGGGTCTGTCGGCTCGCAGCCAGAATTCACCGGGTAACACGGCCACCCAACCGATCACGGCGAGAACCCAAGGTTCCGTTAACTGGGACTCCCTCGTAGCCGATGACGGTGAACTGGCAGGCTGACACGCAGCTGTTTGTCCGTGGCGCAACCGCGACAAGGCAGCGTCTGGTAGCCCAGATAGGGCGCGTCCCCGAGCCGCTGCCTACCGCCCAGAAAGGGCGTGGTCCCGGGGGTGCCGTACATCGCCCAGATAGGGCTAGACGGCGAGGTCCGGCCAGAGCGTCGGCGGTTTCACTGACATGCGCATCCCGCGCGTTCGACAAAGGATCCCCATCTGCGCCTGCTAAGGCCAGTCGCCGACGACCCTTTTCGAACCTCGTG
>JBDTWH010000196.1:0-7697 GCA_040006795.1 Actinomycetota bacterium | reverse complement strand
TCAACAAGGAGGCGCGGATAGCGGGCCTGCGCGCCGCCATCGCCCTCCTCGCGTCGATCGCCCTGCTGGCCTTGTTCTTCACCAGGGCTATCCCCACCCAACCGCCGGGGCGATCAGCGGCATAAAGATACTCTTTGGCTCAGGTCTCGGTCGCGGTCACAGCCAGCAAGGCGAACGAGACCAGCCAGTGCGTCGACATGAAGTGGCCCTCAACGATCTCGCGCTCCACGGCCGCGATCTGGCGCACCGTCGCCGCCTCGACCCGCTCCCGGGCCTCGTCCCTGAGGTGAGGCGCGAGCAACCTCAACAGCCAGGCTCTCGACAGCGCGAGACCAAAGAGATGGACCAGATGACCGTCCGTGCGGTCCAGCACCTGCGGAATCTCGAGCAGCGAATCCCCTTCTGCCGCAAGGTGCGGCAGGAAGCCTGCGAGCCACCCGGCATACTCATCCGGCGCGGTGACCCGGCGCATCAGATCGGCTTCGCACAGCGCCGGCGAGAGGAAGTCGTTGCCGCTCGGTTCCCAGCGCGTTGCATAACCCTGGTCACCTGCGAACCAACGCCGGGCGTTGTCCTCCACTGCGGCCACGACATCGCCACGGCCGAGTGCGCCGAACGCCTCGTGGCACAGCGCCACGGCGAAAGCGGTGTTTGAGTGCACCCCGTGACGGACGGGGTAGGCGAGGTTCGGCATCCAGCCCATCAGGTTGTCGGCCACCGCGTCGGCCACGATCCCGGTGGACTTCGCCCAGCCTGTCGCCTCGGGCAGGCTGCACGAACGGGCCGCAGCGGCGAGCATGGCGGCCCAGGCCCAGCCATACGGTCGCTCGTAAGAGGGTCGCTCCAGAAGGTAGGCGGCCTCCACCACGCCGTTCTCCTCGGTGAGGCGTTCTTGCAGGACCCGGATCAGGTCGGCCCTTGTCTCCGGTTCGAGCTCCTCGTGCGCCACGGTCAGGAGCCGGATCGCAGACCACTGCATGTGCGCCGAGGAGTGCCAGTCGACGCTCCCGTGGAAGGCGGGGTGCAGGAGCGACGGCTCGACGTCGTTGTCGTTCGGGCTCAGTGAGACATGGGCGGCCCCGTACGGATATGCCGTGCCCAGCACCCGAAGGATGGTGGTAGCCCAGACCTGGGCGTACTCCGTGCGCCAGCCGCTGCTGATCTCTGATGGCATGGTCATCGTCACCGCCTCAGCCGGGGAACGCGAAGAGGAACATGATCGCGATGTTCGCGCCGAGGAGCGGAATCGCCGTCGGGATCTGTGCCTTGATCGGGCCGTACTGGTCCTTCAGCTCGAGCAATGCTGCCGGCACGAGGTTGAAGTTGGCCGCCATGGGGGTCACGAGCGTCCCGCAGAACCCGGCCAGCATGCCGATGGCAAAGACCGCCGGCGGGTTGCCGTGGAACTGCATCACGAGTATTGGCCAGCCGACGGCTGCGGTCATGACCGGGAATGCCGCGAACGCGTTGCCCATGACGATGGTGAACAGCGCCATACCCAGGCAGTACACGATCACCGCAGCGAGCAGGACACCTTTGGGGAGAACGGCATTGGTCATGTCCCCCACCACCTTGCCCACCCCTGCGGCGGCGAACAGCAGCCCCAGCGTCGCGAGGAACTGCGGCAGGATCGCAGCCCACCCGATGTGCCCGAGGAGGCGGTCACCCTCCCGGAACGGGACGATCGGGTTCTTGACACCGAACAGGACCATGCCGACGATGAGCGCCAAGAGGGCCCCGACACCCAGGCCGATGATCGTGGCGGTCCCCTTCTCAAGAAGGAGCTCACCACCGACCTCGACCTTGGCGAGAACGGCTCCGAAGAACACCGCGACGAGCGGGATGATCAGGGCGGGAATGAACAGCTTGTTGCCGAACCGACCCGCCAGTGCCTTACGTTCCGCGATCGAGCTCGACTCTTCGGACCCCTTGCCGGGGAAGGCCATCCCGGCGAGGCCGGCCAGGCCGAGAACGGCAAACCCCTCGACCGCCGGCGGAGCCGTCTCGGCGACGACAAACGTCCCATAGACGAAGGCGAAGGCGAGGAGCCCCCAGAAGGCGGCACTGCCGAAGCGCTTCTTGTCGCCGGAGTCAGTGAGCCGAATGATGGCGACGATCGCGAAGAACGCCGCGCAGACCCAGTAGAACCACTCGACCTTGATCATCGCGCTGCCACCTCGTCCTTGGTGTCCTTCGTTGCTCCGGGTTCAACAGGTTCGGGGGCGTCTTCTAATGCCATGCGTCCCAGCTGACCGTCCAGTCGCAGCATCCTGAAGCCATGGACCAGGAAGGCACAGATCGCTGTCGGGATGGCCCAGATGGCGATCTGGAGGGGGTCCAGCTTGAGGTGGTACGTCGTGTCCACAAAGCCGGTGATGAGCAGGATCGACCCGATGGCGACGAAGATGTCCTCGCCGAAGAACAGCCCGACCGTATCTGCCGAGGCGGCATACGAGCGCACCTTCTCCCGCATGCGATCGCTGAGCGGGCCGTGGGACCGTTCAGCCGCAGCCTCCGACATGGGTGCCACGATCGGGCGGACTGCCTGGGCCGGGCCCCCGATGGCGTTGAGACCGACCGCGGCTGTCAGCTGCCGGATCAGGAGGTACGAGGCGAGCAGCCGGCCGGTTGTCAGCCCGCGAAGCTTGCCGATCAGCGTCCGGGCCTGGTGCTGCAGCCCATAGCGCTCGATGAGCCCGATGACCGGAAGCACCACGACGAAGATGGTCACCGACCGGGAACCCGCAAAGCCGGTGCCGAACGATTCGATGATCTTCATGGGCGAGAGGTGGGCGATCAGACCGGCCACGATGCCGGCCACGGCCACCACCAGCATGGAGTTGATCTTCAGGGCGAACCCGATCACCACAACTGCCACCGCGAGCAAAACCCACATGTGCTTACCTCATTCATCGAGGACCGGGCACCGGAGAAGCGCCGTTGGAGGTGCACTGTATACATCGTTCAACAATTCGTTGCATCGCGTGGGGCAGGAGGGGGTTCGTCACTGACTTCGTCGCCCGGAAAGGCTAGGTGACGAGATAGCCCTTGTACTGCCCGACGACATCCTGCTCAGCTCGCAACAGGTACTCCTCGAGGGCGATGCTGGCGCGAATCAGCTCGCCCCGCTCGACAAGGGTGGCGATGTGGATGTTGTCGTCGAGGTAAGCCTCATGCACCTCCCGGGCCCCGCCGGCGACCAGGAAGAGCAGGTGCATCTCGGCGATGAGACCGCGCAGGGTGCGGCTGATGACGTTGTTGCCGGCCAGTCTGGCCAGGGCAAGGTGAAACTGGCCGTTCGCCGTCCCCACACCATCCCAGTCGTCGATGGTCCTGGCATCGATCCCAACCTGGACCGCTCGCCGAATGGCGGCCACCGAGTTGTGCCAGTCGTTTTCGAACCCCCGCCGCTGCCGCGAGGTCATGGACTCGGCGCCCAGGCGTCGGTGGGCTGCTTCCCGGAGCGCCCCGCACTCGAGCAGGCGCCTGGTCCGGTAGACGTCACGGGCCTCATCCAGGGTGAGGTATCTGACGAAGACGCCGCGGTTGGGCAGATGCTCCACGATGTGTTCGTAGGCCAGCACCCGGAAAGCCTCGCGCAGCGTGTTCCGGCTGACGTCAAGAAGACCGACCAGCGTGCCCTCGTCCAGCCGGTCACCCGGGCCATACTGCCCATCGAGGATCATGGCTCGCAGGGCGTCGACAACCCCGTCGACGGCCAGTCTCGGCATCTGCCGCTCCTCTCCAGCTCTTCGCGGGTTTACAGGACATTTTGACATAGGCCAGGTTGTTGAACGATCTTGTACGCATGATGACGCACTCCGAGGTTGATCTCAACGCCGACATGGGCGAGTCATTCGGCCGCTGGACCCTCGGCGACGACTCCGGGCTGCTCCGTATCGTCACTTCGGCCAACATCGCCTGCGGGTTCCACGCCGGGGATCCGGCGACCCTGGTCAACACCTGCCGGACGGCAGTCGAGCGGGGGGTCGCCATCGGCGCTCACGTCGGATACCGGGACGTTGCGGGATTCGGCCGCCGGTTCATCGACATGGATCCTGACGATCTGTTCGCAGATGTGCTCTACCAGATCGGCGCCCTGGACGGCATCGCCCGTTCCTGTGGGGGTCGGGTGGCGTACGTCAAACCCCACGGTGCCCTGTACAACACGGTCGTTCACCACGCGGAGCAGGCGCGCGCCGTCGTGAGGGCCGTCGTCGCCTATGAGCAGGATCTCGCGCTTCTGGGGCTTCCGGGCTCGATCCTGCTTGACGTCGGGCTCTCACGGGGTTTGCGGACGGTTCGGGAGGCCTTCGCCGACCGCGCCTACACCGCGCAGGGAACCCTGGTCTCGAGACGTGAGCCAGCGTCGGTCCTGCACGATCCCGAGGTGGTGGCAGCCCGAGTCGTTCGAATGGTCACGCAAGCTCGGCTCACCGCTGTCGATGGCACCGAGATCGCTCTGGAGGCGGACTCAGTATGCGTCCACGGGGACTCGCCGGACGCGGTGACGATGGCAGCGGCGGTTCGCCGGAGCCTCGAGGCCGCGGGAGTGCTCCTGTCACCTTTCGTCAGATGAGACTGCTCGCCTGCGGTGACAAAGCGATCCTCGTCGAGCTGGAAGATGCCGGCGAGCGTCGCCGGCTCGATGAGGCTTTGCGGCGCCACCCGGTGCGCGGAGTGCTCGAGCACGTTCCCGCGGCCCGCACCGTCCTGGTCAGGGCGGTCATCGCGGACCAGGTTCCGGCGATTGCGCTGCGCCTGAGGGAGATTCGGCTCGACGGACCGGCCACAGTCTCGACGACACCTGACGCCGCGCCAGTCCAGATCAGGACCCACTACGACGGCCCTGACCTCGAGGAGGTTTCGCGGCAGCTGGAAATCCCTCCCGCGGAGGTGGTCGCACGTCATACCGGGCAGCTGTGGACGGTCGAGTTCGCTGGCTTCGCGCCCGGGTTCGGCTATCTGACCGGTGAGCACGGGGGTCTGGAAGTTGCCCGCCGGGACTCACCGAGGGTCCGGATCCCGCCGGGCTCCGTCGCTCTCGCGGGACCCTACTCAGCCGTCTACCCCGGCCCTTCCCCAGGCGGTTGGCAGCTGATCGGCCACACCGACGAGGTGATGTGGGACGTCACCCGCGACCCACCAGCGTTGCTGTCACCGGGCACCCGGGTCCAGTTCGTCGAGGTGACCTGATGAGCGGGCCGGTTCTTGTCGTTGAAGCGGTCGGTCCACTGGCGACCATCCAGGATCTGGGCCGTCCCGGTCACGGGGCGCTCGGGGTGACGGCCAGCGGCGCGGCCGACCGCCCGGCATACCGGCTGGGAAACCGCATCGTCGGTAACCCGCAGGACTCCGCGAGCATCGAGGTCCTTTTCGGTGGCCTCGTGGTTCGCGCGACCGGACCTGTCACCGTTGCCGTTACCGGAGCCCCCGTCCCGCTGCACATCGACGAGCGTGCTGCCCCGCTCTGCACCCCGCTGACGCTTCGCGCAGGTCAGCTGCTGGTCCTCGGTATGCCGGTGACCGGGCTGCGCAGCTACGTCGCCGTCCGCGGTGGCATCGAGAGCGAGCGGGTCTTCGGGAGTGCCAGCACCGACCCAACGTCCGGGGTCGGCCCCGCGCCACTCGAGATCGGGCGAGCCCTCGCGATCGGGTGCAAGACGTCCGGCCCCCTTGGGGCCACCGACGTCGCTGCCCCGTCGAGTCCGCACCTCATCCACCTCGTCCTGCGCGCTGTCATCGGTCCGCGCGACGACTGGTTCGCCCCCGAGGCCCTCCAGGCCCTGGCCGAGGCCACGTGGACGGTCACCGCAGACAGCGACCGGGTCGGCATCCGGCTCAAGGGGCCCAGCCTCGAACGGTCTCGTACGGATGAGCTGCCGAGCGAGGGAGTGGTCCGGGGAGGCATTCAGGTGCCGGCGTCCGGCCAGCCACTCATCTTCTTCGCCGACCATCCCACCACGGGCGGTTACCCGGTCATCGCTGTCGTCCTCGACGAGGACACCGACGAGCTCGCGCAGACTCGACCCGGCGACCGAATCCGGTTCTTCCTTCGCCGCCCTCCGCTGCTGTAGCGGCAGCCGGAGCCCGGGACCCCGGAAAGGACGCCACGATGGCTGGCACGACGTTCTCCTATTGGTCACACTGGTTGCTCAAGAGCTGACTCCCCGGGGAGGTTTGTCATGGCCTTTATCAACGGCGTCACAGAGGACTCGGCGACAGGCCAGCTGGCCGAGCAGTTCGCCGCCGACCGAAAGTCGTGGGGCTACCTGCCGAACCTGGCCACCACGTTCGGCATCCGGCCACAGGTCTATCAGGCGTGGCGACAGCTCAATGGCGCCATAAAGTCGAGCATGGACCCACGGCGGTACGAGCTGGTCACCGTGGCCGCGGCTGTGGAGCTGCGGTCGAGCTACTGCGCCCTGGCGCACGGACGGGTGCTAGCCCAGGGGCTCATGTCCGACGAGGAGGTCATCGGCCTGGTCACTGATCCCGGCTCGGCCGGGCTGGCCCCCGTCGACCGTGCCGTGATCTCACTCGCCCGGAAGATCGTCGCAGGTGCAACCGATGTCGGCCCCGAGGACATCGGCGCCCTGCGCGACTGCGGTCTGGGCGATGAGGAGATCTTCGACGTGATCGTCGCTGCGTCCTCCCGCTGCTTCTTCAGCAAGACCCTCGACGCAACCGGCACGCTGCCGGACGCTGCGTTTGCGGAGCTTTCGCCCCCGCTTCGGGACGCGCTCACGGTCGGCCGGGCGATTGACTCGCCGGTCGACCCTGATCCGGTCCCCGATACGCTGCGAGGTCAGCGCGAGCCGGCGACCGGGGGTTGACCGAAGCCGGGGATGTCGCGCCGGGGTTGGGGCCGCATCGGAGCCGCAGCACCCTGACACGACATGGTCAGCACGGCTAGGGTTCCGTGATGGCCGACCTGCTGCTCAACCCCGGGACCTACGACCCAGCCGACCTCGACCCCGAGGCTCGACGCCTCCTGCGAGCGACGATCGAGTGGTTCGAGGCACGCGGCAAGACAGAGCTCAAACGCGCCCACAACGAGCGCGAGTGGTATGGCGACTTCCTGGACTTCATGGCGTCTGAGAAGGCCTTCGCCACGTTCCTCACTCCGGCGTCGCAGGGTGGTCGC
Source organism: Actinomycetota bacterium (assembly GCA_040006795.1). Taxonomy (GTDB): domain Bacteria; phylum Actinomycetota; class Actinomycetes; order Actinomycetales; family Dermatophilaceae; genus UBA4719. The sequence continues at coordinate 550 of JBDTWH010000196.1, read as the reverse complement.
TGGGACACGGCCCGCATCTGCGCCTTCGGCGAGGTGCTGGCCTTCTACGGCCTCGGCTACTGGTACGCCTGGCAGGTCACCATCCTGGGACTCGGCCCGGTCTGGCAGAGCGACAACGATGCAGCCAGAGCCCGGGCAGCGCAGATCCTGCGGGACGGCGGCGTGTTCGCCTTCGGGCTGTCGGAGAAGGCACATGGCGCCGACATCTACACCACCGACATGGTCCTGACGCCCGACGCGGGGGGCTTTCGCGCGAACGGCAGCAAGTACTACATCGGCAACGGGAACGTGGCCGGCATGGTCTCGGTCTTCGGCCGCATCGCGGACGTCGAGGGCAGCCAGATAGGAGAGGGCTACGTCTTCTTCGCCGTGGACAGCCGGCACCCGGCGTACGAGCTGGTCAAGAACGTGGTGTCGTCGCAGATGTACGTCAGCGAGTTCAGCCTCCACGACTACCCCGTCACTGCCGCGGACGTCCTGCACACCGGGCCTGCGGCCTTCGACGCCGCGCTCAACACCGTCAACATCGGCAAGTTCAACCTCGGTTTCG
>JBDTWH010000195.1:0-4434 GCA_040006795.1 Actinomycetota bacterium | reverse complement strand
CTGTGCCACCGGTGACCACGAACGAACAACGCCGGCTCACCAGCGCCTGAAGCACCGCCAGCCAGCCTTCGCTGAACATCCCCCAACGGGCCAGCTCAACCAGGCTCGGAGCGTCCTGCCGGGGGACGCGCAAGCTGATGTGGGAGCCCTCGACGGCGATGGGCGGTAGCACCGCATGCAGACGAACACCACCTGGAAGCAACCCGTCGACATACGGGCTGGTGTCATCGAGGCGACGACCGGCGATCCCGGCCAGACGCACGGCGAGCCGGCGGACTGCTTCCTCGTCACCGACCTCGCAGTCGCAGCGGGTCAGCCCGTCGCCGCGGTCGACCCAGACGCCCGACCCGGCGTTGACCAGCACGTCGGTGACCTCCGGGTCGGCGAGCAAGGGCTCCAGCGGGCCTGCCCCCAGAACCTGTGCGGCAAGGTCACTGCGGGCACGTAGTGCTCCGGTCTCCCCGAGCACGACCGCCTCACGGTCGAGAACCTGAGCGACCAGTCCCAACGTCGGAGCCTTGCCTGCCCTTATCTGCGCCCACACTGTGGGTGAGACGCTCACGAGGCGTCTCGTCTCGACCCGGCGACACAACGCGCCAGCACTGCGTCCGCCGCGGCAGCCAGTGCTCCCTTGGCGGAGCTCCCGGGCGGTATGCCGTGAAGGAGGTCGGCATCCAGCGTTGGCTCCTCCCGCACCACCGCAAGAAGAGGCAGGTCCAGCGCTCCCGCCACGGTCTCCGCGAAATGGCCCCCTTTGCCGCCGGTGCGCAGACAGAGCCAGACATCGGGACAGGCCTCGATCAGGTGCCCGGCGATCGCGCTCGCTCCAGCCAGGTCACAGATGCCCGACCCCGCGAGCAAGACCATCTCATCGACCGAAGGGGCCAGCGCCTCAAAGATCTGGTGGTCTGGGGACGGGAGGTCGACGACCAGCACGTCAGCCGCACTGCTCAGCGCAAGAAGGACGTCACGCACGATCTCGGTGGCCAGCGACACGTCGCGAGCGCGGTCGAACGAGAGGACACTGGCTCCGTCGACCGACGGAAGGCGCCGCAGCAGCTCAGGTCCGTCGATGCGACCCCTGGCCCCTGCCAGATCGGGCCATCGCACGCCGCGCTCCTGTTCGATCCCGAGCGTGACGTCGAGTCCCCCGCCAAGCCGGTCGGCGTCCAGGCAGACAGGGCGCATGCCTGCCTCAGCTGCGCGGATGCCAATGGCTGCGCTGAGCACCGAGGCGCCCACCCCGCCCGATCCGCCGACCACTCCGATGATGCGTGCCGTGTGCATGGGTCAACAGTCGCGGGGAGGTCACCTCCGAGGGCGCTGGCCCCGACGATCCTGTGGATGGCCAGCCGAGCGGGCAGGGGTTGTGGATCGTCGGACCGGCAGCGGCATTCGGGTCGCGCAGGCGGAACAACGCGCGGAGAATAGGGACGGCCCCCGACGGGGGACATCGGGGGCCGTCGACGCTCCAGACTCCGGGGGGAGGAGTTGGTGCGCCCGCACACTCAACCCCGAAGGGGAATGTGCATAACAGAATCATGATCCTTTTGGGTGCTGGATTGCAAACGGCGCGGAAACTGTGCGGGCAAAGGCGCGTGGGAGACGGCCAAACACCGCGGCGAGAGGCGCGTAGAAGCGGGGCCAGGAGAGCTAGATGGGCGGCCAGTGGGGCTGGCGAGGCGGCCAGCCAGGGGCGCATACACGTGAGTGGAGGCGCACAGGATGATGGCACCCCGCGAACGGGGTGCCATCAGACTGCGAGACTCGCGAGTTACCAAGCGTGAATCTACTAGTCGCAGTGGGACAAGCCCGCCACGATCGGTCCATCAGTGGACTGCCCGCGCGTGGGTGCCCGTTTGTCCCGCAGGGCCGTCGGGCTCTCGCTCGTCGTCCTACGTCTTGTCTACTCCCATTTGCCGCCAAATTAAAGTCTTGACTTTCTGGCCGACCAGGGGGGTGAGCACCGGACGTGCAGCAGCTCCACGCTCGTCCTCCGCAGTCGTCCTCCACGGTGGTCCTCAACGGTCGTCATTGAGCGAGTCAGGTGAGGCGACCAGCCAGAACGGCGTCGGCGATCCGGCTGCCTTCCTGCGCGCCGGCCACGATCGCCCCCGCACAGTGAGTGATCCAGACCGCGACACCCTGTGGTGAGCCGGTGCCGTAGGCCACCAGAGCGCCGAGATAGGCCGGGCCGCCCGCGTCATGGCCCAGCTCGACGACGGCCACCCCTGTCGGGTCCATTCCGCTGGCCTGGATGATCGCCCGCTCCATCGCCCGGGCAACCAGTCCGTTACCACGCACGAAGGGTCGAACGGTCGCGATCTCCGCATGCACCAGCGCCGCAACCACGAGGGCCGAGCTCTGGCTGGCGCAGAGCAGGATCTCGACGACTCCTGAAAGCCGTTCTCTGACAACGAGCTCGTCAGGAGAGGGACCAAGATCCGAGAACTCGAGCGAGACCTCGCCGCCCTGACGAGGTCGTCCGACCTGAGACTCGGGAAGCAGGTGAGCGGCGGCCGCGGCGTGAACCCTGGCCAGCGCCTGAGACGGGGCGGTGAGAACGGTCGCGCGGATGTGCTCTGACTCGGTCGTGGCCTGCACCGCTCCACGGAGCACGTCCTCGAGCGGGTCCGGGCGCGACGGCCAGGGCGTCGCGCCGCGCATGAGGTCACGAACGAGGGCCAGGTCCATCTCGGCGCCATCGAGGGCCGCACTGGCCCTGGCGCCCCTGACCCGCGACTCCGCTGCGGCCTCGGGAACACGACGCCGCAGCCCCTCATGCCAGCGCAGCTGCGTGCAGGCCCCCCGCGCAGCCTCGGTAGCCTCAGCGATGCCGGGCAGCGTTGACAGCGAGCGCAGGGAGTCAGCAGTGGTGGACACGCCCTGCAGCCTAGAGTTCGCCACGTGCCCCGATCCATCGACCTGCCCACACTCGCCATCGTCGTCGTCGCGCCGATCGCCATACTGGCGCTGGCCTGGGTCTTCATCCGGGCCGGCCGTCGCCGACGGGAGTTCGACTCTCCGGTCGACCGCAAGACCTACGACACGCTGCACACGGCTTCGCGGGCCTCCAAACACCTTCACGAAGGCCTTACCGCCCAGGGCGCTTCCAAGGCCGCCAAGCATCTGCGCGCCATGCTGGGCACCCAGGCGATCGCGTTGTGTGACCAGAACGCCACCCTTGCCTGGGACGGCGCGGGGACCCATCACCGCGAGCAGGTATGGCGTCACGCCGCCCAGGTGCTCGCCTCCGGTCGCACCGTCGTCCTGGATGCCAAGGACGTGGCCTGCGGAGATCCGACCTGCCCCATCCGGACCGCGATCCTGGCACCGGTCATCTCCGACGAGGAGGTGGTGGCCGCACTGGCCGCCTACGGACCGAGCGCCTCCGCGGGCCTGGTGCGGGCGACCGAGGAGGTGGCCGGATGGGTCTCCACGCAGGTCGAGCTGGCCGACCTGGGCCGCCAGCGGTCCCGTGCCATGGAGGCTGAGCTCCGGGCCCTGCGGGCCCAGATCAGCCCGCACTTCATCTACAACTCCCTCGCCGCCATCGCCTCCTTCGTGCGCACCGACCCCGACCGGGCCCGTGACCTTCTTCTGGAGTTCGCCGACTTCACCCGCTACGCGTTCCGTCGCGGAGGAGCATTCACGACACTGGCCGAAGAGCTCGGCAACATCGAGCACTACCTCGCCCTGGAGAAGGCCCGATTCGGAGACCGTCTGCACATCTCGCTCCTGGTGGCGCCAGAGGTGCTCTCCGTCGCGGTGCCGTACCTGGCGATCCAGCCCCTCGTGGAGAACGCGGTTCACCACGGGCTCGAGTCCAAGGAGGGCGTCGGCCACGTCACCATCACTGCGAGCGACCGGGGCTCGGAGGCGGAGATCGTGGTTGAGGACGACGGCATCGGCTCCGACCCCGAAGTGGTGCGCGCGATTCTGGCCGGTCAGTCGCAGGGGGACTCGGTGGGGCTGGGCAACGTCGACGCCCGTCTGCGGCAGGCGTACGGCGACGACCGCGGGCTGGTGGTGGAGACGGCGCCGGGAGCAGGCACCAAGGTGACGTTCCGTGTTCCCAAGTTTGCACCCGGAATACGATCGTCGTCGTAGTCTGACCACCATGTCCGAGCAATCGACCCCGCGTCCGGGCGGCCTGCGAGCACTGGTCGTCGATGACGAGGCCCCGGCACTGTCCGAGCTGACCTACCTGCTGCGCCAGGATGACCGGATCGGTGACATCCGGACAGCGTCCAACGGCGCTGATGCCCTGCGTGCCCTGGACCTGACACCTGTCGACGTGGTCTTCTGCGACATCAAGATGCCCGGCCTGGACGGAATGGCGCTGGCAAGAGTCCTGGCACGCTTCGCGGAACGGCCGCAGGTGGTGTTCGTCACCGCCTACGACGAGCACGCGGTCGACGCCTTCGAGGTGCG
>JBDTWH010000194.1:0-5976 GCA_040006795.1 Actinomycetota bacterium | reverse complement strand
CGGTCACCACCACGACCCCGCCGGTCACCACCACGACCCCGCCGGTCACCACCACCACCCCGCCGGTCACCACCACCACCCGGCCACCCAGCGGCGATGACGGCGACGACGACAGCTACTACGGCTACCGCCACGGCGACGACGGCGGCTACTACGGCCACCGCGACGGCTACCACGGCAGCGACGACTGACTCGTCGTGACGGCCAGACCCACACTCACTACCTTGTGTGACTGGAAGTCATCCCAAGACACGTGAGTGTGGGTCTGACTTCTGGGTGTTGGTTCTCAGAACCCGGTACCGATGGCCATTCGAATGTTGAAGACGCCGGTCCAGCCCTTCGGGGCTGGACCGGCGCGGTCTTTGTCTTTGCGGGTGTGGCAGTGGGACACCTGGTCATCGATGGCTCTTAACAGTCTGCCAAATTGGGCTCAGGAACAGCCCAAGCAGGATCACCTGCTGTGCTTTGCTGATATACCTCGGCCCCAGAACGCTCAAAGGCCCTCATCCCGGATCGGGAGAGGGCCTTTGACTTGCGGTCATCTCGGTGGAGCTGAGGGGACTCGAACCCCTGACCCCCTCGTTGCGAACGAGGTGCGCTACCAGCTGCGCCACAGCCCCATGGTGCGGACGAACGATAACACCGCGGCGCACCCAGTCAGAAACCACGGACGCCCATCGTGCCATTGACATCGCACTCAGCGACCCGCGCTGACAAGGTTTTGATGGTCGTCGGCGCCTCAGGCGCCTGTGGCGGTACGACGTTGAACAAGCTCGTCGAGGTCACAGTCGTAGACCAGGCCCTCAAGGCTCCAGCCCTCGTCATCCTCAGGCTCGGTGAGGGGAGCCGGCACAGGCACCGGATCAGCGGCCCTTGCCTTGAGCGTGTAGGTCGGCGGAGGCACCGGAACCGGCGCCCAACCTGACGGATCCACCTCAGAAAAAACTTCTGACGGCTCAGCCATCTGGCCCGCACCAGCCGCTGGAGCCTGGGAGTCATACGGGATCTGCGCGTCATACTCGGACTCGATATCCGACTCGACCCTCGAATCCGACTCGGCGTCGAAGTACACCGGACCCCTGGCTGCAGCACGCTCAGGATGGGAGGCAGAGCCGCGCGCCTGCGCCTCCGCACGGCCAGCCGAACGCTCGGACACCGCCGCGCGCCGCAGCACGATGAGGTCGCCCATCAGGGTTGCCGCAACAACCAGGGCGCTCCACCAGGGCAGGACCGACAGGGCGGCCAGCGGCGAGACGACGAGCACGAGCAAGAACGACGCCAACAGCGACAGGCCGCGAACCCGACGCGCCGATGCGCCGGCCAGGGCGTGGACCACTCGTGCCGAGCGCGCCGAGGGGGCGGTGCGAGCGGCTACGGGGGCGGTGCGAGCGGCTAAGGGGGCTGTCGGGACCTCTGGCTTCATGGTTTGAGCGCGCTTCACGACGATCCCCGGGCGAGAGGGACGTGCGGGGCTGACGGCATACGAACGCGGGCGGGGCGCCGACACATCAGGATGAGGACGCATGGAGCGACGTTCCAGGACACGCATGGCGTCCGAGAACCGGTCCACCGAACGAGCCGTGGCCAGATGCTCGCGCCGACGCACCCAGTGCTGGAGCAAATAGGCAGCCCAAATCGCGATGAGGATGAGGAAGACAAGGCTGCTGGGCTGCACAAACCTAAATTTAGAGGCGTCCGCGGCCCTTAACGCGGATCTGCCTCGGTGTGTCGCTGATGTCGCGAGGCCTCTGTCGCCGATGTCACTGTTCCTGCGAGCGATTCCAGACCTCGACCAGAGTGTGATGTCCCAGATCCTCGGTCGTCATGGCGAAGGAACGATGGTCATGCCACCGGCCATCGATGTGCAGGTACCGGCGTCGCAGGCCCTCTTCGCGAAAACCCAGCTTCTCGACGACACGCAGGCTTGCGGCGTTCGACGGCCGGATGTTGACCTCGACCCGGTGCAGTCCCAGGACGAGAAACGCGTGGTCGCAGGCAGCGGCCAGCGCGCAGGGCACGATGCCCTGTCCTGCCGCCGACTCGGCAACCCAGTAGCCGGCGGAGGCCGAGCGCAGGGACCCCCAGGAGATCCCGAACAGGTGCATCTGGCCGACCAGGCGTCCCTCGGTCTCAATGACAAAGGGCTGGAGGCGCCCCTCCGAGGCCTCACGATCGAAATGTCTCACAAGCTGGCGAAATGCCATGACCGTTGCCAGTGGCTCGGGCGACGTTGCCTCCCAGGGTTTGAGCCACTCGAAGTTCTCGGCCCTCAGCACCTCCCACTGGCGCCGGTCCCTGCTCCGCAGGGGTCTCAGGACCACCGGGGCGCCGCCGACCCGTCGGGCGCTGACGGTCACTGGCCAGAGTCCTTCCCTCAATGGTCGCCCCCCTGAATCTGGGAAACCGCATGCGCGACAACGGGTTCGAGCACCGCGAGCCCGTTGGTCACGCCCCCCATAGACCCGGGCAGGTTGACCACCAGGGTGCGGCCGGCCACCCCGCTGATGCCGCGCGACAACATCGCCGACGAGACGCCCGCATCCACACCAGCCGACCGAATCGCCTCCGCGATGCCCGGGACCAGCCGGTCCACGACCCGCAGTGTCGCCTCGGGCGTGCCATCGGTGGGGGTCAGCCCCGTGCCTCCCGTGGTCACCACCAGCACCACATCGCGCAAGATGGCAGAGCGAAGGGCAGCCTCGACATCAGGACCGTCAGCGACCACGACGGCATCGCCCACCTCAAAGCCCCAGATGCGCAACGCGTCGACGATGAGTGGACCCGACCGGTCCGGATAGACGCCGCCGGCCGCGCGGGTCGAGCAGGTGATGACCACCGCCCTGTTCTCCCCGGTCATGACTCCACCCAGTCCCCTGACCTGCCGCCCGACTTCGCGGTGACGCGCACGTCGGTGATCCGGGCGTGCCTGTCTACGGCCTTGACCATATCGATCAGCGCCAGGGCCCCCACCGACACCGCGGTGAGTGCCTCCATCTCCACACCCGTCCGGTCGGCAGTGCGCACGGTCGCGCTCAGGTCCACACCGTCGTCAGCCACCACCAGGTCGACCTCGACGGCGTGCAGACCGATCCTGTGAGCCAGCGGGATCAGGTCGGGCGCGCGCTTGGCGGCCTGGATCCCGGCAATCCGGGCGACCGACAGCGCGTCGCCCTTCGGAACGGTCCCCGCGCGCAGGGCTGCCACGGCTGCGGCCGACAGGAGGACCCTGCCCGCGGCGCTCGCCGAGCGGACGGTCACGTCCTTGGCCGACACGTCGACCATGTGGGCTGAGCCATCAGCGCGCAGATGGGTGAGTCCGGGGTCTCGCCGATCGGTCATGACGCCTCCAGAACTGGTCCCAGCAGGTGGCAGCTCACCTGGTCGCCCGCCCGCACCACGGTGACGTCAGCCGGTATGACGGCCAGTGCGTTCGCGCCCGCCAGCGAGCCCAGCGCGTGCGAGCCCTGATGACCGGCGATGACAGCCGTGTGCCCGGAGCCGGCCTCGGGCGACGCGTGGGACAGCACAACCCGCGCATACTGCACCTTGCCGGCAGGAGTGGTCCAGTCATGCGCCGCCACCGCACTGACCCTCGATGTCTCGTCCTGCCGGCGGCCGGCCATCAGGCGTAGCGCCGGTGCCACGAACACCTCGAACGAGACCAGGGCGCTGACCGGGTTGCCCGGAAGCGTGAAGACCGGGATCTCGTCGGCGCCCAGGACGCCGAAACCCTGCGGCATGCCCGGTTGCATGGCGACTTTGTCGAAACGCATCGTCCCCACGGCTGAGAGCACCTCCTTGACGGTGTCATAGGCGCCCATGCTGACTCCCCCGGTGGTGATCACTGCGTCGGCGTGCAGCAGCTGGCTCTTTATCGTGGACATTAGCGTCTTGGCGTCATCACGCACACAGCCGACGCGCAACGGGACGCAGTCCAGGGCCCGGACGGCTGCCGCCAGCATCAGGCCGTTGCTGTCGACAACCTGGCCGAACCCGGGACGCGTTCCCGGCTCGATGAGTTCGTCGCCGGTGGAGATGACCACCACCCGGGGTTTGGGCGTCGCCCGGACCTCACCGGTGCCGACCGCCGCCAGCAGGGCGATCTGGCGAGGTCCCAGCCGCGTCCCGTCTCTCATCACCAGGTCACCGGTCGCGACATCCTCGCCTGCCTCGCGTATGTGCTGGCCGACGGCCACGGCCGCAGAGATGGTGACCCTGCTCAGACCGCCGTCAGTGCTTTCGACGGGGATGACGGCGTCGGCGCCGTCGGGCATCGGGGCACCGGTCATGATGCTCATGCTCTGCCCGCCGGCGAGCGTGAAGGCCAGGGTGCTGCCCGCGGCGATCTCGTGAATGACGGGCAACGTGACGGGTGCCTCAGGACTGGCGTCCAGCAGATCACGGGCCTGCACGGCATACCCGTCCATGGCCGAGTTCCGAAAACCTGGCAGGGCCACCCCACTGGTCACGTTCTGGGCGAGGACGCACCCCTGCGCATCGAGCAGTTCCAGGCTGACGGACGGGAGCCGCCGCACCGTGCCGACGATGCGCGAGAGGTGCTCCGTAACAGTGATCACGACGCCGGAGAATCCTGCGTCGTAGCCTCCGGCGCTGGAGAGTCCTTCTCGGCCACGAAGCCCGTGAGCCACGATGAGAAGTCGGAGCCAAGCTCCCGATGGTCGACAGCCAGCCGGACGACGGCCTTCAGGTAGTCCAGGCGATCGCCCGTGTCATACCGACGACCCGCGAAGATCACGCCGTGAACGCCTCCGCCGGGCTCCGATGATTCCGCGCACACCTGCAGCGCATCGGTCAGCTGGATCTCGTTGCCCCGACCGGGCGGGGTCTTGGCCAGGATCTCGAAGATCGACGGGTCGAGGATGTAGCGTCCGATGACCGCCAGGTTGCTGGGGGCATCAGCAGGGTCGGGCTTCTCGACCAGCCCGGTCACGCGGACCACAGATCCCCCGTGGTCGCGCGATTCGGGGTCGATCGCGGCGCAGCCATACATCTGGATGGTCTCCGGCGGCACCTCCATCAGGGCGATCACGCTGCCGCCCTTGGCCTCCCGGACCGCGATCATCGCCTCGAGCAGGTGGTCACGGGCGTCGATGAGGTCGTCACCCAGCAGCACCGCGAAGGGGTTGTCGCCCACGTGGTCGGCCGCGCACAGCACCGCATGGCCCAGGCCCAGCGGCTCGCCCTGTCGCACATAGTGGATGTTGCCGAGGTCGGTGGACTTGCGCACGCGCGCGAGCCGCACCGTGTCGCCCTTGGCCTCCAGCGCCCGCTCGAGCTCCCAGTGACGGTCGAAGTGGTTCTCGAGCGCGGCCTTGTTGCGTCCGGTCACCATGAGGACGTCTCGCAGCCCGGCCCGGGTGGCCTCCTCGACGACATACTGGATGGCCGGCTTGTCAACGACCGGCAGCATCTCCTTGGGCGTGGCCTTGGTCGCAGGCAGGAAGCGGGTGCCCATCCCGGCAGCGGGAATCACGGCTTTGGTGACAGCACCCCGGGTCGGCGCGGATGAGGCCAGCTGATCAGTCGAAGTCATGGCCCCGACATTAGTCGGCCAGCGGTTCTGCGCAGGCCGGGCTACCCGCCGGATCCTGGACAGCCCTGGACGGACCGACTCGCTCACCCACCGCGCTCTGCGAGCTTCACGCCTGAGGGAACAGATCCGCCGCCACCTTGCAGCGATGAGCCAGCCCGGCGCGCGGCCTGCGACATCGACGTCACCGAGGTAGCCGCACGGACGTGAGTTGCCGCCATGAGATGCGTGCTATTCGGGGCAAAGCAGCTGAAGCGATTCGCTTTCTTTTATTTGGTTAGCCTTTCCTTCATTTTGGTTAGCCTTTCCTTTCTTGACAAATGTAAATCCCTCAGTGGAAGATTTTTTCTTGGTCAAGTCATGAACAGTTGCTGACCACTTGGAGGGGAATCCACGACAGTCCTCTGGCCGCAGGCCGACGGGGG
>JBDTWH010000193.1:0-8231 GCA_040006795.1 Actinomycetota bacterium | reverse complement strand
GTCCGGGGTTGCCAGCCCACGCCTCCACGAGGGTCGCCATGCCTTTCACCTGGTGAAGCCGGCCCACGGTGATGGCAAGGGGCAGACCCCTCCGAGCCCTCGGAAGCAAGCGGAGCAGGTCGTCGAGCTCGTCGAATGCCAGTGTGGCGCTCGGGCTCACAAGGGAAATGGAGGCGCCCGTGACAGTTGCGGCGGTATCCACCTCCACATCGGCGGATGCTCGCGCCTGCGCGCAGGATCGCTCGATCACGGTCAGGTCGATCCCCTCCGCAAGGACGGAGTGCCGCTCCGGTTCTGCCGCGATGTCGAGGTCCAGGAGCCTGCGCATGTCCCGCTGCAGCTCCTGCCGGGGGAACAAGACGATGTGCGCCGCATCTGCGGCGATGCGGTCCACGAGGCGTGCGCGAAACCAGAAATGCTCTCGTTTGTCGACGGTGCCGAAGCTCTCGCGAGTCAGTGCCCGGGATGTGTCGAGCGTGTCGATAACGGCGTGGGGGTCCGGGGCCACGGTGAACACGATCGGTATACCCCGTTCGCCTGCCACCGTCGCGGCCGCCAGGGAACCTACGTCGCCCATCCGAAGATGGATCGCTTGGATCGGCCCGGCCGCGCGCAGGACCCGGCGGATGCCGCGCTGGGCGGCGATTCGTCGGGGCCAGGCTTCGACAGCGGGGACAGGGTCGCCCAGGAAGGGAATCGGCGCAAAGGCATGCCCAACCCCTGCGGAGCCGACCGACGAGAGGAATGAGAGTGCTTCGGCATGGCTTCCGCGGGACATCGTGACGACGCGGTTGACCTGCGCCGGCCCGTCGGCTCGGAGTCTCTCCCCGGCTGTCTGGCTTTCCGAGACGAGCGCGTCGCCAAGGCGCACCAGCAGGGTCGCGATGCCGCCGTTGTCTCCGGCACCGACCTGCGAGAGCTCCCGGTCAATGTCGGCGTGCAGAAAGACCTGCGCGATCGCCGACCCCCGGCTCCATGGAGCGTGCGGATACGGCTGTGCGGTCAGGTCTAAGAGGGCCAGACCGGCCACGTCGGCAAGCGCGCCAGTTCCGCGGGCAAGGTCCGTCACGACGGACATGATCGCCTCACTCGGGCGGCGGTCGCCCAAGGCCTCGATCGCCGCGGCGCGCGCGGCGTCGCCCTCGTGCGGATCGAGCGCGACGCAACGCAGGAGCTGCTCGGGGATCCGTCCGGGCGCGAGTCCGACGGTTTCGACGAGGCGGGCCCTGGCGTCCGGATCCGCGACCCGCTTCAGGGCAGCTTCGAGAAAGAGGACGACCTGCTCAGGCGCGGTCAGACCCCACCGCTGCAGGGTGCGCTGGGCGAGCATCCCGGGGAATCCGCCGTCCGCAACCATCCTGACCAGATCGGGGGTGCCGTCCCGCTGTGGCGGGCGGGCGCCGAGCGCCCAGGCTGCGTGCTCCCGCAGGAACAGCGAGTCGTGCCTGAGCAGGGCGATGAGCACCTCATCGGCAGATTGACCCACCACGTGGCCGAGGGCGTGGACCGCGGCGATGGCGCTGAGCTGGTCGGCGGAGTCCGTCGCCGCAGCGAGGATGCGCACCGTCCGCGAGCTGCCATCCCGGCTCGCAGCGATGGTCAGGCGGTGAGCCCGTCGTATGCCGTCGAGGATTGATGCGGCCTGCCGCACCTCGTCGAGGGCTGTCTGGATCCCCACAAGTTTCTCCCCTTTGCGGAAGCAGATCTCTGATCGCTGAGTCGAACCTGGCTTAGTCGAACCTGGCTTAGTCGAACCTGGCTGAGTGGAACCTGGCTGAGTGGAACCTGGCTGCGTGGAACGTTTATGTCTTCACTGAAACCGCCCGCCTTGTCTGACTCGATCACCAGCCGAGGGTCCCGGGTCCCCCTTTGAACGGGCCCACCACCCCTGAGGTGATCCAGCCCCCATAGAAGCCGCCCTCCTGGGGGGTCACGTGCTCACCGTTGACCTCGCAGCTGTCCATCGCGCCGGGGTAGAGGGCCACCTTGTCGCGGAGCTGCTCGTAGCCGGGCCACGGTTCGGGGTAGAACCAGGCGGCACGTCGCGCGACGGCGACGCCCACCATCAGGTCGAGGTATCTCCCCGTCCCCTTGAACTCGCACACCGAGGAGCCGGGTGCCTGGACGAGCACCCCCTCGGCGAAGGCCGCGCGCGGGATGTAGTACACCGGCGGATGGCTCGTCTCGAGGACCCTGACAGCGTCACGGCTGTCCGCGACGACCTGCCCACCGAACCGGATGACCACGTGCTCAGAGCTCGGCTCGACCCGGGGCGGGCGCGGGAAGTCCCAGACGGACTCCTGACCGGGGCCGGGGACGATCCGCATGGCGGGCGTGGCTGCGCGACGAGGTCCCACGAGGTGAGGTGTCATGTCTCAGCCCTGTCCAAAGCAGCAGCGGGAGCCTTCTGCGGCGGGAGCAGCACGGCGTACCGGGGAGCGGCATGGCGCACCAGTTTGGTCATGCGCACGGTGATTCCTCCCAAAAGGTTGGTCTAATGTCTGTCGAGAGTCTGTTTCATACCTCAAACACCTTCGAGTGCGGGCGATATTCCCGGGCGGTGTCCGATCACGGCCATTGACGGCCAAGGGCCGAGGCCCGGCCCCGTTCAGGCCAGCGCGTCGACAATGCTCGCGTGGGCTCGTTTCGCCTTCGGAATCTGCCGACGCTGTCGTCGTCTGAACAGCAGCCACAGACTGGTGCACGACCCACCCGGCGTATTGAAATTCTTGGCTGAATCAACAATTCTGGGGGCCCGTCGCGCGGCACGGGAAAGCCCGCACTAGACAAGGGGAGAGACCGCAGTGAACGTACTGGTCGCCGGGGCATCGGGCTTCGTCGGGAAGCGGCTGTGCCCGGCTCTGGTCGAAGCAGGCTATGACGTGAACGCGATGACTCGGCACCCTGACTCTTATCAGGGCAGTGGTTCACCGGTCTATGGCGACGTCCACGACTCGAAGACGCTGCAGGTCGCTCTCACCGGATGTCAGGCGGCGTACTACCTGGTGCACTCGCTGGACTCTCCCGACTTCGAGCGCAAGGATGCTGACGCGGCCTGGACGTTCGCAGAGGCCGCCGCTGCGGCTGGACTCCAGCGCATCGTCTATCTCGGAGGACTCGGGGACGATTCCGATGACCTGTCCGCGCACCTACGCAGCCGCCGCGAGGTGGAACATCTGCTGGGCAGTGCGGGCGTCCCGGTGACCACGTTGCGCGCCGGCATCATCGTCGGACACGGGGGTATCTCGTGGGAGCTGACCCGCCAGCTGGTCGAGCACCTGCCGGCCATGATCACCCCACGCTGGGTCCGCACCCGTACCCAGCCGATCGCCATCGATGATGTGGTTCGCTACCTGGTGGGGGTGCTGGAGCTGCCCGAGGCGATGGATCGTGCCTTCGACATCGGCGGCCCTGAGGTGCTGGAGTACGTCACCATGATGCGGCGCGTGGCGCAGATCGAGGGACGCAGATTCATGGTGATGCCGGTGCCGCTTCTGACCCCGCGACTGTCGTCGCTGTGGCTCACCCTGGTCACTGATGTCGACACTCAGACGGCGCGAGCGCTGGTGGACTCGATGAGCAACGAGGTTGTTGTCCGCGACGACTCGATCCGAGCCCTGGTGCCGTTCGATCCGATGGGGTACGACGAAGCGGTCCGCCTGGCCTTGGCCGAACGGGCCCGGGAGGTGCGCCGGAAGTGACGAGCCAGCTCAAGCACGCGCGACCCCGTGGCGGGGGCGCAACCGTCGCGGGTCTGCTCCCCAGATCGCTCAGACACCAGGTCCCTCGCGACCACGGCGAGACGGATGAGGCGCATGCTCGCCGGCGCCGGATCCTGACAGGAGTTGGCATCACGGGGGCCACCCTTCTCGGGCTGTCCCTGTCCAGCAAGCCCGGATCGCGGCGGTTCTACGTTCTCACCCTTGGTGTCGCGGCGACGTGGGCCGGTGGCGCCCTGGCGTCCGGTCCGCTGCATCTGGGCCAGATCCAGACGCGCGACGAGACGCTGCGGCGTCCCATCGTGACCCCCGTGGTGACCGGCGTCGGCGCCTTCAGCCTGTTCTACGGAGCTGCGCACGTCAGTCGTCACGTGCCCGTGCTGGACAACGCCGTCGCCCGTGTGCTGCGTTTTGCCGACCGCGGGTCGACCCCACTGGTCGTCCTTACCACCTGCGCCAACGGCGTCGCCGAGGAGCTGTTCTTCCGAGGTGCTCTGTATGCCGCCGTAGGTGGGCGGCACCCGGTGGCCAAGTCGACTGCGGCATACGCCTTGGCCACTGCTTCGACACGGAACCCCGCACTGGTCCTGGCCAGTGTCGTCATGGGCCTCCTCTTCGGGTTGCAACGTCGGGCCTCGGGGGGCGTCGAGGCGTCCGCGCTGACGCACCTCACGTGGTCGGTGCTGATGCTGCGCTACCTCCCGCCGTTGTTCCGCAGGCCGATGACGCGGCTGGCCCGGTAGGGAGTCGAAAAGCAGCGAGGATCTACTAATGTCCTGCACCGGAAATCCGTCTCAGAAGTCGTCCGATTGACTCGAGGATCTGTTCGGCGGGCTTGGTCCAGATGAATGGCTCGGGGTCTTCGTTCCATCCCTTGGCGTAGACGAGGATGTCAGCCTCGAGGGCTTGGACGAAGATGTGGCTGCCGCCGGATGAACTCGTCGCTGATGAGGCCAAACCAGGGCGTGTTCCTGTCGTGGCTCCGCATCAGCGGACGTCCGCGAGGTCGCTTAGACGAGACGCCGCCGACCGGCCGAGCGGGCTGAGGAGCCGAGCGGCCCCTGACGTCGTCCCTCGTCCCCTGGAGCTAGGCCGCCTTGTCAGGTGGGACAGTAGAAGAAGGCGCGGTCCTGCGGAGGCACGCCGATCACGCTGCCCCGGACCGCGTCGCCGCAGCGCTGACAGGGCCGGCCGGACCGGCCGTGGACAAAGCGCGTCTCTCCGTGGCGCAGCACACCGGTCGTGCTTTGGATGGCAGCAGAAGGTTCTTCCCACGCGAGGCGACCTCCATGGTGCGCATACCTCGCAGGTCGGCAGTTGAGAGTCCGGGCCAGCGCAGATCTGCGCCGATGATCACCTCGTCTGCCAAAGCCTCGCTGAGTCGGCGGGCGGTGCGCCAGATGGTGTCACCTTCGGGCATTCGCCCGAATATTCATGCCGGGGGTGCTTCGAGAGACAACTTCGCGTCCTGCATGGCGTTCCTAGCTTTGTCGGCGTGCCCCATCGTAGTTCCTCTCGCTCGGGTTTTCCTTGGCCGTGGTCGGATGCGTTGCCTGCCGCGGTAGGCCACAACGCAGCGGGGTGGATCTGACGCACTCAAACGCATGTATGCGCCGCGGAGATCGGCATCAAGCACCCAAGGCTGCCTCTCACAATCGGCCTCCAGCCATCGAGTCCGACGCGCAGTGAGGCGCAGCTGCGTGCCGTCCGGCAACTACCGGATGTCTGGCGCGATCCGCGCGGGTGGACGAGCTGCGTCCTTTCGGCTCCCCTTTGTTGTCAACCGGTGGCCGACGTGGTCCTTGAGCGGGAGGGCTTCCGTGCGGACTGAGGCGGTTGTAGCGTGGGGTTCGCGGGTCCGGGAAGTGGCTGATCCGAAGTGTCGATGTGCGGGGGCAGGTCGACCGCGCTGGATTCTTGAGACGCCCCGCAGTGCCCTCCCGGACCCGTGCCAACTGGTTCAGTGGCGCTGACGAGCTGGGCTTGTTGGGTGTCGGCGAGGAGTTGGCGGTAGACGGCGTCGGAGATCCTGCGCTTCAGGCAGCGCAGCGCTTCGAGCTTGGTTTTGCCGGCGGCGAGCTTGCGCCGGTAGTAGGCCCGACCGTCGGTGTCGAGGCGGATCTGGCTGATCGCAGCGATGTGCAGCATGTGGTTCATCCGCCGGTTCCCGGCTCGGGAGAACCGGTGCCGGTTCTGCTCACCCGAGGACGCGTCCAGGGGTGCGGTCCCGGTCCAGGACGCGAACCGGTTGCGGTCAGCGAACCTGGCGATGTCGCCGACGTCCGGCCAGGGTCCGGGCAGCGACCACGGGTCCGACACCGTGCAGGTCCATCAACCGTGACCCGCGGGCCTTGACCAGGACCTTGAGCTCGGCGGTGGCCTTCTTCATCTTCGCCTCGACCGCGACCAGGTCGGCGAGTTCCTCTGCGGCAATCCGGCGCCGGGTCTTGCCCGCGATGTCGCGCGGGCGCACCGTGGCCAGAATCGCTTTGGCCTGCAAGGCAGTGAGGTCCTTCTTGGCCTGGCCGGGGACCAGCTCGGCCAGGAGTCGTTGGAGCCGGTTCACGGTCTGGACCCGCAGCCGGGTGAGTTCCTCGCGGCGGTCGCACAGCATCCGCAGCGCTTCGAGCTCACCGTCGGGACGTAGCACGCGCAGGGTCTTGGTGCGCACTGCGACGATCGCGATCGAGTGCGCATCAAGCGCGTCGGTCTTGCGGTTGTGCCCGGTGTCGAAGAGCCTCACCCGGGCGGCGAGCTTGGCAGGCACGTCGACGACGTGCTCGCCGGCCTCGAGCAGACGCTGCGCCAAGGGACGGCCGGCACCGTTGCTGCCCTCGATCGCCCACACCCGCTCCGGCCAGGTCTTCGCGTAGGTCCGCATCGCGGTGTAGCCGGCCTGGTCGGTGCGGAACCGGCCGGAGCCGAGCAACTTCTCGCGGTCATCGACGACCTCGATGGTGGCCGACAGCTTGTGGGGATCGACCCCGATGATCACCTTCGCCATAACGTTCTCCAGCTTCTCCTGGTACCGGTAGGGACGGCGAGGTGGGCAGTGCTACTACGAGCTGGGCAGTCCCCTTTCGAGCCACGCCTCGTCACGGTGCCCGACGGACTGCAGACCGGAAGAGAGCCACACCCGAGTGGGGTGGGCAGCCGCGTGGAGAGCCTCCCGCCGGACACCTGGACCGAGTCTGGCCAGACACCGGCCCTGCAGGGAAGTCTCTAGTAGCCGCGTGTGACGTGATTCTTTCGCTCGGGGATCGGCCTCGACGGGCATGCTCATGCCGCTGACGGAGCGCGCTTGGCATCACATATAGACCAACGAAAGCGGGCGGACACCGTAGTCATCGGTAGTCATTTGTAATACACTATAAGGGTGGCTGTGGAACGGTTTGATCCCGATCTCCTTGACGATGACTGGCCGTTCGAGATCGATCACCAGGTCAGCCACCTGTTCAAGCACCCACATCTGGGCGTGGACGACATCAGAGACATGTGGGCAAGTGAGCCGTTGTTCTATCCCGCCAAGCCGCCAGCTCATTGGCTCATGGTCGCCGAAGTCGGTGGCCAGGTTCTGATGGTGCCCCTGGCCCCTTCAACAACGGGTGACCTCAGCAGATGCCGACCGATCGGTTGCTACCTGGCAGCCGACCACCTCGCAAGACGATTCAGGGAGGACCGATGACCAACACCAACATGTCACCAGAGCAGGAGAACGCCTTCTACGCCGAACCTGACAACCAGGTGCCCGACGGGCCACCCGTGCGTCGCAGGGCCAAGCTCAGCGAGCCTGTGCCCGTACGGTTCCCCGAGGAGCTCCTGAAGGAGATCCGAAATCGGGCGGCTGCTGATGACCGGTCGGTCTCCAACTGGATCCGGCGAGCAGTCGAACACGAAATCGCGCGAGAGGCCAGCTGACAGTCGCAGGTCGGATTCGTCGGGCGGAGCCTATTGCGCGTCTGCAAACGACAACTTCGACCCCAAAACAACCTACTCATTTGGCCGCAAATAGGGCTCTTCTGCTGCACCGATGACGCCATCTGCCAACGGGGCACTACGTCACCAGGGTCGCTCACGCTGCGACCGTACGCCGGACCGTTCGAGACTCCGCGCGATCTCTCACTCCTCGGTCTGAAGGACTCGCCGTGTGGTGGGACTCGTTGATGTTCATGACCGCTGACGCTCGGGTTCGATCCAGATGGGTCACCTTCGAAACCTCGAGTGCCTCGTGCTCTGGTCAACCTCACCGAAAAGGTACCCCCTCCACTGGAATAGGACGGCGTCGCTGACGTATACGCCGACTTCACGAAGGAATACGGCCTCCAACACGAAAGGATAACGCTACCAACGACTTTCAACACGAAGTAGACATTTCCAAGCCTTTATCTAATAGCGGCACGCATGCTACCAATATTGGTAGGTCGGGTCGCCTTTCGGGCGGCCCGGAAACGTATCTGCCGATGATTGTTGGTTGGTGTTGGAAATGCATGGTGGGTTAAAGGTCTATCGCGG
>JBDTWH010000192.1:0-9692 GCA_040006795.1 Actinomycetota bacterium | reverse complement strand
TGCCGGCATTTCTGCCGGCATTTCTGCCGGCATTTCGCCGGGCGCGGTGGCTCAATCTCAGTGGGATGGGAGACCAGCCGAAGCCCCCTGGCGGGGACGAGCGGCAGGATGGTCTCATGCCCAGGAAGCTCAGCGCCGGTCTGCTGCTCTACCGACGCAACAACCAGGACCGCGACAACCGGGACGAGGGGATCGTGCCTGAGGTGCCGCTTGGGCACATGGGCGGCCCGTTCTGGGCCCGGAGGGACGATGGTGGCTGGTCGATACCGAAGGGTGAGTACGAGCCCGGCGAGGATCCGTTCGAGGCGGCGAAGCGGGAGTTCGAGGAGGAGCTGGGCTCCGCACCTCCCGCGGCCGCTTATCGCGGCCTGGGCAGCGTCAGGCAGCCCGGGGGAAAGCTGGTCACGGCGTGGGCTGCTGAGGCAGACTTCGACGCGGCCGGCGTCGTCAGCAACACCTTCGAGCTCGAGTGGCCCCCTGGATCAGGTCAGATGCGGTCTTTTCCAGAGATCGACAAAGCCGGCTGGTTCACCATGGAGGTCGCACGGGTCAAGCTGGTGAAGGGCCAGAGACCACTGATCGAGCGCCTGCTCGAGATGCTGGGCGGGCCTAGGGTGTGCTGATGGAGTTGACGAGCGAAGAGGGTCGGGTCCTGGGCTGCCTGGTCGAGAAGCAGCTCACCACCCCGCAGCAGTACCCGCTCACGGAGAACGCCCTGATGGCGGCGTGCAACCAGACGACGAACCGGGACCCGGTGGTCGCTTACGACGTCTCGAGCATCCGGATAGCGGCGCGAAGCCTTCGGGAGAAGGGGCTGCTGCGGATGGTTCACCGCACGGGAGAGCGCAGCGACAAGCACCAGCACCTGCTCGACCGCTCATTCACGCTTTCCGCGGGGCAGATGGCGGTGCTTGCGGTCCTGCTGCTGCGGGGACCTCAGACGGTTGCTGAGCTGCGAACCCGGTCAGAGCGGATGCACCCGTTCGACACGGTCGCACAGGTCCAGGAGGCGCTCGATGCGATGACAGAGCGGGATCAACCGCTCGTGGCCCGCCTCGAGCGGCAGCCGGGCCGCAAGGAGCTGCGATACGGGCAGCTGCTCGTGGACTTCGAGCACGCCCAGATCAGGCAGCCATCTGAGCAGTGGCCGGCTTCGGACCAGTCAGCTCCAGCGGAGGGTCTGACCCTGCTCGGCCTGGCCGCAGAGGTGGAGCTGCTGCGCAGCGAGGTGGCCGGTCTGCGGACGCTGGTTGACGGGCTACGCGAGGGACCTGAAAGGGACTGACCAGTCAGCGCTGAGAAACGCACCGGGCGAGGCGACGGGCCCAGCGAGACGTCATGAGATCCTCCAGCATCACGGGCTTTCCATCGGCACCGGCCAGCGGCAGGCGCCAGTTCGGGTACTCCTCGTCTGTGCCCGGCTGGTTCATCGTGCGGTGATCACCGGTGAGGTCCGGAACGGCAACTCCGAGCAGCTTGGCCGGGGTCCATGACAGGAAGCGGTGCAGGGCCTCCACGACCTCCGACCCAGAGGCACCCCTGAGCAGCAGACCTCGCTCGACCAGCATGTCGAGGACCTCACCCTGAGCCCCGGCGTCGATGGTCCGCTCCTCCTGGACCGAACGGGTCAGCAGGCCCAGGTCGTTTCGAAGGTCAATGTGCTCTCCCGCCAGATAGCCCGCGGTGGGCGGCAGGTCATGGGTGGTCACCGTGGCCAGGCACAGCTCGCGATAAGCCTCGGCAGGCAGGGGCCTGCCCTCGGCATCCTTCTCGAACCACAGGATCGACGTACCGAGGATGCCGCGCTCGCGCAGGTAGTCCCGGACCCAGGGCTCCACGACGCCGAGATCCTCGCCCACCACCAGTGCGCCGGCCCGATGCGCCTCGAGGGCCAGAATGCCGATCAGGGCCTCATGGTCGTAGCGGACGTACGTGCCCTCACTGGCAGGCATGCCTTCCGGAACCCACCAGAGGCGGAAGAACCCGCTGACGTGGTCGATCCTGATGCCACCTGCATGTCGCAGAACGGTACGCAGCATGTCCCGGTATGGCGCGTAGCCGAGCTCCTCGAGCCGGTCCGGGCGCCACGGTGGCTGGCTCCAGTCCTGGCCCAGCTGGTTGTACTGGTCCGGAGGAGCACCCACGGTGACCTTGCGCGCGAGCGCATCGGCAAGTCCCCATGCATCGGCGCCCTCGGGATGGACGCCGACGGCGAGATCGTGAATGACCCCGATCGACATCCCTGCTTCCCTCGCCTGTCTCTGAACGGCGGCAAGCTGCTCGTCGACAATCCACTGCAGCCAGCGATGGAACTCCACCTCATCGCCGATCTGCTCGCGCAGGGCCTCGACCGCGGGACTGCGGGGGTCCTGCAGGTCGTCAGGCCACTCACCCCAGGGCAGCCCGTGCTTCTCTGCCAGCGCACACCACGTGGCGAAGTCGAGCAGGCCCAGGCCTTCGCGGGTGCAGAACGCGGTGAAGCTCCGCTCGCGCCGCGACGACCGCGGCTGGTTGAACACGGTACGCAGCGCCGCGACCTTGGCCGACCAGACCGCGTCACGGTCGATCGTGTCAGCGTCGTTCAACGTCCTGGCATCGTCCGCATGCCACTCCAGCAGCTGCCGCTCCGCCGAGGAGATATAGCCCATCTCGGGGATGTCCTCGACCCGGATGTACATCGGGTTGACGAAACGCCGGGACGTGGGCAGATACGGGGAGGGCTCCATCGGTGCCACCGGCTCGGCCGCGTGCAAGGGGTTCACCAGGACGTAGTCCGCACTCAGGTCGGCCGCCGCCCAGGCCATCATGTCGGCGAGGTCCGCGAGGTCCCCGAGCCCCCAGGACTGATGGGACCTGACGGAGTACAGCTGGCACAGAAGTCCCCAGGCCCGGTTCTGCTGGAGGGCCGCCGGCAGGGCCATGACTGCGGGTGAGACGACAACCGGGGACGAGGAGGTGTCCTGCCCGACCTGAGCATGAACGGTGTGCCAGCCCAGCGGAAGGTCGCCGGGAATATCGAAGGTCGCCTCACCGATGAGCTGCTCGCCGAGCATCCGGGGATTGACGTAGTTGTCCACCTGAGCAAGCTCGCGGCGCGTCCCGTCCTCGAGCACCATCCATACCTGGAGCGACTCGCCGTCGGGCAGGTGCACGGCGAGCCATCTGGACGAGCCCTGGCGGGACACGACGATCGGGGGGAGCGTCCGACGCCAGGTACGGTCGCTCACGCCGGCCAGAGACTTCGCGACGGCGGCATCGTCAGAGGTGTCCACGCCGAGAGCCTGCAGGACCGCCGAGATCGTCTTCGTGCTGACGATGACCTGGGTTCCCTGCCAGTCCCAGTAATCGGTCGCGACCCCGGACGCGCGGGCAAGCTCGGTGAGTGCAGGCGAAGGCTCGGAAGTCGGCACGACATCTCTTTCGAAAGGCAGCGGAACGGTATGGGACGAGTGTTTCACGAGTGGCGCGCATGCATGTGCCCACTCCTTTGGCGAAGATGGTGGGTATGACGCCTGGCACCCTGGAACAGCTGAGCAACAAGGCGGTCACCGACTGGTGGTGGCTGATCGGTCCTTGCCTGACCATCATCGGCACACTGGTGGGGGCGGTAGTCCTTCGCTGGGTCCTGCACCGAGCCATCGACCGGGTCGTCGACAGTGCCCTGATCAGGGCAGCAGGACACGCGAGCCAGACTCCAGGCCGGTCGTCCCGCGTTCTGGCCCAGGCCGCCGGGCTGAACCAGGCCCGGAGCACCCAACGCGCAGCCACCATGGGTGCCGTCCTCAAGAGCACATCGACGTTCGTCATCGCCACGTTGGCGCTGCTGACCATCATGGGCGCTCTGGGCCTGCCGCTAGGACCCCTCCTGGCCTCGGCCGGCATCGTCGGGGTCGCGCTCGGCTTCGGCGCGCAGAGCCTGGTCAAGGACTTCCTGTCCGGAATCTTCATGATTCTGGAGGATCAGTACGGCGTCGGCGACGTCATCGACACGGGCGAGGCGATTGGCACCGTCGAGGACGTCACCCTGCGCATCACCAAGGTGAGGGACGCCGGCGGAGTCGTCTGGTACATCCGCAACGGCGAGATCATCAGGATCGGCAACCGGTCCCAGGGATGGTCGACGGCCGTGGTGGACATCCAGGTCAGCTACGACGAGAACCTGGAAATCGTTCTGCCACTGATCCGGAAGGTGGCCAGCGAGCTGAACGAGGCGCCCGAGTGGACACCAAGGCTGCTCGAGGAACCTGTGGTCGCAGGGGTCGAGTCGCTGGAGGGAGGCGCGATCACCATCCGGATCATCGCCAAGTGCGCGCCGAACGAGAGCTTCCCGGTGTCCCGCCAGATCCGCGAGCGGGTCAAGGCCACTCTCGACGCCGCCGGGATCCGCCCACCGCCCCTGGTGCCACCCCGCTCGCCCTGATCCAGGTGGGCAGGGTGGCTCCCCGCGCCCCTGAGGCTGAGAGACTGGTCCGATGACCAATGAGACCTTCTACGACCAGGTGGGAGGGCACGAGACCTTCCGCAGGCTCGCCCGGCAGTTCTATGCGGGTGTTGCCGGTGACCCTCAGCTACGCGCTGTCTACCCGGAGGATGACCTCGGCCCTGCCGAGACGCGATTCCGGATGTTTATCGAGCAATACTGGGGAGGCCCCACGACGTACTCGCAGAACCGGGGCCATCCGCGGTTGCGAATGCGACATGCCCCGTTCAAGGTGACCATCGCCCAGCGCGACCGTTGGCTCAAGCACATGATGGCAGCGGTCGACTCCCTCGACCTGGCCCCCGAGCATTACCTGACCCTGCGCGACTATTTCGAGCACGCCGCAGAGTCCATGGTCAACTCCCTGGAGGAATAACATCTCTACCGCCTATCTTCACGCCGGGATGCCCGACCTGCCCCTGGGTGGTCCCGCTTCGTCGACGGTCCACGCTCGCCCCGCCGCCACGCCTGCGTGGTGGCGCGTTGCGGTTGTCTACCAGATCTACCCCCGCTCGTGGGCGGACGGCAACGGTGACGGCATCGGGGACCTGCCTGGTGTCACGGCCCGGCTCCCCTATCTGCGAGACCTCGGGGTGGACGCTGTCTGGCTCTCGCCGTTCTATCTCTCACCGCAGGCGGACGCCGGGTACGACGTCGCCGACTACCGCGACATCGATCCGCTTTTCGGGACTCTGGATGACGCTGACGCCATGCTGGCCACTGCTCATGACCTCGGACTCAAGGTCATCGTCGACCTCGTCCCGAACCACTCCTCGGATGAGCACCCGTGGTTCCGGGCTGCGCTGGCTGCCGGGCCCGGCAGCCCAGAGCGTGATCGCTACACCTTCCGTGATGGCCGCGGCGCCCACGGAGACCTGCCGCCGAACAACTGGCTCTGCGTCTTCGG
This sequence comes from Actinomycetota bacterium, assembly GCA_040006795.1. GTDB lineage: Bacteria > Actinomycetota > Actinomycetes > Actinomycetales > Dermatophilaceae > UBA4719. The sequence goes on along the minus strand of JBDTWH010000192.1, from coordinate 4,305 downwards.
AGGCCCGGCCTGGACCAGGGTCGAGTCTGACGAAGACCTGGGCAGCGCAACCGGTGGCCAGTGGTACCTCCATCTGTTCGCGGCCCAGCAACCTGACTTCAACTGGGAGAACCCTCACGTCCGCGCAGAGTTCGAGGACGTGCTGAAGTTCTGGCTCGACCGCGGTGTCGACGGCTTCCGGGTCGACGTTGCCAACGCCCTCATCAAGGAAGCCGGGCTTCCCGACTGGGACGAGCCGCTGCACCTGCTCGGCGACGCCGATGGCGTCCCGCACGACCACCGGGGCAAGCGGCCGCCGATGTGGGACCAGGAGGGGGTGCACGAGGTCTACCGGGCCTGGCGCCAGATCCTCAACTCGTACAACCCGATCGGGGCAGACGGCTACTCGGACGACAACGACCGCATCCTCTGCGCAGAGGCGTGGGTCGACTCACCCGAGAGCCTGGCCCGCTACGTCCGCGATGACGAGATGCATCAGGCGTTCAACTTCGAGTTCCTGCAGGCACAGTGGCGGGCACCCGACCTGTGCAAGGCGATCACCGCGTCCCTGACGGCAGCAGACTCGGTCGGGGCACCCACGACCTGGGTCCTGTCCAACCATGACGTGGTGCGCCACGCCTCACGACTCGGGCTCCCGGTGGGACGCCGGCGCCCCAACGGAATTGGTATCGGCGACCCGCAGCCGGACGCGGCCCTCGGCCTGCGTCGGGCGCGGGCTGCCACGACGCTGATGCTGGCGCTGCCGGGCTCCGCCTACCTCTACCAGGGCGAGGAGCTGGGACTGCCCGACTCGACTGACATGCCCGACGACGTCCGCCAGGACCCGTCCTGGCCACGTAGCGGGTTCACCGAGCGGGGCAGGGACGGCGCCCGGGTGCCGATGCCGTGGGAAGGCGACAGGCCGTCATACGGCTTCGGCCCCTCTGGCCAGACCTGGCTGCCGCAGCCGGCGTCTTATGCGGCGCTTGCGGTCGACCGTCAGGTTGGCGCCCCGGACTCAACCCTCGAGCTGTATCGCGCGCTGCTGTCAACCCGCCGCGACCGCGGGCTTGGCGCGGGTTCGCTCAGCTGGCTGGGTGGCTACCCCGGGGAAGTCGTGGCTTTCGTGAACGAACCGGCGCCTGGCGAGCGCGTCCTGGTCATCGCCAACCTCAGCGCTGAGCCTGTGGCTGTGCCGGCTGGAGCGCAGGTCCTGGTTTCAAGTGGCTCGCTGACCCCCGGCGGACTGGTCCCCACCGACACGACCGTATGGCTGAGCGCGTAGCCCGAATCGAGGCGTGACCACGTGACGTCCGATATCCGCACGGACAGGCGGCAGACGCGACCCCGCGGACCAATGGGGCCGCACTACCGGCTGCTCACCATCGCCCTCCTTGCCCTGGTCACCATCATCGCGTTCGAGAACATGGCCATCTCGACCGCCATGCCGGCGGTGGCCAGGGATCTGGACGCAGTCCGGTCGTACGGGCTCGCGTTCTCGTTCATGCTCACCGCCGAGCTGCTCGGCATCGTCCTGGCTGGAGTGTGGGCGGACCGCAGCGGTCCACTCCCCTCACTCTTCGCCGGCCAGCTGCTGATGGCAGCCGGCTCGGCGATGGCCGGGCTCGCTCCGACGTTCACGGTGCTGCTGGCCGGCCGGCTGCTGGCCGGTCTGGGCGGCGGGCTCATCGTGGTCGCGCTCTATGTGGTGATCGGCCGCGCATACCCGGATGCCCTACGTCCCAGGGTGTTCAGCTGGGTGTCCGCCGCCTGGGTTCTCCCGTCACTGATCGGCCCGCCGACAGCCGGCTGGGTGAGCTCGACGTGGTCGTGGCGCTGGGTCTTCCTGCTCGTGATCGCGCCCATCGCGGTGACCCTCGCGGTGGTGAGCCGGCAGCGCGACCAGATCAGCGGAGGGTCCTCCGCTGACCAGAGAGTGCCGGCCGACACGAAGGTGCCCGCCGACCCGCGGGAGTCATCCGCAGATGACGCTGCGGCTGACCGGTCGGGCCACCGCCGGCTGGCGCTGCTCGGCCTTGGCGTCGCAGTCTCCGCCGGCGCCATGCAGTGGGGCTCCACCCAGCTCGCGCCCGCACGAGCCCTGCCCGCTGCCGTGGCAGCGATGGGGCTGGCCGGCATCGCGGCAACCGCACCCCGGCTCGTCCCTGCCGGCACGTTGCTCATGTCCCGCGGGCTCCCTTCGGTCATGATGAGCCGGTTCCTGATGGCCGCCTCGTTCAACGGCGCCCTGACCTTCATCCCGCTCATGCTCGTGACCGAACGTCACCTGCGCCTCGCGACCGCCGGCATCATGCTCACCGTCGGCGCACTGGGCTGGTCGTTCGGCTCCTTCGTCCAGGGCCACCATGCATTGAACAACCGCCGCTCCGAGCTCGTCGCCGGGGGCGGCGCGTCGCTGGCCCTCGGCGTTCTTCTGCTCGCTGCGATCGCCACCTTCGGCTGGCCCTCCTACCTGGTGGCTCTGGCCACCACCCTGTGCGGCCTGGGCATGGGGCTGGCCATGTCATCGACGTCGGTGCTCTCCCTGGCGCTGTCACCGGTCAGCGACCACGGCAGCACCTCGTCCTCCCTGCAGGTGTCAGACGTCCTCGGGAGCGTCCTCGGGATCTCCGCGGCCAGCGCGGTCTTCGCCACGATGCACGACCCGCTCGGCTCGGACATCCGCGCTTTCGAGCTCATCTGGGTGTCCCTGGCGGTCGTCGCCGCCCTCGTGATCTTCAGCGGTCGGCGCACCAAGCCGCGGGCACTGACCACGCTGCGTTCAGTCAGTGATCCCTGACCTGACGCTCACGCCAGCGGAAAGGCACCGGATCGCCAGACACGCCCTTGAGCACCGCCCGCTCGTCGGGACGCAGCCGGCGGGGGCTAGCCGTGGCGAAGTCGTAGGCGACCACCGTGGTCTCGGCCCGCGCATACATGGTCGCACCCACATCGGCGGGATCGCACACCTCGTAGGCGAGATTGAAGCTGGATCCGGAGATCTTGGTCGCCCACATGTCCACGCTGATGGGTGCGTGCCGGAAATCCAGCGGGGCGAGGTACTCGATCTCATGACGGGCGACCACCACGCCCTCATGGAGCAGGGTGCGGTCCTGGCCGAACCAGGCCTGAAAGCCGATCACCCGCGCATCCTCGAGCAAGCGCAGGAACTGGACGTTGTTGATGTGCCCATACGCATCCATGTCGGACCATCGGAGCGGGACATCGACTCGGTAGGGGCGCAGGCTCATCGCGCCATCATCGCAGCAGGGCAGATATGGTCCTGTTCGTGACCACCCCTGAGAACGCCGCCCCTCTCGGCCCCCTTGAGGACCTGCTCGACGTTCTTGACCTCGAGTCGGCCGCGTCGGCCCGCAGCCCGGCCGGTGGCGCTGCCGACGATGACCGGTTCGACCTGGGGGTGGCCGACGCCGACGTCTTCATCGGGCGGAGCGAGCCCATGCCACACGGCCGGGTGTTCGGGGGACAGGTTCTGGCGCAGTCGATCATCGCCGCCGGCAGGACCGTCAATGACCTTGAGGACGCAGCGGACCATCCACGCCGAATCCATTCGCTGCACGGCTACTTCCTGCGCCCGGGCGACTCCAACCATCCGCTTCGCTTCGCTGTTGAGCGACTCCGGGACGGGCACTCCTTCTCGGCCCGGCGGGTACACGCGATCCAGTACGGCAAGCCGATCCTCTCGATGATCACCTCGTTCCAGACGGAGACCGTCGGACTGGACCACCAGGACCATATTCCCGCCGCGCCCGACCCCGAGCGCATGGAGACCCTGGCGGAGGTGTTTGCCGGGATTGACAACCCTCAGGCCAACTTCTGGTCGAAGGAGAAGGCCATCGACCTGCGCCACGTCGAGGGGGCCATCTACATCCGCCCGGGGCGACAGCACGCCCAGCAGCAGAGCGTCTGGCTCAGGGCAGTCGGCCACATGCCCGACGATCCGCTGGTCAACGCCGCGGTGCTGGCCTACTGCTCGGACTACTCGCTGCTCGAGCCGGTCCTTCGCAAGCACGGCCTGGCCTGGTCCGACCCCCGGCTCCGCGTCGCCAGCCTCGACCACGCCATGTGGTTCCACCGGCCGGGGCGGGCGGACGACTGGATCCTGTACACCCAGTCCTCTCCGTCTGCCTCGGGCGGACGCGGGCTGGCCGCAGCCCGAATGTTCAACTCGGACGGCCTCCTTCTCGCGACGGTCGCCCAGGAGGGGATGATCCGGCTGAAGGAGTGATGCCTGGCGCCGGGTCGCGACAGCGCAGGGCAGACGGGCGCGGGGTCGCGACGGGCACGGCACAGAAGGGCGCCGGG